>JAZQTZ010000045.1:0-13818 GCA_045631105.1 Acutalibacteraceae bacterium
GTCAAAGGATTTCGCTATTTCAAAGAGAAAGACTGCTTCACTTCTTGACACCTTCTCCTGTATTGTTCAGGGCTTCCTTCCCTACGGTGCACAGATTCTTGTTGCAATTTCTGCTGTTAACACTCTCGGCAAGGAGATTACGGCGTTTGAGATTATCGGTAAGATGTTCTATCCGATGATGTTACTTGTAAGCTCACTTGTGTTTATTTTCCTGATTCCGGATAAGAAAAGCAAAGCATAAAAATAACCGTGTATGGCAATAAACCATACACGGTATTTTTTTATCTTTCTTCTCGGAAATAGTTAAGTCCGAGGCTTGCAGGGGGCTGGTTTTCTTTCTTGCGGTGCATACTGATAACAACAAGCACGATGATGGTTACAACATAGGGAGTCATTTTGAGAAGTTCCTGCTGTTCAAATGAAAGGTTGGGAATATAATTATAAACAATCAGAAGACCGCCGAAAAGGATTGAACCGAAAATGCTGAGATTGGGTTTCCACATGGCGAAAATAACAAGCGCAATTGCAAGCCATCCTCTGTCGCCGAATGCATTGTTTGACCAGATGCCGTCAGCGTAGTCCATAACATAATAAAGACCGCCGAGACCGGCGATAACGCTGCCGATGCAGGTTGAAACATATTTGTATCTTTCAACGTTGATTCCTGCTGCATCAGCAGTTGCAGGATTTTCACCGATTGCACGAAGATGAAGACCGACTCTTGTTTTGTTGAGGATGATTGCAGCTGCAACAGCGATTATAATTGCTGCATATGCAAGGAAACTGTATGAGAAGAATAATTCTCCGATTTTTCCGAGATTGTCAGCAAAGGGGAGAGTTGTTTTAAAGAAACGGCTTGTCTGAACAAGAGCGATTGAAGGTGTGTCGCTGTCTGTGAGTTTAATGAGTGAGCCACCGAAGAAATTGCCGAATCCAACGCCGAATGTTGTCATTGCAAGACCGGTTACATTCTGATTTGCGTGAAGTGTAACTGTAAGAACGCAATAGATAAGTCCCATCAGAAGAGAACCGAGAATTGATGCGGCGAGAGGAATGAGAATGGCAAGAATGGGATTGAGCGTTGTGGCTGACTGTTCATACAGAAAAGCACCGATTACGCCCGAAATAGCGCCAACATACATTATGCCGGGAATACCGAGGTTAAGATGGCCGCTTTTTTCTGTTATGATTTCGCCTGTTGAACCGTAAAGAAGGGGAATTCCCTGCATGACCGCACGGTGAATAATTGAAACAATCATTTATTCTTAACCTCCTTCTTTTCTCTGAATTTTATTGAATATCTGATGAAAAATTCGCTGCCGATAATAAAGAAAATAATAATTCCCGTGATGATATCGGCAAAGGAATTGTTCAATTCAAACTGTGAGGAGATGGCGATTGCACCTTTTTCCATGAATACTATCAGGAAAGATGTAAGGAACATCATAATGGGGTTGAAGTTTGCAAGCCATGAAACCATAATTGCAGTAAAACCTCTTCCGCCTGCGGTTTCGGAGGCAATGGTATGATCTGTACCCGCAACCATGATAAGACCTGCAATACCGCATATTGCACCGGAAAGAATCATGGTTCGGATGATAACTTTTTTAACGTTAATTCCTATGTATCTTGCTGTGTTTTCGCTTTCGCCGACAACGGAAATTTCATAACCGTGTTTGCTGTGTTTCAGATAGATATACATGAAAACGGTTAGGCCGATAACAATCAAAATGTTAAGCAGATATTCCTGACCGAGAATTGAGGGGAACCAGCCTTCGTTATTTGTTGCGTTGATGGTTCCGATACTGCCTGTACCCTTGGGAACGGAATATTTATATGCAAAATATTTTACAATCTGCATTGCAATATAGTTCATCATAAGGGTGAAAAGAGTTTCGTTTGTGTTCCAATAAGCTTTGAAAAATGCGGGAACAAGACCCCATACCGCACCGCATACGATGCTTGTAACAATCATTGTAATCATTAAAAGGGGAGGGCTGAGTGTATCGGTCAGATTAATCATGCAAAGTGCGGCAGCAAGACCGCCCATGAGCACCTGACCTTCTGCGCCTATATTCCAGAATTTCATTTTGAAAGCAGGAGTAACGGCGAGTGAAACGCAAAGAAGCAAAGCAATACCTTGGAGGAGATTCCATATTCTTCTGGGTGAACCGATTGCACCGTTAACCATTGTACCGTAGACTTCAATCGGATTTTGACCGGTTAAAAAGAATGTCATAAATCCGCAGACAATAAGCGCCGCAAGGATTGCTCCCGCTCTGATAAGAAGTGTTTGCCACACAGGAATCGCACTTCGCTTGACAATGTGAAAAAGCGGTTCCTGATTTTTGGCTGCAGGTTTACTCATTGCTCTCACCTCCGTCGTTCTTTGTCATAAGAAGACCGATTTCTTCTTTGGTTGTTTCTCTTGCGTCAACAACACCTGTTATTCTTCCTGAATTTATAACCATAATTCTGTCGCAAAGATCTATAAGAACGTCAAGATCCTCGCCGACGAATATGATTGCAACTCCGCTTTCCTTCTGCTGATTGAGAAGGTTATAAATAAGATATGATGAGTTTATATCAAGTCCTCTGACAGGATAAGCAACCATGAGCACGGTGGGGGAAGCTGCAATTTCTCTGCCGACAAGAACTTTCTGAACATTACCGCCAGAAAGACGGCGAACAGGTGTTTTTGCGCTCGGGGTTACGACCTCAAGTTCCTCGATAATTCTGTTTGCAAGGTCTTTGGGCTTTTTGCGTTCAAGGAATGCGGATTTGCCTTTTTTGTAGCTTCTCAGAAGCATGTTGTCAATAATATCCATGTTTCCGACAAGACCCATGCCGAGTCTGTCCTCAGGAACAAATGAAAGACGGACTCCGAGTTCTTTGATTTTTACAGGTGATTTATCACGGAGATTTTCTGTCTTACCGCTGACGGGATCGTGATAGAGTATCTCTCCTTCATTAAGCTTCTGAAGACCTGCGATTGACTCGAGAAGTTCTCTCTGACCGCTGCCTGCAATGCCTGCAATGCCGAGGATTTCGCCCGATTTAGCTGTGAACGAAATATCCTTGAGAAGTGTGATGCCTTCACGATTTATGCATGAGATATTTTTAACTTCAAGACGGTCGGCTGTGTTTTCAACTTTTGTTCGGTCTATATTGAGATCGACTTTTTTGCCAACCATCATTTCTGTCAGCTCTGATTCGTTTGTTTCTGCTGTGTTAACGGTTCCGATATATTCACCTTTGCGAAGAACGGCAACTTTATCCGAAAGCGAAAGAACCTCATGAAGTTTATGCGTGATGATAATAATTGACTTGCCCATATCACGCATCGTGCGCAAAACAGCAAAAAGTTTCTGAGTCTCCTGAGGAGTAAGAACTGCGGTAGGTTCATCGAGAATAAGAATATCAGCGCCTCTGTAAAGAACTTTGATTATTTCAACTGTTTGCTTTTCAGAGACTGACATTTCGTGAATCTTTTTTGCAGGGTCAAGTTCAAAACCGTAGGTTGAGCTGATTTCCTTGATTTTATTGTGTGAATCCTTAATGTTGAATTTGCCGTCATCTTTAAGACCGAGAACTATGTTTTCTGTTGCAGTAAAAACATCAACAAGTTTGAAATGCTGATGAATCATACCGATTTTATATTTGAATGCATCTTTGGGTGAACGGATAAGTACCTCCTGACCATCGATAAAAATCTGACCGTGGTCGGGGAAGTATATGCCCGAAATCATATTCATAAGTGTGGTTTTGCCGCTGCCGTTTTCACCGAGGATGGAAAGAATTTCTCCTCTGTTTACAGTCAGGCAAACATCCTTGTTAGCAACAACATTACCGAATGTTTTAGTAATGTTGACAAGCTCAATAGCAGGTGTTCCCAAGTTAATACCTCCTGATTTAATTCTCAAAAGTGAGTTGAAAATGATTCAACGATCTTTTCAAAATTAAATATAAAACAGGGATAGGCGGAGCTTTCGCTCCGCCTTTTGTTTGAATTAGTTAAGAAGAGTGATGCCGTCAATGTTTACATCGAAGTAGGGAGCTGAACGGAATTCTGATTCGTGGAAATAACCGTCTGCAATAACTTCTGTGTCAGGTGTGTAAGCATCGTCTGTGTCAACGTCTGCAAGGTATGATGTGAGAGGCTGACCGTCAACTGTGAAGTTAGCTGTGTCATAAACGTGAATTTCGCCTGCGATAAGCTGAGCTTTAACTTCTTCAAGCTTTTCAACTGTACCGGGAGCTGCAACGTTTGTGTTCACGTCTGTAAGAACAACAGAACCTGTTTCGATTGTGCCTGTCCAGTCATCTTCGATGTCCTTGCCTTCCTGTGCGCATGTGATGATGTGCTTGAAGTAAGGAGTCCAGTCGATTCTTGATGAAACGATGAATGTGTTGGGGCATGCATCGATAGTGCTGCCGTTATATGAAACATTGGGGATACCTGCAGATTCGCAAGCTGTGGGAGCGCCCATTGAGTCAGCGTGCTGGCTGATGAGTTTGCAATCAGCGTTGATAAGAGCTGTTGCAGCTTCTTTTTCAAGAGCTTCATCATACCATGAACCTGTGAACTGTACGTCCATTGTAACTGTGGGGCAAACTGACTTTGCGCCAAGATAGAATGATGTGTAGCCTGACTTAACTTCTGCATAAGGATAAGCGCCTACATAACCCATTTTTGCTTCTTCTGCGGTGAATTTGCCTGCTGCGATCATTTCGTTGAGCTTCATACCTGCAGCAACACCTGCAAGATATCTGCCTTCATAAATTGATGCGAAAGCATTGCTGAAGTTTTCAAGACCTTCTGTGTGAGCTCTTGTACCTGTTGCATGGCAGAACTGAACATCAGGATATTTCTTTGCAACTTCAATAAGGAAACCTTCATGGTTGAAGCTGTCAGCAAAGATAAGGTCGCAACCCTGGTCAACAAGGTCTTCTGCAGCTTCTTTGCATTCTGCGCTTTCAGGGATGTTCTTTTTCATGATGTACTCAACACCGAGTTCTTCACAAGCAGCAAGAGCGCCGTTGATGAAGTTCTTATCATAAGTTGAGTTTTCATCGTGAAGGAAAATGAAACCGACGATGAATTTGTCTTCTGTCTTGCTGCAGCCTGCAAAGCAGGAGAGAGCAATAACAAGCGAAAGAACAAGTGCGATGATTCTGGTGAATTTTTTCATGAGAATTCCTCCATAAAAAATTTATTATTATCCAAAAACAACTTCTCCGTTGTCAATGGATTTAATAACCGCAAGTGATTCAACCCTGTAACCGAGTGAACGCAGAGCATCTCCGCCGGGCTGGAACCCTTTTTCAATAACAATACCGATGCCTTCAAGAGTGGCACCTGCTTGGTTGATGATATTGATAAGACCATGAACAGCTTTACCGTTTGCCATGAAATCGTCTATTATAAGTATGCGGTCATCGGGACCTATGTAATCCTTTGAAATTCCGATTGTTGTTGTTGTACCTTTTGTAAACGAATAAACATCGGCTTTATAAATGTTGTCGCCGACGTTTCTGTTTGCCCCCTTTTTTGCAAATACAACAGGGACAGAAAAATATTGCGCTGCAATGCAGGCAATACCGATGCCTGAAGCTTCAATAGTAATAATTTTGTTGATTTTTTCAGAATCAAAAATTCTGCGGAACTCCTTGCCAATTTCGCAAAGAAGATCAACATCAATCTGATGGTTGAGAAACATATCAACTTTAACAACATCGTTTCCGATTGCTTTTCCTTGTTCAATAATCCTGTTTTTTAATAATTCCACAAAATCACATCCGATAAATTTATGTTTTAATTATAATAAACTATATATTAAAAATCAAGAATAATTTATTATTTACGACAAATTTATTCGAATTTTATTCATAACCGTATTTACATTCATATTGACTTTGTAACAAATATAAAATATAATCATTTCAGAATAAATCAATCTGCAGGGAGAAATACCATGGCATTTATAAGTGTTTTTGAAGTTATCGGTCCGAATATGGTAGGACCTTCAAGTTCACATACTGCAGGTGCGGCGTCAATTGCCCGTCTTGCCTGGAAAATGACTCATGAAAAAATTAAAAGTGTAAAGTTCACTCTTTACGGCTCTTTTGCTCAGACATATAAAGGTCACGGTACCGACAGAGCGCTTCTTGGCGGCATGATGGGATTTGAAACTGATGACGAGAGAATCCGTGATTCGTTTGAAATAGCCGAAAAAGAGGGGATAGAATTCTCTTTTATTGCGAACACAATTGAAACTGAAGTTCATCCCAATACTGTTGATATGGAAATCGAGGATGTTACGGGAAGAAAGCTGACTGTCAGAGGCGAATCAATCGGCGGCGGTAAAGTCAGACTTACCCGTATCAACGGTGTAAAGGTGTTGTTTACGGGCGAATATCACTCGCTCATTGTTATTCACAAGGACCATCCGGGTGTTATTTCAAAGGTAACATCAAATCTCGGAGAATGCCATGTCAACATAGCATATCTCCGTGTTTACCGTGAAAATAAGGGCGGTATTGCCTATATGATTATTGAATCCGATGAAGAGATAACTCAGGAAATAGTTGACAGAATTGAGCGTAATCCTTTTGTTAAGGATACAATGCTTATCAGAAAATAGGGGAGGGTGAAAAATGGATTTCAACACAGCGGAAGAAATGCTTGCATTATGCAACAAAGAAAATAAACCCATCTCCGAAATAATGCGTCTGAGAGAAATTGTCTACGGAGAAGACGATGCAAAAGCAGTTGATGCAAGAATGAGAAAATCTCTCTCAATAATGAGAAATTCTGTTCACAAACCGCTTAATGAGATTGTCCGTTCAATGGGCGGAATGATTGGTGGCGAAGCAGCAAAACTTGAAAAAAGAAGAGCAGAAGGCAAATCAATCTGCGGAAATGTTCTTACCAAAGCGCTTATCTATTCTCAGGCAGTTCTTGAAATGAATGCTTCAATGGGCGTTATCGTTGCCGCACCGACTGCTGGTTCGGCAGGCGTTGTTCCCTCCGTTCTGTTTGCTCTTGAAGAAGAATTCAATCTCTCCGAAGATGAACTCATCAAAGGTCTTTTTACCGCAGGTGCAATCGGATGTCTGCTTATGAAAAACGCATCTGTTTCAGGTGCGGAAGCAGGATGTCAGGCAGAAATCGGTTCAGCTGCAGCGATGGCTTCAGCTGCGGCGGTTGAGATGATGGGTGGCACTCCCGAACAATGTCTTGATGCGGCGGCTATCACAATCGGTAATATGCTCGGCCTTGTTTGTGACCCGATTGCAGGACTTGTTGAAATGCCTTGCCAGAGCAGAAATGCTGCGGGCGCTTCAAATGCACTCACAAGCGCAGAAATGGCACTCGCCGGAATTAAATCTGCAGTACCTTTCAGCGAAATGTCCGATGCAATGTACAGAGTTGGAAAGGGGCTTCCCGCAGAACTTCGTGAAACCGCTCTCGGAGGCTGTGCCGCAACTCCCACAGGCTGCGAATATAAATGCAAAATTTTTGGCGGATGCAAATAAAAAGTTAATTCCCTTGCTGTGTTTTCAGCAAGGGAATATTATTTTCCTCCCTGACATATTATTGAACAGGGAGGGCTGATATTGAAAGGAATCGTTGAGCAAAGAGCAATTGAGCTTGCAGAATATATTATTGAAAATAAAACAACGGTACGTGCGGCGGCAAAGAAATTCGGCGTATCAAAAAGCACAGTACATATGGATGTTTCCGAACGATTGAAAAAGCTTAACCCATCGCTGTATAGTGAAGTCAGAGAAATTCTTGATATTAACAAAGCCGAGCGACATATAAGAGGTGGACTTGCAACAAAACAAAAATTTTCCGGAAACCTATAAAATATTGTTGAATTTGAAAAAGATGTATGATAAAATTATTCCGAAGTCAAAAGAAAGGACTTGATTAAAATGAAGCAGCTTAAAATTGGCATCATCGGTGCCGGCAGAATCGGTTCCCTTCATGCAAAGTCGATAACATATAATGTTCCGACTGCAACAGTTGTCGGAATCACGGATGTTTTCAAAGCAAACGCTGAAAAAGTTGCAGCAGAACTTAACATCCCAAAAATTTATAATGACTATAAAGAAATGCTTGCAGACCCCGAGGTTGAAGCTGTTCTTGTTTGTTCCTCAACAGATACCCATGCGGATATCGCTATTGAAGCAGCGGAAGCAGGCAAGCACATTTTCTGTGAAAAGCCTGTTGACCTTACTCCTGAAAAAGTAAACGCAGTTATTGCTGCGGTTGAAAAAGCAAAGGTTAAGCTTCAGGTAGGCTTCAACCGTCGCTTTGACCATAACTTTGCGAACGTAAGAGCAATGGTTAATGACGGTAAAATCGGTGATGTTCACATCGTTAAAATCACATCAAGAGACCCTGCACCCCCGCCGGCAGAATATTCAGCAGTCAGCGGCGGTATGTTCCTTGATATGACAATTCATGATTTCGATATGGCTCGTTTCCTTGCAGGAAGCGAAGTAACAGAGGTTTATGCAAACGCAACCTGCCTTGTTGACCCTGCAATCGGCGAAGCAGGTGACGTTGATACTGCAGTTATCAGCCTCAAGTTTGCAAACGGTGCAGTTGGTGTTATTGATAACAGCCGCCGTGCAGCCTACGGTTATGACCAGAGAATTGAAGTTTTCGGAAGCAAAGGTGCAGCTGTCGCTTCAAACGACACACCCACAAACGTTGTGTTTATGGGTGACGAAGGCGTTGTTGCTGATAAGCCTCTCTATTTCTTCCTTGAAAGATATATGCAGTCCTTCAGAGATGAAATGCTTCAGTTTGTAGAGGCGGTTATTGAGGATAAACCCACTCCTACAACTGGTGAAGACGGTCTTAACTCAATTCTTGTTGCTCTTGCAGCAAAGAAATCCGTCGCAGAAGGCAGACCCGTTCAGCTTTCCGAAATGATGTAATTATAATAAAATCAAAACCACCCGTGATTAATTTACGGGTGGTTTTTGCTAGTTCATTTCTTCAATTTTCTTTTTGAAAAACTCAACATAATTATCAAATCTACAGATTTTTCCTTCTCCGTCCATTGCGGATATAATACGCAACGCTCTTTCTGTTTCTCTGAGTTTTATGATACTTCAACCATTTGTTTTGTTTCATAGTTATATCGGCATAGCAATATTATTCTCCCGTTGGAAGAAAATAAAAAAAGACGGTTTCTTATACCGCCAACATTATAATGTTATCATATTCCAATAAGTTAGTCAATAGATTTATATCAATCTGTTGTCATAGTATACAAAATTCTCTGTTTTATACAGTTCAAACATGATAACTTTATACAATATTCCGTCTTGAAAATGCAGAAAATTCATGCTATATTATAGTCAAGGAAAGGGTGATACCGATGAACAGGTAAAAACCTCAAAGATTTGAAAGCTTAAATAAACAAGCAAAAAAATCTTTAACCATGATTCAATCAGAAGCTTTGTAAAAGGTCGAAGCAAAATAAAAAATTATAGCAGAGAAAAAATCAAAGTGAGGAAAGAGTGAATCAGACTATATTAAGAAAGAGAGGTTATTCAAAGATGTTAGATATCAAGAGTTCAATGAAATAACCCTTGGCTGAATGTGTAAAGAAACATCAGTCAAGGGTTATTTCTTTTTATGAGGAAAATTAGTAGTTATTTACGCAAAAAACACTTGATTTTTATTTTGATATGTAATATAATCTTTCAAGTGTCAAATTAATATTTCGGGGTGTAGCGCAGTTGGTAGCGCGCTTGGTTCGGGACCAAGAGGCCGTGGGTTCAAATCCCGCCACTCCGACCATATTGAGTATTCATAAGGGATTTACCTATGAATACTCAATTTTTGCTTAAAAAGAGTTTTTGATTGGTCGCAGACTGTTGAGGTCTGCGACCTTTTCTGTTTTGTTATGCAGTTATACTTTCGGGTAATGTTCTGGGCAAATAACTCAACGCTACTCCCTGACGGGTATAGTTCGAAGAAAAACTTCACTATGTTATTATATAAATACAGTACGGAATTCTATAGCGCAGAAAAAGTGGATAAATATTGTTTGTTATATCTTTTTTGTGGGGTATTCAGAAAAAAATTATGATTCAATGTGAATATGTAAACAAAAATTTAACAATCCACATATATTATAACTTTGTTAATGTATATTTCTTATGAAAATAAAAATGCGGAAGTTTCGGCTTTATGATATAATAACAACGGAGGTGCTTGGTATGCCCAAAATACTTATAGTTGAAGATAACAAAGATTTTAACAGAGCTGTTTCGTCATATCTCACACAGCACGGATATGATGTTTTCAGTTCATACAACGCAAACGATGCTTATGATGTTCTTTATGAAAATACAATTGACCTTATAATCTCAGATATTATGATGCCGGGTACAGACGGCTTTGAGTTTGCAAGTGCCGTCAGGGAAACAAACAAAGAAATTCCCATTCTCTTTGTGACTGCGAGGGATGATTTCACGTCAAAACGCATCGGTTACGGCGTAGGAATTGATGATTATATGGTAAAGCCAATTGATTTGGATGAACTCCAGCTCAAAATCGGCGCATTGCTCCGCAGAGCGAGGATTCAGAGCAGCCGAAAGATAACAATAGGCAATCTTGTGCTTGACGCCGAAGAACACACCGCATACTATGCAGATGAAGAAATTCAGCTTACGGTCAGGGAATTCAACATCATATTCAAAATGCTTTCTTACCCCAAAAAGACTTTCACCCGTTCGCAGCTTATGGATGAGTTTTGGGATGTTGATACCAATTCGGGCACAAGAACGGTTGATGTTTATATGACGAAACTGCGCGAAAAATTTTCGGCTTGCAATGAATTTGAAATCGTGACCGTACACGGACTCGGATATAAGGCGGTGCTGAAACAGTGAAGAAAATTTTCTTTATCCTATACAGATTTTTGCTTTTTTTTGGCATAGTCGGTTTTGTTATTTCTTGTAATATAATACTTTTTCTTAATATACTTCAGCGTGATACGGGAATTGTATATACCGAAGAAAACATAAGATTTGCCGCAATTTTTACTTTCTGCAATTCTTTGTTTCTTGGCTTGGTTTTTACCGTTGTTGACTTTATCAGAAGAAAAATTCTTGTTAAAAGACCTGTTGAAAAAATCCACAATTTCACTCAAAAAATAACACACGGTGATTTTTCAGCAAGACTCAATCCTATACATATCGGCGAATACAACAAAATAGTTACAGATCTTAATAAAATGGCAGAAGAACTTTCGAGCATCGAAACTCTGAGAACCGATTTCGTTTCAAATGTTTCCCACGAACTGAACACGCCGCTTTCGGTTTTGCAGAATTACGGTGCGCTTCTTGAAGAACCGGATTTGTCCGAAGAAAAACGTCTTGAATATGCAAAATCAATCAACAGATGCACAAAGCATCTTTCGGAATTGATAACCAATATCTTAAGACTTAACAAACTTGAATCCCAGAAACTTTATCCGAAATCACAAAAATGCAACCTCAGCGAAATGCTTTGTGAGTGCCTTATCGGATTTGAAAGCGAGTGGGATAATAAGAATCTTGAAATCGATACCAGTATCGAAGAAGATATTTATATTAACACCGACCCTGAAATGCTTGCCATAGTCTGGAACAATCTATTTTCAAATGCTCTTAAATTCACCCAAAACGGCGGCAAAATAACCGTATGCCTTAAAAGAAACGTCAACGGCGTTACCGTCAGCGTTTCCGACACCGGATGCGGAATGAATGAATACACAATGAAGCGTATCTTTGATAAATTCTATCAGGGTGACACCTCCCATTCCGAAAAAGGCAACGGTCTCGGGCTTGCACTTGTAAAAAGAGTTATTGATATTCTTGACGGAGAAATTACCGTTGAAAGCACACCCAACGAAGGCAGCACATTCACGGTAAAACTTAATAACACAATTAACAAAACAAAAATATAAAGCAATTGTTTTATTAACATCTGTTCTTTAGAATGAATCTATAAATTATGGAGGTGTTTTAAATGAACAACAAACCAAATCATTACTCTTATTCTGCAGCGGAAAACAAAGAAATAAAACAAATAAGAGAAAAATATGAGAGTGAAAAGAAAGAACTGTCAAAGCTTGAAATGCTCCGCAAATTAGATAAAAGCGTAACATCAAAAGCTGCTGCTTTTTCTTTGACAATCGGTGTTATTGGTGTGCTTATTCTCGGTTTGGGATTAAGTTTTATCCTTGTATGGGCAGAAACTCTTTTTTGGGCGGGAGTTATCACAGGAATTTTCGGAGTTTTGATTATGATAACCGCATATCCTGTATTCCGTACCATTTACGAAAGAAAAAGAAAAGAGGTTGCGCCTCAAATAATAAAACTTACCGATGAACTTATGAAATAAAAGTCTGTTAAATTTTGATAAGATAATATTGAATTGTTTGCAGATGATATTATTAACACAAGGAATTTTTTAACAAATAAACACAAAAAATTAGTCAGTTGTATAATTTTGCATAGTAAAAAGAGCGTGCTGTTAACGTCTTGTTAACATTTTTCTAACTTATGTGCAACAAATAATAATTAAAATTTGTATGCGTATAGCACACCTCATTAAATTAACAAGGAGCTAAAACATGAAGAAATTCAAACGTATTCTCAGTATTGTACTTGCTGTTTCTGTTTTATTCGGAATGGCAACGGGTACATTCGCTTTCGAAGGAAAAGTTAAGTATACTTCAGGCGAATATGAATTAACAAAGATTTCACACCCCGATAAGGGGCTCGGTGAGGTTGACGGTATTGTTGACTACATCGGCGAAGGTGCAGTTTCCGCAAAGGATGAGGGACAGGGTGATAGAGGTCAGAACTATGCATGGTCTGCCGTTGCTTATGGTGACTGCGTTTATGTTTCCACCAACTATAACTCACTCGGTCTTACTCTCGGATTTATGGACAGTGTTCTCGGTAATGATTTTGATCCCGCAGAAATGAACGCAACGCTTGATGTTATGTATAACGGTCATTTCTATACCGGTGAGCCTGACGGCGGAAACACCGGCGGTGTACTTACAAAAATCAACGTCAAGACAAACGAAGTAACCGTTCTTATGAGCAAATCTGCAACAGGTCATAATGTTCAGCTCAGAAATGCTTGCGAATTTAATGACAAGCTCTATTTCTGCGGCTCTGTTAACGGTCTTCCCAAGATAATTGAAGTTGACCCCAACAATAACGATAAGTGCACAATAGTTTATGAAGGTATCAATCAGAAGGATTATTATCAGGCATATCTCCAGGGTATCTGCACGGGTATCAGAGGTCTTTGTGCTTATAAAGATTACCTTATTGTAAGCATGGTAACTCTTAGAGGTGCACAGATTCTCATTTCATCAAATCCCTCAGCAGGTCAGGAAGCATTCACCGTAATTGCAGACCAACAACAGCTTTTTGATTATCCTGCATATCATTTTCCTGATAGTATCTATGGCGGTTCAATCTGGGAAATGGTTGAGTATAACGACGACCTTTATGTTTCAATCTGCACAGGAACTCCTGACAATAAGCCAGATGAATACACCATGCAGTCATTTGCACTTGTTAAGGGCGAAATGGGTGAAACAGCCACAGATTGGACATGGACACCCGTTATCGGTGACAAGGAAGACGGAGCAAAGTATACTTTCGGTATTGACCCCGAACGCACAAGAGCTGGTGCGGGCGTAATTTATGTTTATAAAGATTATCTCTACATCGGCGAATATAATGATGAGGAAATACCCCTTGAACATATTCTTTTCAAAG
>JAZQTZ010000046.1:0-17143 GCA_045631105.1 Acutalibacteraceae bacterium
TTCCGTTGCGGCAACAAAAGCTCAGATTGAGGAATTCTGGAATAAAATATAAATAACAGCGGCTTGCAGAGGATAATCTCCTTTGCAGGCCGCTTCCGTTTTATTGAGTTTTAAGGTCTGATAAGCAAACCCGTTCTGAGCAAAGAAAGAAGCTTCACATTTTCTTTTTCGCTTCCTCTGTAACCCTTAATACCGTTTACCTCTGCAATTTTTTTGCGTTAAGCAAACGAGCTGTTTTCACCGATATTTTTAAGCGCATCAACGATTGAAACCTCATCGTGGGCGCACGCCATGAAATAATTCCCTTTTTCGGGATAACTTATCCACGGGCATTTGCCCCAATGGGTCCAGCCTCTTTTTCCGAGGTCTGTCTGAACAACGCCGTAATTGAAACCTCTTGCTTCAATAACTTTTTTGTTGCCGACATAAACGCCGACGTGACCTCTTTTGAAAACGAGGATTCCCGGAGTTTCGGGCATGGTTGAGAATTCGCCTTTTTCGGCGCATTTATTGAGCATTCCGTTTGCGGAAACATCCTGCGCGGAATTATATTTCGGGGGAGCAACGAAATTTTCGCTCCAGAGATAGCCTTTTATAAGACCTACGCAGTCATGAACCCTTTCGCCGATTTCAGATTTATATTGCTCCATGCGTTCGAAGCCGTAGTGGGAGGGATACTGCTTCTTTTTGGAGGTGAGCAGACTTTTTGTTGCCGTGTTTCCGAAAGTGCCGTACCAATAAGGTTTTCCGAGCTGAGCTCTTGCATAGTCAACAAGACCTGTGCTTGTTTTCAACCTCTCATTCCTCCTTTCCGCAGGCATCGATGAAGCCTTCGCCGATGATGTATGAAACAACCGCCGCTCCTGCCGTGACGATGGCTGTGACCTGAGTTGTTACGCTGTCCGAAACTCCGAAAGCAAGCAGAATCGGGGTTATGAATCCGACAACCGCTGCCCAGAATTTTCGGCTTGTGAGCTTTCTTTTCCAATTGATATCCATTCCGTCACCTACCTTTCAAGTTCCTTGAGTCTGTAGTCGAGTGCACCGACTCTTTCTTCGAGCTTTCCCGTGCGTTCAATCACGTTGTTATGTTTGTTGACCCTCTTTTCAAGCTGTTCAATGCGGAAATTGGTCAGCTTTGAGTTAACGGCAATTCCGGCAAAGGTTCCGAGAGCCGAACCGCCGAGAGTTATGAGCGAAACAAGAACTTCCGTTTCCATTATTCATGACCGCCTTTATCGATATATTTGATTCTCAGACTGTTGAAGAGGAAGTTGTCAGCGGCATCATAGAAATCATTCATATAACCGTTGGTGAAAGTGATTTGAGAAAGGATTGTTCCGCCCAATGACAGACTGTAAACCGCTTTGTGCTGATTGATGAAGTAAGGAATATGGAGATCATAGGTAAACATATCCCTGATGTCAATCCATTCGGGATTATCTTCGGGTGCCATGTTGAATTCAACGCTGAAAATTTCTGCTCCGATGGGGATACGCGGATTTTCGCTGTTATCATAAGCCAAAAAAACCATTGTACCGTAAAAAGGGGTATCTGTTAAAACTGTAAAATCACTTTTGCTTGAATGAAGCTCAACCGTTCTGATATTTTTCTCGGTTTCGATGTTGATTCCCTTGTATGCGAGAGAGCCGTCGGCCTCTGAAAGATTATGAAGAACATCAAGATTCTGATGCATATGACCGGGAATGACATTTTTATCGGGATTATTATCGCAATCGCAGTCTGCAATTGAACCCGAAAGCATGATGCCGCTGAGGACGGGGCTTTTTATAACAAATTCGCCGTCGGAATCGTAGCCTTCAACCTGAACGGAAAGCGCAGAGCCGACCGTGAGCGCATTTCCGACGGGAACGGTGATTGTTTCTGATTTGGTGACGGGTCCGTATCTGACGGGACCTCTGCCTGTTGAAAATGCAACAACATATGACCTGATTTCTTCCCTTGAAGCGAGATTATCGGGGGGCGTGATAATGAGCTGAGCCGCATTTTTTTCGCCGCATTCACCGAGCTTCTTTCCGTCGGGGAAGGGGTCGGACAGGGTAAAATCAATTCTGAAATTTTCCATTAGTTCTCCTTGTTTTTATTAATTGATTCGCACCAGAGCTTTGCCTGAAAAAGAAAATCGAGCATCATGGAAAGCCTGGTACGAATGGATTCATATTCATTTGTGAGAAATTCCGTGTTTGGCTCTTCGGGCGAAAAGAGTCTGAAAATATCGGAGCAGACGGTGCGGGCGTAGTCCACCTGCTGTTCAATTTCCGAAAGCGGAACTTCAAGTTGAAGCGGATAATTTTTCTTATCCACGGAATCACCTCCTGTTTAACGAACATATGTTCGGTTGCAATTAACATAATAGCGATAAATTTAGGTTTTGTCAATCACTTTTTTGTGAATTTTTCATTTTGACTTTGACATAACAATCTGCTAATATACTACACGAAAAAATTTATTATTAAAGAAGGTCTTAAAAATGGAAACCTTGTTTTGCATTTCAATCGCACTCGGCGCAGGACTTCTGATGTCCAGAGTTGTTAAACCCCTAGGTCTGCCTTCGGTAACGGGTTATCTCGTTGCAGGTATTCTTATCGGACCCTATGTTATCGGCTCTCTCGGCATTAACGGCATGGGTTTCACCTCGATTGAAAATGTTAAAGAATATCAGATTATTTCTGATGCGGCTCTTGGTTTTATCGCTTTTGCAATCGGCAACGAATTCCGTCTGTCACAGCTCAAGCAGATTGGTAAAACCGCAACATTCATCGGTATTTTCCAGGCGGTTATCGCAACTCTTCTCGTTGATGCCGCCCTTATCGGACTTCATTTCATAATTCCCGATAAGCTCCCCCTTTCAATGGCAATCATCCTCGGCGCAATCGCCGCCGCAACCGCTCCCGCCGCAACTCTGATGGTTGTCCGTCAGTATAAAGCGAAGGGTAAGCTCACCGATTTGCTTCTTCCCATCGTTGCTATCGACGACGCCGTCGGTCTTATCATTTTTGCAATTTCATTCGGTATCGCAAAGGCAATCGAGCACGGTCAGTTCAATTTTGCTTCAATCATTATTGAGCCTCTTGTTGAAATCGTTGCATCGCTTCTTCTCGGTTTTGTTATGGGTCTTCTTTTCTCGCTTTTCGAGAGATTTTTCAGCTCAAACAGCAAAAGACTCTGCCTTTCCGTAACCTGCGTTCTTTTCACCGTTGCTCTTTCAATGGTTAAATTTGAAATCGGCGGAATTCACGTCGGATTCTCAACTCTTCTTGTTTGCATGATGCTCGGAACAATGTTCTGCAACATCTGCGATTTCTCCGCCGAAATCATGGATAAAACCGATAAATGGACAGTTCCTCTTTTTGTTCTTTTCTTCGTAATGAGCGGTGCTGAACTTGAACTGAGCGTTTTCACCGATATTATCATCGTCGGCATCGGTGCGGCATATATCATCACCCGTTCGTTCGGTAAATATATCGGTTCATACTCAAGCGCAAAGCTCATGAAATGCGACCCCAAAACAACGAAATATCTCGGTATCACTCTTCTTCCCCAGGCAGGTGTTGCCCTCGGAATGTCGGCAACCGTTATGGAACTCGGCGAAGTAGGACAGATTGTTCGAAACATCGTTCTTTTCTCCGTTCTTATCTATGAACTCGTCGGTCCCGTGCTCACAAAAATTGCTCTCACAAAGGCAGGCAATATCGAGCCCAAGCCCCACGAAAAACACAGAAAGCACAGAGTTGCACCGCCGAAAATATAAAAAAAATTACCCAAGTGCATCAAGCGTTGCACTTGGGTTTTTCATATTTTATACCGTTTTCCAGAACTCTTCAATCTGTTCTTTTGTTGCGGCAACAGAGCCCTGAACCATGTCAGGTTTTCCGCCGCCTCTGCCCGAACAAGCGGCATTGAGAGCCTTGCCGATTTCACGGACATCGCCGTTTCTTGTTGTTATCGCATACTTATAGCCGTTTTCGTCATCGCCCGAAAATACTGCGGCAATTCCGACCTTTTCGGCAAGCATATCGCTGAAAATTCTTGCATCATCGGAATTTCCCGCTTCGTCAAATGCAAGATATCTTTCGCCCGAAGCGTCCTTTGCTTTGAGTGCGAAAAGTTCCTTTTTGAGCGAAGAATATGCAAATGCGGAATCCTTAAGCTTTTCAAGAGTTCTTTCAACCGCCTCTGCAACCTCCTCGGTTTTCGCCTTGAGAAGATTGGAGATTTCAAGAACGCTCTTGTTCTTTTCCTTGTAATCTTCAAGAGCTTTTCTGCCGATTTGCAGAGTAATTCTCACGCCCGATTTATAGTTCATCATCGAAACCGCCTTGATGATTCCGACCTCGCCCGTGAATGCAACATGAGTGCCGCAGCATGCACAGAGGTCAACATCGCCGATTTTCGTCAGACGAATCTGACCCTCAAGCTCTTTTTTGCTTCTGTAAGCATAATTTTCAAGCTCGTCATCGCTCGGATAAAGAGCTTCAACGGGAATATTCTTGAACACCGCTTCATTCGAAAGACGCTCGATTCTGTCAAGCTCTTCGGCAGTTATAACGCCGTTGAAATCAACGGTTATGCTGTGTTCACCCATGTGGAAACCGACGTTATCGAAACCGCAGATTGAATGCTGAATGCCCGAGAAAATATGCTCGCCCGTATGCTGCTGCATATTGGTGAAGCGCTTTTCAAAATCAAGACTGCATTCGGTTTTTCCTTCTTCAACCGCCGTTTTGCAGATATGGATTATCTCGCCGTCTTTTTCGATTGTATCAATAACTTCCGCACCGCCGATGAAACCCGTGTCGCCCGGCTGACCGCCTCCCTCGGGGAAGAATGCGGTTTCGTCAAGTATAACCTCAAAACCTCTTTTTCCCTCGTTGCAGGAAATAACGTTTGCGGTGAAATCTTTTATATATGCATTTTCATAGTAAAGCTTGCGTGCCATGATAAATCTCCTTGAAATAATTTTTTTCAGTATACCATAATATATATCTTTTGTAAACTTAATAAAGTTGTAATTATTCCGAAATAAATTTTTTCTGAAAAAGGATGACATAACGAAATTAATATGTTATACTCAAAATAATAAAAAAGGAGAAAAAGAAATGAAAGAATATTTTAAACGCCTTTCGGATAACTGTCCGAAGCGCAGATTTATTTTCTGGTGGATATTCAGAGCGCTCATGATTTATGCATTTGTTGCAGGTTTTTTCAAAACACCTTTTGATATTACAGACCCCTTGCAGGTCGGTGCGAACCTTGTTTGCATGTTCCTCTGGGAAATCTTCATGCTCTTCCCTGAAAAAAGCATATTCAGACATATTTCGTCGGCATTTCAGTCATTCCTGACAATAATGATTTTCTGCGCATCTTTCGGCGGAAAATTCCTTAATCTTTATTATGATTTCCGATGGTGGGACGTTATGCTCCATTTCGTGGGCGGCGGCGCTTGTGTATTCTTCGGCTATGAAATCGTTTGCGCTATTCAGAAAAGAGATAAAAAATCAGCTCCTCTTGCGCTCATAATCCTTGCATCCGTCGGATTTTCATTCCTTGCCGCAACGGGCTGGGAGCTTTTCGAATTCGGTTTTGACCAGATTGCAGGCATGATGAGCGGTTATCCCGGCGATGCACAGCATTGGTCGCTTGAACTCGCTCAGGGAACTCCCAAGGCGCTGACCCTCTTTGACCCCATCGTTGCCGAACGTTGGCCCATCATGGACACCATGGCGGATATTGTTCTCAACACCGTCGGCGCAGTTGTTTCCTACATATTCATAAAGATTTATCCCTACCGCCACAAGGGAAAATACAAGTTCGATTTTGAATAAAAAAATCAAAACGGTTGTCTTCGGACAGCCGTTTTTTTATCATTAAAGCTCACCGCCACGCATAGAATATTGCGAGGTGAGAATATGAAGAAAGAAATCAAAACCTACGCAATCTCAATCGCTGCAGCTCTTGCTGTCGGAGGATTTTCAGCTCTTTTGACCGCAGGCAACATGGATATTTATTCCGCGATAACAAAACCGCCCCTTGCACCGCCGTCGGTGCTTTTCCCGATAGTCTGGACGCTCCTTTATATCCTCATGGGTGTCAGTGCGGCAATGATTTATCTTAAAAAAGAGGAGAATCCGACGGTTGCCCGAAACTCGCTCATCACTTATGCCGTGAGCCTGTTTCTGAATTTTTTCTGGAGCATAATTTTCTTCAATATGCAGGCGTATCTGTTTGCGTTCATCTGGATTTTGTTGCTCTGGGCATCAATCCTCGCAACAATTCTGCAATACAGAAAAATCAGCCCCCTTGCCGCCGCATTGCAGGTTCCATATCTCATATGGGTAACCTTTGCCGCCTATCTCAATCTTGCAATTTATCTTCTGAATATGTAAAAGTATAACAGCAATTTGCGGGAATATCTTGCGGAGATGAAGAAGCCGTTTTTTCCGATGACAAGCGTATATTTGATACGTTGAATCGGAAAAAACGGCTGAAAAGAAACATATAATTAAACAACTTTAAATTGTATAATGTAAATAAAAACGGTTTGGACAGGTTGAATTCCCGTTCAAGCCGATTATTATTTATTCAGTTTCTTTTGGTTTTCGCTTCGTGAGATGTTCCCTTGTTTTATTCTTCCATCTGTTTGCCGAGGAAGTTTGCCGCAATCTGTGCGAGCTTGGTTTCCGTCTGGGTCGGACATGAACCGTTTTCGTTGAGAAGCATAACGAGTGCGCCCGAGATGTCGCCGCCGCCGATTATGGGACAAACAACGGCTGCCTCTTTGTCAACGCCCTCGATGGGACGGATGCGCTCGCTGTCAACGCAGCAGACATAGTTTTCACGGCGTTCCATGATGCTTTCAAGGCTCTGACTGATTCTGCGGTCAAGAACTTCCTTTTTGGAAATGCCTGCGCAGGCAATAACGCTGTCCCTGTCGGTGATGATAACCGCAAGACCCGTGCCGCGCGCAAGCACATCGGCATACTGAGCCGTAATGGAGGATAACTCCCCGATGGGCGAATATTTCTTGAATATAACTTCCCCGTCAGCATCCGTATAAATCTCCAACGGGTCGCCTTCGCGGATACGCATGGTGCGGCGGATTTCTTTGGGGATGACAACCCTTCCGAGGTCGTCAATTCTTCTGACAATACCTGTGGCTTTCATTTTATATCTTTCTCCTTGCTTATTTTAGTTGCCCTGTTATTGTTTGTCAGAAAATGCGGTTTATGCGGAATAAATTTTTGATTTAAATAATGATTATTGATTAGTTTTGGGGGATATGTTACAATTTTAATAACTGTAACTTTGTAAAAAGAGGTTTATTATGATAAAAGAACTTATCCACGACCCGATTCTGCTTGCGAGGAAATCGGAGGTCGCAACGAAAGAGGATTTGCAAACCGCACAAGATTTGCTTGATACCCTCATCGCCCACAAAGACGGCTGTGTCGGTATGGCGGCGAATATGATTGGTGTTTGCAAACGCATTATCGCTTTTGACAATGACGGGACTTATATGGTTATGTTCAACCCCGAAATCATAAAAAAATCGGGCCCCTATGATACAGAAGAAGGCTGTCTTTCTCTGCTCGGCGGACCACGAAAATGCAAGCGTTATCAGACTATAAAAGTGCAGTGGCAGACGGCTGAATTTCAGTATCGCATCAAAACATTCACAGGTTTCCCTGCGCAGATAATTCAGCACGAAGTTGACCACTGTGACGGAGTTTTGATTTAGTCGGAGGTCGGAACAATGATGAAGCGAATTGTGAAAATAATTTCAATTGCATTGGTTGCTGTGATAACAGGAATTTTATCGCTTTCAATAAGACCCGCATACAGCGGAGTTAATTATAACCCTGCAGACAGTCAGAACAAAACGGACAAAACAATCAAGTTCGGCTCAGACGGAAAACTCAAAATTCTGCATATTACCGACACTCATCTTAAAGATAACCATAACTTTGACCCGACAATCTGGTTGGTTGAGAGAGCGTGTGATGCGGAAAAACCCGATATTGTTATGCTGACGGGCGATATTGTTCTGAATTGCGACAATGCAGAAGATACGAAGAAATTGATTAATGCATTGATGAATATTTTTGATTCAAGGAATATTCCCGTTGCAGTAACTTTCGGTAATCATGATTCAGAGCAAGGAACAATGTCCCGAGAAGATCTGATGGCATATTACAACACATTTTCTTGCTCCGTTTCCGTTGATGACGGTGATGCTCTTTCGGGTTGCGGTACATACAATATTCCCGTGCTTTCATCCGACGGCGAAAAGGTGAAATTCAATCTATGGGTGTTTGATTCAGGCGATTATGATGAAGAGGGAAGATACAGCTGCGTTAAACCCGACCAGATTGAATGGTACAAACAAGTTTCGGACAATCTCAAGGCAGAAAATGGCGGAGAACCTGTGAATTCTCTTGTTTTTCAGCATATAATCGTTGGCGAAATCTATGATGTGCTTCAGAAGTCGGATTCATGGAAATCCTATTCGTACAAGAATTTGTATAACAAAGAAGAATATTATCTGTTTGACCCCGAGCGTGTGAATTACGGCACAATAAGGGAATACCCTTGCCCCGGTTATAATAACTACGGTCAGTTTGATGCAATGGTTGAGAAAGGCGATGTTCTTGCAATGTTTACGGGACACGACCACACTAATGCTTTTGCAGTTGAGCATAAAGGAATTGATATTGTCAATTCTCTCAGTACACGTTACATAGGACTTTTTCATTCCACACAATGCGGATACCGTGTGATTGAAATCGACGAAAATGACACCTCAACTTACGAAACACGGGTTGCACGTATGTTTGATATATACGATTTTGAAACCGTGAAAGAAGAGAAGAAAAACGGAGATAAGTTCACATACAAAATGGCCCGTGAATTTGCAGTTAAAGGAATGTTCCAGAAATTTGCAACTGATGTTTACGGTAAATTTATAGAATCTGTTACGGGCAGACAGGTAACTTATCCCGATTAAACCAACGGAGTATTAATATGACAGCACTACTTATTGTTATTTACATAGCTTTTGTTTCGCTCGGGTTTCCCGATTCGCTTTTCGGCGTTACGTGGCCTGTTGTTCACGTTGAATTCGGCTTACCCGAGAGTTTTGGTTCGGTTTACAGCGTCGTTACAGCTGTTTCTACGGGTGGCATCGCATTCATTGCGGGCCCGCTTCTTCGCAAATTCGGTACGGGCAGAGTCACATTTTTCTCAACTCTCCTTACCGCACTCGGACTTATCGGTATCAGCTTTGCTCCGAACATAGTCGTGATGATGATTTGCACAATTATTATGGGTTACGGCGCAGGTGCGATTGATACGGGTCTTAACAACTTTGTTTCACTTCATTACAAGGCAAAGCATATGAACTGGCTTCACTGCTGTTGGGGTCTCGGTGTTACGTTAAGTCCGATGATTATGTCCGCTTTTCTCGGCGGTGACGGAACATGGCGTAACGGCTACCGTGTGGTTGCGCTTATTCAGTTTGCGATTGCGCTTATCATTCTCGCAAGCCTCAAAAAATGGAACATTCAGCCGAAAAAAGTTGCTGAAACCGAAGCCGTACAAAAGGAATTGCCAAAGAAAACTTTTTTCGATTTGCTGAAAGAAAAGGGAATGCTGACGAGCATTCTTTCGCTCGGACTTTACTGCGCAGGTGAATTCACGATAGGCACTTGGGGTGCAACCTATGCGGTTAATGTTCTTGCGGTTTCACCCGACGAAGCGGCTAAATGGATTTCGCTCTACTTCTGCGGAATTATGTTAAGCCGAATAGTCGCAGGCTTTTTATCCGAAAAACTCTCCGACAACACACTCATTAAAGGCGGCATGGCTTTTGCGGTAGTCGGAATGATTGTTCTTCTTCTGCCCATCGGCAAAACCGCACTTGCGGGTCTGCTTTTAATCGGTATGGGTTACGGCCCCGTATTCCCGAGCGTACTCCATAGCGTATCTGCGAGATTCGGTGCGGATTATTCGGCTGACATCACAGGCTACCATATGAGCGGCGCATACGGTGTCGGATTTGCAATTCAGTTTGCTTTCGGATATATCGCTTCGTCAACAACGTTTGCTATTATGCCGTTTGTACTTATCGTATTCGGTCTCGGAGTAATCGGCGCAACGGTTGTTACATTGAAAGCATTGAAAAAAGCGCAAGTCTGTTCCTGAGATAATTGACACAACTCCACTGATTATCCATACATTCCGACTTTCTGAAATCAAAAAGGCATATAACATCTTTGAGAAAAAACTTGACGGTGTCATAAAGCATACTTGATAATTATTTTACAGCTGTAATAACGATTAATCTATGTGAGGTTTTGGTATGAAATTCAATATAGGTCAATGGGTTCTCAAACCCGGTGTTCAGACATATAACTGCGAGCAGATACGCAAGGTCAGCCTTTCGGAGGACAAAACGGAGCTTTATCTTTTTGTTGTTCCTTACCGCGAGGATATCCGCAGCATGGGCGGTCCTGCTCAGGAGATAGTCATTTCTTCTCCGCAGCCCGATATGATTCGTCTGCAGACGGTGCATTTTAAGGGCGACAGAAGAAAATATCCGAAATTTGAAATCGATGATAAACGTATTCCGCTTGAATACAGTG
The DNA here is from genome assembly GCA_045631105.1 of Acutalibacteraceae bacterium. Classification (GTDB taxonomy): domain Bacteria; phylum Bacillota; class Clostridia; order Oscillospirales; family Acutalibacteraceae; genus CAG-177. The sequence continues at coordinate 10,662 of JAZQTZ010000046.1, forward strand.
AGAATGATGATGAAATAACCGTTAAATCGGGCAACACAAAGCTTGTAATCGACAGAAAAACGCCTTGCAGTTTTGCCTATTATTACGAAGACAGAAAACTTACCGAAATCGGCAGACGCTACGGCACATCAATGCTCAGCTATATTACATCTCCCGAAGGTAACTTTATGCGAGGTCAGCTTCAGGTTGATGTGGGCGAAAAAATCTATGGTTTCGGCGAGAGATTCACGCCGTTTGTACGTAACGGTCAGGTGGTTGACTGCTGGAATGAGGACGGCGGAACTTCAACCGAAATCAGCTATAAAAATATTCCGTTTTACATAAGCAACCGCAACTACGGCGTGTTTGTTAACGAATCGGGCCCCGTTTCCTTTGAGGTCTGCTCGGAAGCTGTCACAAAGGTGCAGTTCAATATACCGGGCGAAAGGCTTGATTTTATCGTTATCGGCGCACTCGACCGCAAGGGTGTTTTGTCACGCTATGCAGCACTCACGGGCAGACCCGCACTTCCTCCTGCGTGGACTTTCGGCTTATGGCTGTCATCTTCTTTCACGACTTCTTATGATGAAGAAACCGTCACCCGATTCGTTGACGGAATGGCTGAAAGGGATATTCCGCTGAGCGTATTCCACTTTGATTGCTACTGGATGAAAGAAAATGAATGGTGCGGCTTTGAATGGGATAAAGATGTGTTCCCCGATGTTGAGGGAATGCTTGCCCGAATGCACAAAAAGGGACTGAAAATCTGACGTTACGCATCTATAACCTTGCTGACGGTGCTGAAGCTTTGCGCACGGTTTGTGACACCGACGGCAATGTCATTCTCACGGCGAACGCAGTCCGAAACGGTAATATAATAACCGTAAAATTAAACGGCGAATCATCATCCGTTAAGATTGAACAAATCGGAACGGATTGCGAAATTTCGGTAATTCAGTAAAACTTAACCGATTTCCGATAACTGTTGATTTTCTCATTTTCCATGCACCGCCGAAATTGTTTGGCATAAACAGAAAAACACCGCAGTTGATACTTTTCGTACCGACTGCGGTATTTTTATTGAAATTAATTATTTGTCAAAACGCACCCGGCCGAGACCGATGTCATCTATAAGTTCATAATTTTCATCGGGATGACAAACTCCGTAAATATATCCGCCTGTTTTTTTCTGCAGCTGAGCCGCATCACGATTCGTGCCGTTTATATAACCTGATATTGATGTAAACATCAGAGAAAAGATAAGTAAAACAGACTCAAAAGCAAATAAAACAGTTTGTGTTGTTAGCATTTGTTGAATAAGAGGAAATATACTGTGAACTTTACTTTTGATATATAATATGGTATTATAATGAAAAAAGTTTTTGGGGGTTAAATTATGCTTGACAGATTATACCAAAATATCGGTGATAAGATAAAAGGTTTGGCAAAGGCATCATTTGTTGTTGAATCAATAGCGGCGGTTATTGCGGGTCTGGTATTGGCTTTTGAAGAAGAAGCATGTATACTCATCTCCATCTTCGGCCCCGTAGTTGCTTTTGTTTCTTCGTGGATTTTGTATGCTTTCGGCGAGCTTGTCGAAGATGTACACGCTATGCGAAACAAAGAAATTTCTGTAGCAGATGTACCGCAAAAGAACCATATTTTAGAAACAGTTGCAGCACATACAGCAGATATTGTTCAAAAATATAACAATCAAAAAGAAGCATCGATGCAGGAAAGTGTGTCTGTAAAAACAGAAGAAACAGACTCAAAAGCAAATAAAACGGTTTGTGTTGTTGGTCATGATATTGCAGAAGGTCAATACAGAGTTTCTGCGAAAAATTCGCAGGGCGGTATGATTTATATTTATTCAACCGATAACACTCTTCTGGATAAAAGATATATTAAAAAGAATGAGCGCGTTAAATTAAAATCCGGAACAGTTGTTAAGTTATATGACTGTGAAATTTATTTTGAATGAACCGCATGAAAAACCTTGATATAAAATGTGCAATGAACATGCCGAAAAATCAGGTTAAAAAAATAATTTTCAAAAAACTCTTGACTTTGACAGTTTGACGTGTTAGACTATCTGCGAATTTGAATATCACAAAGAATGACTGTGACGAAGACGGTCGGAATGTGAAGCAAAACAGAGAGTTGCCGGCAGGTGCGAGGTAACAAGCAGAACTTTCCAAAGACCCATCACTTCCGAGTCGGAGGACCGAAAGCGAAAGCAAGTAGACTCCTTCCGTATTGCTGCGTGAAAGCAAAGGGCTTGTTAGAGTCCGTAAAGTGACGGAATGTATGTTCCGTAATTTGAGTGGTACCGCGGGTTTAATAACTCGTCTCAAAGATTTATTTCTTGAGACGGGTTTTTTGTTTTATTCAGATTTGTAGCCATTCATAAGCAGTCAAATTGAAAGGAGACGTAAAAATGGATTACAGTTTGAAAGATGTTGCAGGAAGAATCAAAGACCTGCGAGAAGCAAAGGGATATACACAGGAAGAGCTTGCAAAGCTCACAGGTGTATCAGCTGAAGATTATAAGGTTCTTGAAGAGGGAGAAAGCGATTTCAGCTTCACATTTATTTATAAATGCGCAAAGGCTTGCGGTGTTGAGGTTGTTGACCTGCTCGAAGGAACAAGCACAACGCTCAGCTCTTTTGCAATAACAAGAAAAGGCGAAGGACTTAAAATCGTCAAGAAACACGGCGTTGTTTATAATAACCTTGCGCCCAAATTCAAAGATAAACTTGCAGAACCTTTCCTTGTTAAGTTCCCCTATCTTCCCGAAGAACAGAATGCTCCCATGAAACTCAATTCCCATAACGGTCAGGAGTTTGACGTTATCGTTAAGGGTTCTCTTAAAGTTCAGGTTGGAAACCACGTTGATATTCTTAATGAGGGCGACTCAATTTTCTATAACAGCCTTATTCCTCACGGCATGATTGCTGTCAGCGAAGGCGGATGCGAATTCCACGCAGTTGTTCTCAATCCTCAGGACGGTCAGGTCAGCGAAGAATATCCCGAAGCACCTTATGTTGTTTCAAAAGCTGCGGAAAAAGAAGCTTCAGCTGCAACCGTTGCGGATAATTTCATTGAATCTACCTATGATGAAAACGGCGTATTCAACGGCATCAGCTTCAAGAATGACGATAAATTCAACTTTGCATTTGACTGCGTTGACGCAATTGCAGAAAAGAATCCCGACAAGCTCGCGATGATGTGGGTCGGCAACGATAAGTCGGACAGAAAGTTCACTTTCAGCGACCTCAAGAAGTATTCCGCAAAAACAGCAAACTACTTTGAATCGCTCGGCATCAAGAAGGGCGACACGGTAATGCTCGTTCTCAAGCGTCACTATCAGTTCTGGTTCTGCATGCTTGCTCTTCATAAGATCGGCGCCATTGCAATCCCTGCAACAAACCAGCTTGTTGAACACGATTTCACTTACAGATATAAAGCGGCGAAGGTTAAGGCTATCGTTTGCACCGCAGACGGCGATGTTTCTGCCGAAGCTGAAAAGGCTGCAGCGGACTTCCCCGGAATGGTTAAGGTTCTTGTCGGCGGCAAGAAAGACGGCTGGAAGGATTTCAACGTTGAAATGGAACGTTTCAGCACTCACTATTTCCGAACAGAAAATACTCCTTGCGGCAGCGATCCTATGCTTATGCTCTTCACATCGGGCACAACAGGTTATCCCCGCATCGCAACCCATTCATATAAATATGCTCTCGGTCATTATCCCACAGCAAAGCATTGGCATAATGTTAATCCCGACGGACTTCACTTCACTATCTCCGACACAGGCTGGGGTAAAGCTCTTTGGGGCAAGCTCTACGGTCAATGGCTTTGCGAAGCAGGTATCTTCACCTATGACTTCGACAGATTCCGTTCGGAAGATATTCTGCCTATGTTCAAAAAATACGGCATAACAACATTCTGCGCTCCTCCCACAATGTACCGTTTCTTCATCAAGGAAGATTTGTCAAAATATGACCTTTCATCCATTGAATATGCAACAACCGCAGGTGAAGCGCTCAATCCCGAAGTGTTCAATCAGTTCAAGAAGGCAACAGGACTCACAATCATGGAAGGCTTCGGTCAGACCGAAACAACTCTTTCCATTGCAAACTTTGTTGGTTCAACTCCCAAAATCGGTTCGATGGGCAGACCCAGTCCGCTTTATGATGTTGTTGTTCTTGATCCCGACGGCAACGAATGCAAGATAGGTGACACAGGTGAAATCTGTATCCGTACCAAGGAAAACGTTCCCTGCGGACTTTTCACCGGTTATTATCTTGACGAAGAAAAAACAAATGAAGTCTGGCATGACGGCTACTATCATACAGGCGATACCGCAACAATGGACGAAGACGGATATCTTTGGTATGTCGGACGTATCGATGACGTTATCAAGTCATCAGGTTACCGCATCGGACCTTTCGAAATCGAAAGCGTTATCATGGAACTTCCTTATGTTCTTGAATGCGCAATCACTCCTGTTCCCGATGAGGTAAGAGGTCAGATTGTTAAGGCAACAATTGTTCTTGTTAAGGGAACAGAAGGCACGGATGAGCTCAAAAAGGAAATTCAGGAATATGTTAAAACACACACCGCACCCTACAAATATCCCAGAATTGTTGAATTTGTTGATGAGCTTCCCAAGACCATCAGCGGTAAGGTAAGACGTGTTGAAATCCGTAAAAACGATTTGGAAAAATTAAATAAATAAAAAAGAGCGTGTCTTGACTTGCAAAATGCAATAAAGACACGCTTTCTTTATGTTTTCAGAATAAGCAGCTGTTATTTATTTCGGTTTTTTAACGGAAATATTCAGTCCGAGGGCGCAGACGGCAAGAATGAGAAGCATCGCAAAGGGTGCGGTGTAGCTGCCGTGCTGTGCGAGAAGAGAGTTGCTGAATTTTGCGATAAATGCGGCAACAATCAGATTGAAATTCGTAAGGCTGTAGTTGACCGAAAAATATTTCTGACCGTAAAAAGACGAGGTGAATGCGGAAGTCAGGGTCGGACATGAGCCGTAGGAAATGCCTGTAAGGCAAAGACCGATGATGCATATCGGCAACGAGCCGAGCTGAACTGCCAGAAGTGTTATGCCTGCAGCAACGATTGTGAGAATGTTTGCCGAAATCATTGTTGTGCGGCGTCCGAGAGCGTCATAAAGTGCACCCGTCAGAATTCTACCGATTCCGTTGAATACGGAAAGAACACCTACAAGAGTAACGGCAAGAGTCTCTGTTGCTTCAACCGAAATTGCAAGGTCTCTCGCAAAACTTATAACCGAGTTGCCGACGGCGGTGATGAATGCCATGCACGCAAACGCTCTCCAGAAGGTGAAGCTTTTAAGCATTTCAGCCGTTGTGAAATCACGGCTCTCAAACGACTCTTTTTTAACGTTTTTGCTTGCTTTGGGCGAGGGGAGTTTGTCATCTGCCGAAGGTTTGCGCAGGATAATTCCCGCAAGAATAAGCACAACCGCAAGGATAACGCCGAGCAGAATATAGGTTTTGCTTACTCCGAATTCGGGTTTTCCGAAAAGGATGCTGATGACGTTGCCCATCAGCAGAGTGCTGATTCCGAAGCCCATCATAAGACAGCCTGAACAGAAGCCTTTTCTGTCGGGGAACCATGAGCAAACGGTTGAAACAACAACATTATATGAAATGCCGATGCCTGTTCCGGCAAGAACCGCATAGGTTATGTAAAGCAGCAACGGATTTGACTCTGCCGTGAGCAGACCTGTTGAAACAAAACCTGCGCCGACGAGCAGTCCTGAGATGATGAGCGTTATTTTAACGCCGATTTTTTTGCAGATAAGACTGCCGAAGAATGCTCCGAGGCAGAAGAAACACATTGTGAGAGTAAAGTTAAGTGAAAGAACATCCTCTCCGAAGCCGAAATCCTCTTTGAACGGAACCTTGAGAATTGACCAGGCATAGAGCACGCCCGAAAAAAGCATTGCAAAAACGCCTGCAGCAAGATAGAGCCAACGTTTTTTCAGACTGCTTTGAGTTGACATAAAAACATCTCCTTAAAAGAATTGGGAGTATTATATCACAATCAATCAAAGGTTTCAACAACAAAAAAATCGATTGAGTCTTTGTTTCTTGACGAATGGCGGGTGTTTATTGTGATTGCCGTTGAGGAGATATACATTATATTGTGGTTGCAGTTATATATTATATATACATTTTATATATGTGTGTTTGCGGAGAATATCGGTTCACTGCGTTAAAGCGTCAAAACCCTTGATACGCTTAGGTTTTCGGGCAAAAAATTTCTGAAAAAAATTGAAAAAAAGTATTGACAATATTGACAGTTGATGTTATTATAACAAAGCACGGTTTCTGGAAAAGGGGTTAGTATGCCCGAAAGCAACAGAAAACCATGCAGATATGCGTTGATGCAGGAGGTGGCCGCTCGTCGAAGCGGGAAATTTCTGCGGAGTATGTCCGATTTTAAACCGGGCGATTTGTGTC
>JAZQTZ010000047.1:0-16553 GCA_045631105.1 Acutalibacteraceae bacterium
TCTGTCTACTGAGTGCCAAAGCCTGCCTTTCGGCGTTGGCATGAGGGAATGTTAAAAGAACGGCTACACTCGTAGAAAGTCCCTGCAAGGGTTTTTCGGACGCGGTTTCGATTACCGCCATCTCCACCAAGCATTATTTCAATTTATATAAATAGAGAGAAAATAAAAAACAAGGAGGATAAAAGATGAAGAAGAGCCTTCCGGTTATTGCCGTTTCTTTTGTTGCGTTGTGCATTGTTGCAATCGTTGCAGTTCTCGCAATAAAATCGGATAATAAACCCGATATTGACACGGATATAACAAACAGCGTCGGCGATAACAGTAATTATTATGATGATTACTATAACTACGAAGAGCCGACAACATCGCCTTTTGAGGCTATCGTAACAACAACCGTTCAGGTGCTTACCGATACTTATGAGCCCACAGAGGTCACAACAACAAAAGCTCCTGAAACCGAAAAAACAACTGCTCCTCAGACAACGGTAACGACAACTCAGGCTCAGCAAGAGGAAGTAACGGTTCCTCAGCTTGAAGGTGTTGCAACAAAACCGGTTCAGTCAACAGGAGATCTTCCCTTGGATATGTCCTTTGCAGGTCTTTCAAAAATGGGATATGACGTTATCGGTCTTAAACCTTACATATATAACAATGATAAGGAAGATTGTTTCCAGGCGCAGTTCGGTTATAATCCCCTTTACGACCTCGGCGCAAACCTTATCGATTTCAGCATTGAAACAACAAGACTTGATTTCAAATATGACAATAAGGAATACAGAATTCAGTTCTGGAAAGGTCAGTATATTTCCGGTGAAATCGGAACGGTCGGCGGCGAAATCGGTATTTATACCCGTCCCAGGGGCTCAATCGGTGAACACTACAACTGCGCAACTCAGGATGACTGGGTTAAGATGGAAATGACTGTTTACTGGGATGAGTTCGATAACGGCGAATATCTTCCCCAGTTCTCCAGAAACTATAACGATTTCTGGTGGTGTACAGGTTTCGTTGATGGTCAGCTTAAAAACCGCAGAGACTCCAACACCATGCGTATTCTTGCAAGAATTACATGGGAATCCGAAGAGCAGGCAGAACTTTTTGCTCAGGCGATGAGAAAGAAAGGATTCACAGAGGTTGAGGATTTCTCACCCTATGAAATAGATACATTCAAAATCCATGGCAAAGACGTTATTTTCCTTTGGCAGAACATAAGATAAATCAGGAGGAATTTCAGATGAAGTTATCAAAGCAGAAAATTCTTATTCTTGCAATCAGCGCTGTTGTAGTTATCGCAGGTGCCGTTGCAGCTGTTGTTCTTATCAGAAACTTCAGCAAGGAAAAAGAAGACACATCAACAATGGCAACTGTTCCCACATATGATTATGTTGAAGAAACATATTATGTTGACGTTCCCGAATTTGTTACAAACGAAAACAAAGAAACAGTAACAGATAATTCCGGTAACGCTCTCACAACAATCAAGAAGGTTGTTAAAACAACAAAGAAAGCTGTTAACAACAAGGCAACAACCAAGAAGCCTGTTGCAACAACTGCAGCTCCCGCAACAACAAAGCCTCTTTCTCCTCTTGCAAAGTGGCTTTCCGAAAATCAGGTTGCAGGTTACAGATATGAACCCGACGGCGATTTCTTCTACACAGACGACAAAGAATGCTGGCAGAAGAATGCAGGTTATAACGAATTCTATGATAACTACGCTCCTGCAGCAGCTATGTTCATCGACCAGATCCGTATCCGCTTTACATATGAAAACAAAGACTGGATGATTCAGCTTTGGAAGGGTCAGTACGGTTGGCTCTTCGTCGGCGCTGAAACAGGTGTTTATACCGCTCCCGCAGGAACATATAAGGGCGGCACAGGTGACCCCAACCATTATGACTGCGCAGATCAGCAGGATTGGCTTTATATGCAGCTTGATTGCTACTGGAGCCAGAATAATGATGGTCACTACAAGAAGATTTTCACAAGACCCTATGATAAATATTGGTGGGCAACAGGCTTCGTTTGGGGCAGACTTACAAAGTACAGCAAGCCCAGAACAGAGCTTAAGGCAAAGAACAGAATCACATTCAAGAGCGAAGAAATGGCATCTCTCTTTGTTCAGGGACTTAGGGAATCAGGTTTCGTAAGAGCAGTCAGCGCTGACCAGCTTGTTGACGATTCATATTTCCAGAACGGCAAGGATGTTTGGCTTCTCTGGTCAAGCAAGCAGCATGACTCATTTGTCGGTTACACAGGCACAACAGCAAAAACAACAACCACAACAACAAAGCCGACAACAACTCAGGCTCCCACAACCACAACAACAAAGCCCACAACAACTCAGGCTCCCACAACAACCCAGGCACCTACAACAACTCAGGCTCCTACAACCACACAGGCTCCCACAACAACTCAGGCTCCTACAACAACTCAGCCTCAGGAAACTGAAAATCAGGGCGCAAATTCATAATTAAAACTGACCCGTTAGGCGGTTTGAATAAAGCCGCCTTACGGAATGAAAAAATTTGCAAAACCCACGGATATGCGACAATTTATATAAATTGATTAAAAAAACAGCAAAAAACAGTTCATTTTTGTTATGAAAAGTGTTGACATAAAAATAAAACTATGTTAATATAAGGTAACAATTGTTGCTCTTGCAATAAAAATTGAAAGGAATGGTTCAAAATGAAAAAAGCACTTGCACTTGTACTTGCACTTGTTATGGCATTCTCAATGAGCGCTATGGCATTCGCAGCAGATGATGCTACAACAACAGCAGCTGCAGCAGCAGTAGAACCCGTAAAGGTATGCCCCATCTGCGAAAACGAATTCAGAAATGCAACAGAATACAACAAGCACCTTGAAGTTTGCGATGTTAAGGCTGACGGTTCAGAAACAGTTATGAACGATTTCTCAATCAAAGAAATCCTCAACATGATCGTTGAACTCCTTAAGGGATCAATGGGTCAGTGGGATAACATCGAAGGCGTTGTTATCGAACTCATCGGTTTCGTTGAAAAGATTGCAGACCTCGGCGCATCAGCAGTTAGCGAAGCAGAAGTTAAGGGCGCAGTAGCAGACCTTGAAGCAGCTCTTGCTGACGTTAAGATCCCCGCTATCGACGATCTCCTCAACGGTCTTAAGCAGAAGATTAAGGACCTCTATGCAGGCGAAGTTGCAACAACAGTAGTTGAAGAAACAACAGTTGCAGAAGAAATCGTTGAAACAGGTTCATCATCAGTAGGTATTGCTCTCTTCGCAGCTGTTTCAGTTGCAGCAGCAGCAGCTTATGTTTGCACAAAGAAGAGCAAATAATTAAACTCCTACTTAGCTTATGCGATTAAATTAGCGCAAGAATTTAATTGAAAAGCACTACGGCGTATCCGCAAGGATGCGCCGTTTTTTTGTTCCGGAATGCTGTTTAATTTTATATGAAAAACCCCTGTGCGATGAAGCACAGGGGTTGGTTTCTGAATTAATAATATCTGTAGCTTGCAACAACCTTGCCGAGGATGATAACCTCATTAACGATAATCGGCTCATAGGTGTCGTTTTCCGGCTGGAGTCTGAAATGACCGTTTTCTTTATAGAATGTTTTAACTGTTGCGGAATCTTCGATGAGCGCAACAACCATTTCTCCGTTGCGCGCTGTCGGAGTTCTTTCAACGATAACGATGTCGCCGTCGAGAATTCCTGCCTGAATCATGCTCTCGCCCTTGACCTTAAGAGCGAAAAGCTCTTTGTCCTGAGCGCCTACCATTGAAAACGGAAGATAGCCCTCAATTTCTTCAACTGCAAGAATGGGTGAACCTGCGGTTACAGTACCGAGCAGGGGAACATGAGTAACGTTATCTGCCTGACCGACGATTTTGATGCATCTTTTGAGCATGGGCGGTCTCTGAATATATCCAGCCGCTTCAAGCGCATCAAGATTCGCCTGAACCGATGATGTTGAACGCAGACCGACTGCCGCACCGATTTCACGAACGCTCGGTGTCATGCCGTTCTTTGCCGTTTCAACCAAAAATTCGTAAATCTTTTGCTGGATAGGTGTAATCGGTTTCATAATTTAACCTCTTTCTTTATCTTTTTGTTATGTTTTTGCGAAACTTAAACTCTCTCGAGGGTATTATAGCACAAATGTTCACGAAATGCAAACATTTGTTTGATATTTTTTGAAAATTTTTTATATATTGGGTATTTAAAAATATTTTCATTTATGATATAATAAATTAATAATGGATTATTATAGCTTTCTATAAATTTTGCAAGGTGTTTTATGGCAGAAAGAATTACCGAACAGAATATGAGCGTTCAGAATCGCAGCAAAAAACCAATTATTGCGGCGGTTGCGGTAATTTGCGCCCTTTCGCTGATTATTGTTGTTTTTCTTGCCTGCAAAAGCAGTCTTTACCTTGCGATTTCTCAAAACAAAGCGGAAAACAATCAGTATTCCGAAGCGCTGGAACTTATTGAAAATATTCACACAGAAAAAGCGGATGCGCTTTCGCTTTATCTCAGATTAAGAAACGATATCAACGAAAATTATCCGATTCTCCTGACCGATTTTCAGCCGTCGATAATTGACGGTTGGACAAAATCTGTTTCAGAGGTTGAGCAGGTGAAACATCTTCTCAGCGATGAAATTGCATCGGAAGCGGAAACACTTTCCGCAACGCTTTATCAGGTCAATTCCTGTCTTAAACAGTATGAACAAATCAGAGGCGATATTCTTTCGCTTATGGACATTTTCGCGGAACTGAACAGACTCTATACAAAGGATTTACAGGGCAAGAACACATCATTCACCGTTTTGGAGGAAAGAATAAAAGTTTCTGTTTGGGAACAACAGCTTTCAACTCTGACGAATTTTGCCTATACTGTTCCGAATTATGAGGGCATATATCTTCTCAATTATCTTATCAAAGAGGCTGAGGGCGAATCTCTTGAGCTGAGAAACGCCATGGATTCCGTTATTGCGATGGGATATAAGGAAACGGATGCTATCAGACTCAGCGGTTCGGGTTATAAACAGTTCCCCTCAATAACCAACAGCAATAATGAGTCGGTCAATCTTCTTCAGAAAGATGCTTATGAGAAATTCATGTATGAGGGAATCTGCATTCAGCTTGCAGAGGTTCTCGGCGTTTTCTATGAGGTATAAAAAATGAAAATTGCGGCTTTTATTGTTCTTTTTATTGCGGAGATATTTTCTTTGCGCCACTATATTAAAATAATGTATCCGAAAATCGGTTGGAACACTTTGTTTTCAAAATCATTATGCTCTCTTATTTTTGTTGTGACCGCAATAACGGCGCAGATGTTTACCGAAGGCGGAGCTTCAATGAACACGATGCTTGCGGCATTTATCTGTTCATTCTTCGGCGATGTTTTTCTTCATGTTTATCCGAAGCTTGGCAATGCAATTGTCAATTATGCTCTCGGAGGTGTAAGTTTCCTCGCAGGGCATATACTCTATATAGTATCGTTTGCAAACGCAGAAAAAGGCTTTGTTCTTCACGAAAACATTCTTGAAATTCAGCTTGTTGCGGCAGCGGTTTTATGCGTTGCGGTCAATATTCTCATGAGAGTTTTCGGGTCGAAACTCGGAAAAGTTTTCACCGTGCCGGTTATAATTTACAGCTTTGCACTTATGATAATGGTTGTTAAAGCTGTTACTCTCGGATTCATGTTTGTTTCGTCGGGTAAGGGTATTCTTCCTGCCGTTATAATCAGCGTCGGCGCAATCTCATTTGCCGCATCGGATATCGTTCTTGCGAGCGATTTCTTCACGGGAGGCAAGGACTTAAAGAAAAAAGTTGCAAACATGATTCTCTACTATGGAGGACAGATGCTTCTTGCAGCTTCGCTTTTATGGATAGAAATTTATTGACAATAATATAAGTATATGGTAAAATAAACCTCACAAGTTAAAGGGGAGTAGCTTACGGGTTAACCCGAGCAGTCTGTCAACAACCGTTGCTTATGCATCTGGCAGACACCCGGCTTTTTGGGAAGCAAGACCTTTGACAGAGAATTTTGCCGTTCTCTGTCAAGGGTTTTTATATTTATACAGACAAAATTCAGAAAGGATTGAATTTGATGAAATTCTACCTCGAACAGATCAGCGATGTCTTTTCTCACATCAAAAGCTCCGAAAACGGTCTGACAACCGCCGAAGCTGAAAAGAGACTTGCCGAAAACGGCAAAAACAAGCTTGCTGAAGGCAAGAAAAAGACAATGTTCCAGCGTGTTCTTGAACAGCTTTCCGACCCGATGATTATCATTCTTATCGTTGCCGCAGTTATTTCGGCAATCACAGAATGGTTTGAACACGGAAGCTTCCATTTCGTTTTCCCCACCGACACCGTTATCATCATGGTTGTTGTTGTTATCAATACCGTTCTTGGTGTTGTTCAGGAAAGCAAGGCTGAAGCCGCAATTGAAGCGCTCCAGGAAATGAGTGCCGCAACCTCGAAGGTTATCCGTGACGGCAAGCTTGTTTCAGTTCGCAGCGAAGACCTTGTTGTTGGTGATGTTGTTGTTCTTGAAGCAGGTGACGCTGTTCCTGCAGACTGCCGTATCTTTGAATGTGCAAGCATGAAGATTGAAGAAGCAGCTCTTACAGGCGAATCTGTTCCTGTTGATAAGCTTATAAATGTTCTTATGGGCGGCGATAACGGCGAAGTTCCCCTCGGCGACAGAAAGAACATGGCATATATGGGTTCAACCGTTGTTTACGGCAGAGGTAAAGCAGTTGTCGTTGCAACCGGTATGGACACCGAAATGGGTAAGATTGCAGATGCTATCGCTCAGGCAGAAGAGGGTCAGACACCTCTCCAGATAAAGCTTTCACAGCTTTCAAAAATCCTTACCTACCTCGTTCTCGGAATCTGCGTTGTTCTTCTCGCATTCCAGGTTATTACAGCATATCTCGGCAACGGTCTGAGCTTCAACGTTTTCCTTGAAAGCTTCATGGTTGCTGTTTCTCTTGCAGTTGCGGCTATTCCCGAAGGTCTTGCCGCTGTTGTTACAATCGTTCTTTCAATCGGCGTTACAAACATGTCAAAGAAGAACGCTATTATCAGAAAGCTCACAGCTGTTGAAACTCTCGGCTGCGCACAGATTATCTGCTCTGATAAGACAGGTACTCTCACTCAGAACAAGATGACAGTTGTTGACCACTACGGCGATAACGAAACTCTTATCGCAAAGGCTATGGCTCTTTGCTGCGACGCTGAAATCGATGCAGACGGTGTTGTTACAGGTGAACCCACCGAAGCAGCTCTTGTTTACTATGCAAACGAACTCAGCCTCAACAAGAATGATCTTGTTGCAAACGCACCCAGAATCGGTGAAGCTCCCTTCGATTCAAGCAGAAAGATGATGTCAACCGTTCATCAGACTGCGGAAGGTATTGTTCAGTATACAAAGGGCGCACCCGACGAAATTCTCAAGAAATGCACTCATGCTCTCGTTAACGGCGAGGTTGTTGCATTTACAGATGAAGTTAAAGCGGCTGTTCTTGCAGACAACAAGAGAATGGCTGACCAGGCTCTCCGTGTTCTTGCAGTTGCTTACAGAGATTATGATTCTGCTCCTGCAGATTTTGCTCCCGAAGCTCTTGAAAACAACCTTATTTTCATCGGTCCTACAGGTATGATTGACCCTGCCCGTCCCGAAGTTAAGGCAGCTATCGAAGAATGCCGCTCGGCAGGTATCACTCCCATCATGATTACCGGTGACCATAAGGATACTGCTGTTGCAATTGCAAAACAGCTCGGTATCATCGACGATGCTTCAAACGCTATCACAGGTGCACAGCTTGACGAAATCAGCGACGAAGATTTTGCTGAAAAAGTTACTGAATTCAGAGTTTATGCCCGTGTTCAGCCCGAGCATAAAACAAGAATTGTTAATGCTTGGCGTGCAAAGGGTATGATTACCGCTATGACTGGTGACGGCGTTAACGACGCTCCCTCAATCAAGAGCGCTGATATCGGCGTCGGCATGGGTATCACAGGCACAGACGTTACAAAGAACGTTGCAGACATGGTTCTTGCAGATGATAACTTTGCAACAATCGTTTCCGCAGTTTCTGAAGGCAGAAGAATTTATGATAACATCAGAAAGGCTATCCAGTTCCTTCTTGGTTCAAACCTTTCCGAAGTTCTTTCAATCTTCACCGCAACAATCCTCGGATTCACAATCCTTAAGCCCGTTCATCTTCTTTTCATCAACCTTGTAACAGACAGTATTCCTGCTCTTGCTCTCGGTCTTGAAAGACCCGAAAGAGATATCATGAACCGCAAACCCAGAAACAGCAAAGAAGGCGTTTTTGCGGGCGGTATGGGCTTTGACGTGTTCTATCAGGGCGCACTTGTTACAATTCTTACTCTTGCTGCATTCTTCATCGGCGAATTCCTTGAAACAGGTCATTGGCAGTTCAGAAATATCGCAGAATGCAACGAAGGTATGACAATGGCATTCCTCACAATGTCAATGTGTGAAATCTTCCATTCATTCAACATGCGTTCACAGAGAGGCTCTGTTCTCGGCATGGCATTTGCACAGAAGTCACATAACTGGGTTCTCTACGGCGCAATGGCAGCTTCTCTTATTCTCACAACTGCAATCATCGAAATTCCCTTCCTTGCAGAAATGTTTGACTTTGTTCACCTTGATATGAAAGCATATGCAATTTCAATCGGGCTTGCATTCCTCGTTATTCCCGTTGTTGAAATCATCAAGGCAATCCAGAGAGCAGCATCAAAGAATAAATAAAAAATTAAGGCTTGCAGAGATGCAAGCCTTTTTTATGAGTTTGGATTGATTCACGGAGATGAAGAAGCTCTTTTCTCCGAACGGTAGGCGTATGTGTTATACGTCAAGTTCGGAAAAAGAAACATATAACAACAATTTAAATTTAATGCAAAATAAAATTGGCTTGGACAGGTTCTTTTCTCGTTCAAGCCAATTATTATTTATTCAGTTTCTTTTGGTCTTCGCTTCTTGAGACAATCCATTAAATAAGAAATGCTTTTGCGAGACCAAAATAAATCACAAGAGTTACGATGTCAACAAGAGTTGCAATCATCGGTCCTGCCATGAGTGCGGGGTCAAGTTTGATTATTTTTGCAAATATCGGGAGAGAGCAACCAATGAGCTTTGCAACGATTATTGCGCAGAACATCGCAAGCGAAACAACGAGAAAAACAGCAAGAGTGCCTTCACAGAACAGATACATTCTTAATATATTGGCTATTGCAAGCACTCCGCCGCAGATTGCGGCAACACGAAGTTCCTTAAATATGATTTTGAGATAGTCCTTTATTTCGATTTCACCAACCGCAAGACCGCGGATGATAAGGGTCGAAACCTGACTGCCTGCGTTACCGCCCGTACCCATGAGCATGGGCATTGAAGCGGTCAGGGCAACAAATCCCGAAAGCAGAGTTTCGTAGCCTTCGATGATTTTGCCTGTGAAAGTTCCCGAAATCATGAGGATAAGAAGCCAGAGAATTCTGTTTCGTGCGAGCTTGAAAACTCCCGTTTTGAGATATTCATCATCCGAGGGAGCAAGCAAAGCCATCTTTTCAAAGTCTTCGGTGGTTTCTTCTTCGATAACGTCCACGATATCGTCAACGGTGATGATACCTACAAGTCGGTTTTCGTTATCAACAACGGGAACAGATAAAAGGTCATATTTTTTAACGATATCGGCAACATATTCACGGTCATCGAGAGTGTTGACGGAAATAAGCTGCGCATCATCCTCCATGATGTCGCTGACGAGAGTATCTTTATCACAGAGGAGGAGCGAAAGCAGGGGAATGCTTCCGAGAAGATGATGCTCTTTATCAATACAATAACAGGTGTAGACAGTTTCTTTGTCTATGCCTGTTTTTCTTATTTTATCTATAGCTTCTGCCGCAGTCAAGGTCGTGCGCAGATGGACCATTTCGATGGTCATAAGGCTTCCTGCACAGTCGTCTGGATATTTAAGAAAACGGTTGATGAGTTTTCTTGTTTCAGGGTCGGAGTGAGCAAGAACTCTTGTAACAACGCTTGCAGGCATCTCCTCGAGGAAGTCAACCGTATCGTCAAGGAACATTTCGTCGAGAAGAATTTCAAGCTCGGTATCGTTTATCTTTTTAACAAGATCGGTCTGGGTTTCGGGTTCAAGATAAGCGAAAACCTCTGCGGAGATATCTTTCGGCAAAACTCTGAAAACAAAGAGCTTTTCTTTAAGTTCAAGTTCTTCGATTATCAGAGCGGTATCAACAACGTTGATTTCCGTCAGGCAATCACGCAGAGCAGATATTTCGCCTTTTTTTATCATTTCGATAATATCGGCAAGTATGATTTCAAAATTTTCCATAAAAAAACGCCGCCTTTCGCATACCGCAAAGACAGCACAAACAATGGAAGCGATTTAACAATAAATCACTCTGAAAATTCCGTTGACAGCTCCGCCATGCGGTTATATGTAGTTTCGTATCTACTTCGAGGGTTGGGAATATCGGAACTGCCCAAAATTTTCACCACACTTCAAAAAATTTTTACTCATTAATGGTACACCTAAAAGTCAATAAAGTCAAGCAAAAACAAGAAATTTTTGAATAAAAATAAATATTCAAAAAAAACGGAGAAAAACGGAGATGTATGGGTGAAAATGAGCGAAAACGGGAGAAATCGGATGATGAGCGGATGGTTTGGCGAAAAAGTTTTAAGGTTTTTTGATTAAAAAAACGCCTTGTTCCCTTTTAGGTTGAAGGACATAAGTCCTTCGGAAAGGAGAGATTTTTTGAAAAAAGGTTTAACCGAAAAAGAAAAGCTGTTCTGCGCTTATTATGCAGACGGCGGCGATGCAAGAGGCTGTGCGGCAAGAGCGGGATTTTCAGTAATGCCGCAGAGAAATGCGGCGAAGCTTCTTGCAAGAGAAGATGTAAGGTCGGAGATATCAAAGCTTGAAAAAGAAAAAAAGATGGTAAGTTCCGTTGAAAGGGGGCTTATGCGTCTTGCGTTCGGTTCGGTTGCGGATGCGATGAAACTGATGCTCTGCGAGGAAACAATGAGCGCCGAAGAAATTGAAAAGCTTGACCTTTTCAATGTTTCCGATATCAAGCGTCCCAAGGGCGGAGGGCTGGAAATCAAGTTTTTTGACAGATTGAAGGCTCTGGAGCGTCTTGAAAAAATCGGAAGCTGTGAGGAAGAAACACAGAGCAGTTTCATAAAAGCTCTTTCCGACGGTGCAAAGCTTCTTTCGGAGAGTGATGAGTCTTGAGCAAAAAGCAGGACTTTACAGCATTTTCAGGAAAGCAGATGAAGGTGCTGTGTTGGTGGATGCCCGAAAGTCCGCTGAAAAATCATGATGCGGTCATATGCGACGGCGCTGTTCGTTCGGGCAAAACTCTTTGCATGTCAGTTTCGTTTATTGCATGGGCTTTTTCTGCTTTTTCCGACCGTTCTTTTGCTCTTTGCGGAAAAACGATAGCTTCTCTTCGCCGCAATGTTGTAACGGTTATCCTTCCCGTATTGCGTGAACTCGGTTTCGAATGCAACGAAAAGCTTTCGCAGAATCTTATCGAGATTACCTACGGCGGGTCAACAAATCGCTTCTGGCTTTTCGGCGGCAAGGATGAAAGCTCCGCCGCACTTATTCAGGGCATGACTCTTGCGGGAGTTTTGCTAGATGAGGTAACGCTGATGCCCCGTTCATTTGTTGAGCAGGCGTTGGCAAGATGCTCCGTTGAAGGCTCAAAGCTCTGGTTCAACTGCAACCCCGAGCATCCGATGCATTGGTTCCATGAGGAATGGGTCAAAAAACACCGAGAAAAGAATTGCCTCTATCTTCATTTTACAATGAGGGATAACCCTTCTCTTACACCGTCTATAATTCGTCGTTATGAGAAGCTTTATTCGGGTGCATTCTATGAACGCTTTGTTCTCGGCAGATGGGTTGCGGCGCAAGGATGCGTATATCCGATGTTTTCGCAGGAAAAACATGTTGTTACACCACCCGATTTCCTTTCGCAATACTATATTTCCTGCGACTACGGTACGGTTAACCCGTCATCTTTCGGATTATGGGGAGAGAGTGAGGGAAAGTGGTACAGAATCAAGGAGTACTATTTCAATTCAAGGGTTGAGGGCAGTCAGAGAACGGACAGCGAGCATTATCGTGCGCTCTGTGACCTTGCAGGAACCTTGCCTGTTGAAGCGGTCATAGTTGACCCGTCTGCGGCAAGTTTTATCGAATGCATAAGGCGTGACGGCAGGTTCAGGGTTATTCCTGCAAAAAATGATGTTATTGACGGAATAAGGCGTGTTTCGGATTGTCTTAAGGAGCAGAAAATTATGTTTTCGCCCGAATGTAAGGATACTATAAAAGAATTCGGTCTTTACAGATGGGAAGAAAATGCGGTGAAGGATGCTGTCCGAAAAGAAAATGACCACGCAATGGACGATATCCGTTACTTTGTTTCAACGGTTGTTGACAAAGAGGATGACGGCGGATTTTTCGCAGTTGCGGCAAGAAGGAGTAGATGATGGGAATATTCAAAAAAAGAAACACTTCAAGGGTTTCGGCGCCCGTGACTCAAACCAAAAACGGGCATCCCTTCGGAATTCTGGACGGCTATGTACCGCTCGGTGCGCCTCAGATAAGGCTCTATTACACCTTGCGTGAAGCAATACCCGTTATTGATGCGGCGATTTTAAAGATAGTTCGCCTTACGGGAGGCTTTGAGATTAAATGCTCCGAGAAAGCAGCGCAGAATGCCGTTGATGAATTCATAAGGTTTGTTCCTGTTGGAGGGAACAGGCAGGGACTTTCGGCTTTTATCGATTCTTATCTTGAACAGCTTCTCACCTGCGGGACGGCAATTGGTGAAATTGTTTCCGATTCCGAGGGGAATCCCAGAGCGCTTTTCAATGCACCGCTTAAAAACATTGAACTCAGGCGCAACGGCAACGGTTTTGATATTGATATTTTCGTAAGGGACGGAGCGGAGCTTCGCAGGGTTACGGCGCCCGAAATGTGCCTTCTGAGCGTTCTGAACCCCGAACCCGGCGCTCTTACGGGAAATTCAATTCTCAAAGGAATGCCGTTTGTCAGTTCCGTGCTTCTCAAGATATATGAGAGCATCGGAGCAAACTGGGAGAGGGTAGGCAATCTTCGTTTTGCCGTTACCTATAACCCCAAGAATGATGCGGTTGACAGAGCTTATGCCAAGGACAGAGCGATGCAGGTTGCAAAGGAATGGGGAGAAGCGATGCAGAGCGGTTCGGAGGTTCGTGACTTCGTTGCTGTGGGCGATGTTCAGATTAAGGTCATCGGTGCCGATAATCAGATTCTTGACAGCGATGTGCCTGTCAGACAGATGCTTGAGCAAATTGTTGCAAAAACAGGCATTCCTCCCTTCATGCTGGGGCTTTCATGGTCCAGCACGGAAAGAATGTCACAGCAGCAGTCGGATGCCCTTACAAGCGAACTGGAGGCTTACAGACGCATTCTCAACCCTGTAATCGGGAAAATCTGCAATACTTTTCTCAGAAGCAGAGGTTTTTCATGCGGTTTTGAGATTGTATGGAACGACATCACGCTTCAGGATGAGGTTGAACAGAGCAGAGCCATGCTTTACAGAGCACAGGCAGAAAAAATCCTGAGAGGTGAATAATTACGGAAAAGGAAAACACGAATATTCTGTCCGAAAATGAGCTTGAGCTTATCGGACAGTTTGCGAGAAAGAAACTCAAAAGCGAGGAAATCTATACTTTTTCGCTTATTCTCTGCGACAACGAAATCGACAGAGATAACGAAAAGTTTACGGTTTCCGCACTTCATAAGCTTGCAGAGCTTTTTGTCGGCAAAACAGGAATTTTTGACCACAACATGAAAAGCAAGGACCAGACTGCAAGAATTTATTCCGCAGAGGTTGTGACGGATTCAACCCGAAAAACCTCTGACGGCGAAACCTATACCTATATAAAAGCAAAGGCTTATATGGTCAGAACTGAAAAGAACAAAGACCTCATTGCCGAGATTGATGCAGGTATCAAGAAAGAAACCAGCGTCGGCTGTTGCGTGAGTGACATAAGCTGTTCAATCTGCGGCATGAATATCAAAACTCACGGCTGTGAGCATCAGAAGGGAAGAGTTTACGGTGGAAAACTCTGCTGTTATCATCTTTCCGAGCCTACGGATGCATATGAATGGTCTTTTGTTGCTGTGCCTGCACAGAAAAATGCGGGCGTTATAAAATCGTTTATCCCCGTGAGCGAAACAGAAAAGCTTGCACAGTGGGCAAACGAATACAGAGATGAGTTGAAAGCGGATATCGTTTGCACAGCGGCAACGGTTATTCCCGAAATGAAAAGCTCATCCGTTGAAGAAATCTGCGATTCTCTTTCGGTCAAGGCGCTTCGTGAAATGCGTGACGCTTTCCGTGAGAATGCAAAGAAAAATCTGCCTGTTATCAGACAGCTTGAATGCACTCAGGCAGATGATGAATTTTCAAATTCCGAATATAAAATTTAAGGAGGACTTGATATGTCAGTATCATATGAAGGATTTAATATGAACGCTCTTACTTTTCATTGTTCGTCAGAAATCGGCAAGGGTATGCCCGTTAAAATTGATAAATCAGACAGCATTATGCTTTGCGGCGACGGCGATGAAATTCACGGCGTTGTTATCGACAGCGATGAAAAATATGCTTCCGTTCAGGTTAAGGGTATCGTGACCCTTCCCTATACGGGCACAGCGCCTGCAACAGGTTTCAATAACCTCGGCGCAAACGGCAACGGCGGAGTTAAGGTTTCGGAAAACGGCGGCAGATATCTTGTTGTTTCAATTGATGAAACCGCAAAAACCGTAACATTCCTGATGTAAGAAAGGAGAAATTCATTATGTCAAATTATGATAACATAAAGCTTGAAAAGGGTCTTTATTCGAACGGTAATTTTACAAAATCGCTCGAAAGCATCGATCCCAGCGAAAACTATAAGGGTACCGCTCTTGAGGGTCTTGACGCATATCAGCGTCAGCTCAAGCGTTTCGGAATCAAGGTCAGCGGAAGCGGCAGCGATGTTGTTGAAAAGTTTTTCAAGAACTCAGACAGCGCAGTGCTTTTCCCCGAATATGTTTCAAGAGCGGTCAGACAGGGTCTTGAGCAGGCGGATATTCTTCCCGGAGTTGTTGCTTCAACAACTCTTATTGACGGCATGGATTACCGTTCAATTTCTTCAATTCCCACAGAGGATGAGAAGGAGCTTAAGATTGTCAAGGAGGGCGCATTTATCCCAGAAACAACCATCCGCACAAAGGATAATCTTGTGAAGCTCAGAAAGAGAGGCAGAAGCCTTGTTGCTTCATATGAAGCTATCAGATTCCAGCGTCTTGACCTCTTTACGGTCACTCTCAGACAGATCGGCGCATATATTTCAAGAACGCTTCTTAAGGATGCCGTTGATGTTATCGTTAACGGCGACGGTTCAGGCAATAAGGCAGAGGTTATGAAATGCGCAGAGGGAGATGTTTCTTATGCCGACCTCATCGCTTTCTGGAACAGCTTTGACCCCTATGAACTCAACACAATTATTGCTTCTTCAGACCTTATGGCAGATATGCTCAACATGGAACAGTTCAGAGATGCCGCAGCAGGTCTTAATTTCCACGGCAAGGGTGAGATGGTTACTCCTCTCGGCGCAAAGCTTCTCAAATCATCCGCGGTTGAAAGCGGCAGAATCATCGGTCTTGATAAGTCTGCGGCGCTTGAAATGATCAAGGCAGGCGAAATTATGACTGAATATGATAAGCTTATCGATCGCCAGCTTGAACGTGCGGTTATCAGCTGCACCGCAGGTTTTGCAAAAATCTTTGACGGAGCATCAAAGGTGCTTTCTGTCTGACGGAGGGATAGCATTGATTGATATCTGGAGCATTCTTGATGCGCTCAGAAGAAATCATGCTGTTGAAGGTACGGATGAGGAGCTTGCTCCTCTCTGTGCCTCGGCGGCAAAAGAACTTGAAACGCGATTGAGGGAAGATGCCGATTGCACCGATATAAGGCTTATTAATGCAGGGGCGGCTATGGTGAACTACCGCCTTTGCATGAAAAAATCAGTCACGGACGAGGGTGTTACTTCCTTCAAGGCAGGCGACGTTACCGTCAGCGTTTCACCCTCGGCGATTATCGAAAGAGCTGAAAAAGAAAAGAGCGAGGCGCTCATTTCTGCGCTTCCGCTTCTTCGTGACGAGGGTTTTGTTTTCAGGCAGGTGAGCATATGATTGAAGCTGTTTTCAATAAATACGGCAGACCTGCAAAGCTTGTTTCGGTAAAAGGAGAAACAATCAATGAAACCCGGGCATTCATAAGTCCGCTCAGATATAAAAATAAAATGTATCTTTACGGTGTTAACACTGAAATCGGCTATAACTCGCAGGGACATTATCTTTATATCGGTCCGTGCACTCCCGACCTGACGCTTGCTCAAAACGGAGAATACGTAACCTGTATGGGTGAAAAATTCCGAATTGACAGGGC
>JAZQTZ010000048.1:0-63433 GCA_045631105.1 Acutalibacteraceae bacterium
TGTAAGCCCGTCTTACGTCGCTTTGCAGATTCCCTACGGCTCAAGCGCACTTGATAATCTTATCAATCTCGGTACAAGAGAAATGCTTAACTATGCCCATAAGAACGATATTGCGGTTCAGTACTGGACGATCAACAGCGAAGAAGAAGTCAGGCTTCTCGCCGAAAACGGTGCAGACTGCATAATGACGGATTATCCGCAGATGGCATATGAAACAGTCAATTCAATCGGATAAAAAAATTAAGACCTCCCAATCGGGAGGTCTTTTCTTATGCTGGCTGATTATTTTTTAAAATTGCTTTTGAAATCGGGTTTTATTCCGAGAACTTTATTGTACGGCATGAGCATTCCTTCGTTCATCATGTTGCCCATTTTTGATTTGAGCTTTTTCGATGACATCATTCCGCCCACAAGATACATGGCGAGCATCTTTCCTCTCTGTTTCTGCGGGAAATCATACTGACCGTGAGCCTTGTAGAATTTATGGTCTGCTTTCATCATGCCTTGCATGAGCCAGATGAGGTCGCGGAAAATCTTCATTCCGCCAATGCCGTAGAAGTTCTGCGGAGGAACATAGTTTGCATTGAGCGCATATTCAAGCGAAGAAGCGAGCTTATCAATTTGTGTGTCGGGGTCGGATTCATCGGTTGCAACGCCTGCAAGGAAGTTTCCGCCAAGCTGAGCACGGCCTTCAACAATCATCTGCAGATTGAATTCGTCAGAATAGTTTCCGCTGATGAGATAACCCATCGGCATACCCATTGTTACCGTGCGGTGACCGTTGCAGAACTGTCTGTCATCATAAAGCTTGAATGAAGCGCCCATTGAATGGTCTTTGATTGAAAATGCAATAACGATTGCCTGAGCGGATTGGATATTGTTGCGCAGAAAATCGTCAAAACCGTCTTTGTAAACGCATTTGCCCGAAACAGCGCAGTTGAAGCATCCGAGGCATCCGCCTTTGAAAGGATATTCGCCGATGTTGACAACTCTTGTTTTTCTCGGCATAACAGCCTGAAATCTTGCAATCATGTTTTTCAGTTGTTCATCATCTTCTTTGCAGTTTGTGAGAACAACAATATCGCCCTGCTTGTTGCCGTTATTTTCGGGGACGGTAACGGGAACATGCTTCGGTTCGGAAACAATGATTGAGCTTTTTTCATATAAATCATTATTTGCGCAGAAAGAAACATATTCAAAGAAATCTCTTGCCTCTTTCTGACCTTTTTCTGTTAAAAGGTCATCCATATCGGCGGATAAACCTCTGATATATTTCATTCCGAGGTCGCAGCAGTTATCCTGGATATATCTGTGTGCGGTAACATCATAAAAATGCTTTGATGTTGAAAGCTGGGTTGCATATTTACCGCTTAAATCAATTCCCGATTCCTTGATGAGCTCAATGAAACGGTGAAGCTGATAGGGTGCGATAAAAGTATAAACGGGATATGAGAATATAATAAGGTCAGCATTTTTCAGAGCCTCGGCGGCAGGTGAAAAATCCTTTTCCCAAGATCTGATTTTCTGCCCGACATTAAGAATTTCAAAGTTTTCATCGGGATGTTTCTGCATGAGATAATTTGTTGTTTGCAAAGTGATGCTGTATTTTCCTTTAGGGCTTCCGTTGAGAACGAGAATATTCATATCTCCACTTCCTTTTTGTTCTGTATTAGTAATGTATCACAAAACAGAACAAATTTCAACAAATTTAAACATATTCCCTGACAAACGGATGAAAACCGTCTTAGAAATTTCTGCTTTTATTCTCAATAATTCTTAAGATTTTATTATTTGAACCTTACTGGGATTTTCTCAATTCTGCCGCAATCAGGCTCTGTGAATTTTATTCATTAATTATTAAATCTGAATTCTTTGAAAAGAATGTGGTTTTTCCTTTGTTGCATAATCCAATCGATTATGGTATAATTAAATCAGTTATTCGGGGAAACAGGTGAAAATCCTGTACGAGCCCGTCGCCGTGAAGTGCGTTTTATTTTGTCTTTCTTACCCGATGCCGCAAATCGGGGAAAAAGTCATTGAGCAATTGCTTGAGAAGGCTGAAAGACGAAGCACAAAGTCGAAATACCCGATAACAGATAGAAAACTCCCATTTAAGATTGCGAGTGCCTTTCGGGAGAAAAATTTTATATTAAGGAGAATGCATTATGCAGAAGACAAAATTTATAAGAATTTTGTCAGTCATCCTTTGTGTTGTGCTTATTGCGGCTATGGCACTTTTCACAAGCGGTTGCACTGATAAAGAAACCCCCGAATCCCCAAAAGTAACCTCACCTGTTTTTGACTCGGTGACTGAACTCGGAGAAGGCGAAAAAACCTTTTTGTTCTCGGTTACCGATGCCGACGGAAACGAAACGGCATTTGAAATTCACACCGATAAAACCGTTGTCGGCGAAGCTTTGCAGGAACTCGGTCTGCTTTCGGGTGATGAAGGCCCCTACGGTCTCTATGTCAAAACGATAAACGGAATTACCTATGATTATGATGCCGACGGAAAATACTGGGCGTTTTATATCAACGGCGAATATGCACCAACGGGTGTTGATGTTACAGAAATCGAAGAAAACGCCGTTTATTCATTCAAAGCGGAAAAATGAATCTGAAAACAAAAGAAATAGCGGTTTTCGGAATGCTCGGTGCGGTTATGTTTGCATCGAAAATGCTCATGGAGATTTTGCCGAACATACATCTTCTCGGAACAATCATCGTTGCAATAACCGTTGTTTACCGCAAAAAAGCGCTTTATCCGATTTATATTTATGTTTTGCTCAACGGAATATTTGCAGGCTTCGCAATGTGGTGGATACCGTATCTTTATGTCTGGACGATTCTCTGGGCGGCTGTGATGCTTCTTCCGAAGAATATGCCGAAAAAAATCGCGCCGATAGTTTATGCCGTCGCGTGCGCACTTCACGGCTTCGGATTTGGAATTCTCTATGCACCTGCTCAGGCTGTGATGTTCGGACTCAGCTTCAAATCCATGCTTGCATGGATTGCGGCAGGCTTTACGTTTGACGTCATGCACGGAATAAGCAATCTTTGTTGCGGAGTTCTTATTGTTCCGCTTATTAAACTCCTCAGGAATTCTGAAAAATACATAAGATAAAACAGGAGGATGTCTCGTCTTGAGACATCCTCCGATTTTTTTGTTATCTTTTTAAAATTATTTCTTTTGTTTCGCCTGCGGTGAATGAAATATTCTGTTCTTCGCCGCTGTAAACGCTGACTCTGATTGTCTGCGCTATATCGCTTGTTATTTTGACGGTTACGGTTTCGGCATTCCATTCGAGAGAAACCTCTGCATTTGTTCTTGCACGCAGACCTTCAATTTTGCCCTCACTCCATTCATCCGGGAGAGCAGGCAAAGCCTCGATTACACCAGAATTCGAATAAAGAAGCATTTCGTTGATAACGCCGATAGTTCCGAGTGTTGTATCGGTGCAGAAAACACCCCAACCGTCGTGAGTATTATGGTCTGCCATGAGAGAGGTGTAATAGATATTGTCTGCCATGAGTGCCATGAGTGAAGCATAGCAGGAATCCGCATTCTTGAGTCTTGCCGCAACAAGCGCTTTGTGAAGCCAACCGTGAGAAGCTATGTCATCCTCGCCTTCGTTTTCTCTGTTGCGGTTTGCGATTGCCTGATTGCAAGCATCAACAAGCTCGGGATTTTCCTGCGTTTCAAATGCAGGCCATGCAGGATAAAGATGGCTTATGTGACGGTGCTTGTTGTTTTCCTGATATTCATTCATTGCCCATTCGCAAAGTGCACCGCTTTCGTCATATTTATAATCGGGAAGAAGCGACATGAGGTTTTTCCACTTTGCAATTCTTTCTTCGTAACCCTCGGATTTAACCGTTCTTTCCGCTTCGATTGTCATTCTGAGTCCGTCTTTTGCGGCGGCAATATCCATTGTTGCGTTTGCGGTTATGGTTGATGTGTAATCTCCGAGAGGATAGTTTTCGGGGGAATAAGAGGGGATAATGAGATATTTTTCGCCCTCGAGAAGCTCTGTTTTTTCTGCTTTGTAGCAAGCTTTTCTGTTAACATCCGTGAAATATTCGGGAGTGCAGAGTTGTTCCCAGAAGTTTGCCTGCTTTGTAAGAAGCGGAAGAAGAATATCTTTTTCAAGGTCAAGTTCTTCGCCGTTATATTCAATAGTTCTGTTTCCGAAACACTGCCAGAATTCATAGATTGGCATGAGCATCCAGCTTGCGCCTGCATTCCAATATTGGAACGGATACCAGCGGCTGTATTCAACCATCATCGCTCTGTCGCCGTCGGTATTTACGGGCACCTGAATTGCATCGGTCATGCCGTAAGTTTTTGCGGCATTTTCTTCCCAGTCGGGAATCTGCTTGAGAACAAATTTAATGTAGCTTTCGCCTGCATCATACATATTGCCTGTGTTCATGCCCGATGACTGAAGGTTAACATTTGCATCCATTGTGTAAATGCCTCTCCAGCCCGAATTCCATTCGCCCGTCCACATACCGCAAAGACGGGGGAATGATGTTCCTGCACAGCAAATCTGCGCATATCTGCCCTGATTATATGCCCTTTCAACCAATGTGGGAAGAAGGGTTTCGCTTTTTTGCTGAAGCATGATAAGATGCTCGTTTGCAACCTCTTCATAGTTATCGCTGCCAAGATCGAACTTGACTGCATTGAACATTGCCGAATGCTTTTCGGCATGAGGTGAAAGCGCTTTGTCATAGTCAAACTTGCCGTCAACGGTGTATTTTTCGGCAACTGCTGATGTGTATGCATTGAGTTCATCAAGGAGCGCATATGTTTCCGCATCCTTGAAATCTTCAAATTTTCCCATATCAAATGTGCGGTCGGATTTTGTTATGAGATAAACCTCGCTCGCATCCGAAATCTTAATGGCGGCATTCTGCTCTTTTGCAACATTTTCGCTGTCATTGGTGCTTTCGAGAACAACACGTTCTTTTTTGCCGCCAATAACAATTACCTTTGTTAATCCGCAGTAACCGCCGTCTTTGAGCTCGCTTCCTTCATAAGAAGGATAGTGAGCGATTTGTGCAATATATGAAGCGTCTTCGTCAACCAGCTTTTTATATTGCATGTTCTTTTCGTCACCGTTTCCGAAGCCTCGGAGTGACCAGCAATCCTGAAGAGAAAGCGTCATGTTTATTTTTGCACCGAGCGATGATTCCGAAATCTTTGTGATTGTGACATTATCTTCTCTTGAAGAAAAAGTTAATCTTTCCCAGGTGCCTCGGATATCGGTATATTTAACACCGATTTCCGCAGTTTCAAAATCAGTCCAGCGGATATAGTTGAAATAGGGGAGTTTTGTGCTTTCGAGCCTTAAAACGTGGGCAGGGTGATAAGCGTAGAAATATGTTGAGTTTCTGCCGTTGACATCCCAAGTGTCATCCCCGTTGATAACAGCCTGTCTTGCATCGTGAAGCTCGCCTGTAACTTCATCGGGAGTGTAGCGAGGATCTTTTGACGGCATAAGGAAATGAATGTTATTATAAATATGGCTGTCGCTGTAAGGAGAGCCTGCAACAACAACGCCGTTTTCGCCGTTACCGCTTACCATTCCGTCAAACCAACTGAGGCTGTCCTCATGGTTGTTTGCATACGGAACGAGTTCGGTAAATTCGGTTGCAAAAGATTTTGAATGGTCATTCATAATCATATCTGTTTCACCTGCTTTAATGTAGTTTAATATTCCGTTGAAAAAGCTTCCGCCTGTTATCAGACACATAAAAATGCTGACAAAGGTTTTCAGTTTTACCGTCAGAAACATATACATTTTCCTCTCTTGAATTTTCTGCTGATTATTATAACATAAATCATAGTGGATTTCTATATAAAATATTTCGGCAGATATTTTTTCTCTTGATTTAAGTCATGAAAACAATTATAATATATCAAAAGGTAGTGATGTGATGAATACTTATTTCAACGAGATAATGTCAAAACCCGTAAATACTTATGACGGCAATATTCTTTATAAAATACCTGCAGGTGCAATGTGCGGGAACGGTGACCTTGCCGTTGTTTTTGATAACGGCGATAACGGTCTTCTTATTCATATTTCAAAATGCGATTTCTGGAAATTTACTTCCGGTGCTCATAATAGCGGCGGAATAAAAACTGTCGGTAATCTGAAAATCGGTAATGTTGATTTGTCGGAATACAACATAAAGCAGTATTTTGATAAAGGTCTTCTTGAGGGCAAATTCGGAAAAACAGAACTGGAACTGTTTGTTGCTCCCGAAAACATAATTTATTTTCAGATAAAAACTCCCGAAACAGAGGGGTTCCCGAGCGTTGATGTTGAATTGCCCGACACCTGCAATTCCGATAATTCGGTATCGGATAATAACGGTGTGAAATGTTTTGTTCGTAAATTCATCGGCGAAGAGATTACCCGTGAATCTGCTGTTGCCGTTTGTTGCCGTGAGATTGAAACATCAACAGCTGATGGTTTCAGAATTGCCCGTTATTGTATGTCTGTTGTCACGAATTTTGATGATGCTCAATATGCTGATAAAGCTGTTGATATGGTTTTGAATTGCGATTATGAATCGGATAAGAAAAGAACACAGGAAAAATGGGTGAAATTCTTTTCCGCTTCGAAAGTTATTCTTGAAGATAAAGAAATCGAAAGTTTTTATAATTCAAGCCTTTATCATCTTGCCGGATGCATGGGCAACAAAGAATTTCCGCCCGGATTATTCGGTAATTTCGTGACCGATGACTTTTTCCCTTGGGCAGGGGATTATCATATGAATTATAACTATGAAGCGCCCTATTATTGCATATTTTCCTCAAATCATCCTGAGTTGTTCGACGGTTATATGACACCTGTCAACGAAATGAGAGAAGAGGCAAAGAAGTTTGCAAAGTTTTTCGGTTGCAGGGGCTATGCATTTCCTGTAAGCTTCGGACCAAAAGCGATGGATGTTTACAGCATGAAAGAATGCAAGGAGCATGGCGTTCTTTTTCTCGGTCAGAAGAGCCATGCCGCCTATGCCTGCGTTATTCCCATAATGCATTGGTACTCAACATACGACAAAGAATATGCGCTTGAAAATTATTATGATTTTGTTCTGAATACCGCCGCATTCTGGGAAGATTATCTTGTTAAGGTCAGAGGACGCTATGTTATCAAGAATGATGCTGCGCATGAAATTCCCTATTACCGAGGCAAAAAATTCAGATATATAACGCATAAGGGTCAGATTGAAGCGGTAAACGCAATAAATTCTCTCGGACTTGTCAAACTTCTTTTCAGCGCTGTTTATGATATGGCAAAGGGACTCGGTCTTAATGCTGAGAAATATCCCTTATGGGAGGATATCAACAAAAATCTGAGCGATTTCCCGACATTCATAAAGCACGGAAAAAAATGCTTCCGTTATTCAAAAAGAGGAATACGCTGGAGAGATGATAACACAGTCGGTCTTCAGCATATTTATCCCGCTTCTCAGATTGGTTTGTCTTCGGGCGAAAAGCTTCTTAAGATCGCAAAAAACACATATTTTATCAACGACAGACGTCTCGACGATAACGGTTCGAATTCATATCTTCCTGCAGGCGCAAGAATCGGTGTTGATCCTGATTTTCTGATTGATGGAATACGCATGAATATTAAGGAATTCGGACTTCCCAATAAACTTTTCCGTCATCACGGCGGCGGAATTGAGCATCTGACAATGGTTCCTGCAACCGTAAATGAAATGCTTATGCAAAGCCATGAAGGAATTATCAGAATCTTCCCTTGCTGGAACAGAAAGATGTCCGCTTCGTTTGAAAATCTGCGTGCAGACGGCGCGTTTCTTGTTTCTTCCGAGCTTAAGGATGAGAAGATAATATCATTGAAAATCAAAAGCTTAAAAGGCAGAAAATGCAACGTTGAATGCCGAAATATAAAATCTGTTATAAGAGAATCGGATAAAAAAGAAATTCCCTGCACAAAAGAGGGCAACACAGTTTCTTTTGAAACACAAGCTGACGAAACATATATTCTTATTTAAAAATAAGCCGTTCAGGTGTCAGAACCCGAACGGCTTTTTTTATATACAACCTACGCTTCGTTGAGTGTCAGGTCGCAGATTATTTGCAAAAAACATCCTTTATGGCTTCAAGGTAGCCGTAGCCGTATAAATCATCGGGCTGAAGATAGCTTGTTTCAGTCCATTCATTCCAGCTGTTAACAGTTATAAACGGTGCTTTCATAATGCCTTTGCTCATTGAATCATCTGCAAAGTTCTTTATCTTTTCGCAGGCAATTCTGAAGTTTTCAGGCGTGTTGTTTTTGACAACTCCGGGAATAAAGTTATTGAATCTGACATTGTTATCCCAGCCGACGGAAATATTGGGGTAGAACGGAATATTAAGCTGTTCCGATTCGGAAACAAGCTTTTCGGTATAAGCGTCCGTGCTGTCGGCATAATCGCCGTCGGGATTAACGCAGGAAAACCAGTTGTAGTTTGTTACGGAATCGACTCCGAGATAATCATAAAGCTCAAAAGCGCTGACGCCTTTGTTGATGTCGTCATCTTTCAGCCAACCGTAAGTGTGACCGCTCCAATGGACTGCCTGAAAATGTAAACCTTTAAAACCTGCCTCAACAGTCTTTCTTCGGAATTCTTCAATGCTTTTTCTGCATTCCTGAGTTGTGCCGAAACTGCGGATGAAATTATCGATATCGAAAATCATATAAACAGGGCAACCGTCAATCATATAATAGTTTTCACGGCTGAAATATTTTTCAATTGTTCTGTCGCAGATATTTGAAAAGATTTCGGGAGTTACAACACCGCTCCATATAACGGTTGAAAGGTCGCTGTCGGAATTTCTCTTGTCCCAAAGATGTGTTGCATGATGGTTTGCCCACATGAGCATGAATTTCATGTCTTTGTTGTTACGTGCTTTGAGAAAGCCGTCATTGAGGCAGTTTTCAAGAAACGGACGGTTATCATACCAATACCAGTCATAGATGAAAACGTTGACACCGTAAGAAACTGCGCAGTTAATCTGCATTTCCATAACTCGGCTGTCCGCTTCGTTAACATATCCCCAGGCCGGAATTCTCGGCCAACGGCAGCCTTCGTAACCTCTGTTTGTCATGGCTTTGACTGTCTGCCATTCGCCGTAGCCTTCGGGCCAGAAAATGCGTGTGCGGGGCTCGTCTCCCGTGTATGACGGCCAGATAAAAGCTGCTATATCGTATTTCATGTCCATACCTCCGTATTGTTTATTATGTTACAGCATCCGCATATATCGGATAATAAAGAGAAAAATTGTTTCTGTCGGGATCGTGCAGGAAAACCCGAATTTGTTTTTTGCACTCAAGTTGCTCCGTCAGGATAGTCCGTCATCAACAGGTCGGCACCCGATTCGGAAAGCGTTTTTGCATCATCGTGTTTTCCGGTGCGCTGAATGAACTCAGACACATAAGACCTGCGACTACAAGAGCACGTTTTTTCTCATAAGTATATAAAATATACCGTAAATCATATCGAAGATTTTTCTTTTCCATTTTCAAAATAAGAATTATATTCGGATTATATCATGTTTTGCTGAAACAATCAATAATTTGCAGTGTTGGTTTTAACCCGAACAGTTTTCAAAGTGCTTTTGTTTTGCATCAGCTAAAGTGTTGAATTTGACATGATACGGTTTTGCGGATATAATTAGTTCAGCAATATGAAAACGAAAGGTGATAATATGGAAAAGCATGACACTCTGGAAATTGTTTTTATCCGACACGCTGAAACACAATATGACAATATAGGAGACCGTGATCCGAGCGACGGTGAGCTTACCGCAAAGGGTGAACAGCAATGTCTGGATTTGGGCGAAAAACTTAAGGGTTTGCCGATAGATGCATATATCACAAGTTCTCTTTTGCGCAGTTTCAAAACAGCGACGGGTGTTTGCAAAGCAAAGAGCGATGAACCGCTTCTTGAGATTTGTCCCGAGCTTGTTGAGTGCGGCTGTACTCCGGGTTATTACGGTTGCAGCGAAGAATATCTTAATCGGCATTATAAAAATACAGTAATGTGTGAAAAGCTTTTCGGTACCGAAAATTATGAGTTTGGCTGCGAAGCTTTTGAGGATAATGTTGTCCGTGCAAAAAAAGTTATTTCATACATAAAAAACAGATTTTCATTCGGTGACCGTGTGGCAGTTTTCAGCCATCACGGATTTCTTGAGTATTTGATTCCCGTTGCTTTGGGAGTCGAACCCCATAAGTTCAGATTTTTTCTTGATAATATTTCAATCACCGTTGTTGATTTTTGTCGTGACGGCAACGCTGTGCTTCGATGCGTAAACAAATAAAGACTATATAAGTTTGGGCTTGATGACCGAAAACCCCACCGTATTTCCTGCCAAAAAGCGGAAAATCGGTGGGGTTTTACATGTCAGAGATGCGGTGGAATTTTTTCAATAAAATCTGTTGCCGAAATGCAGATATTTATATTGAATTATTCTTTTTAAGGTATCCTTGAAAAAAATGTATAATAATGTTATAATATATATATTATTCACTTGGGAGTGACGGATGATGAAAGAAAACGCAACGATAATAGCTCTTTCGGGCAAGGGCGGAGTAGGTAAAACCTCAATTTCTGCCGCAATAGTCAAGCTTTTGGTGCAGGCTTATCCTGATAAAAAGATACTTGCAATTGATGCCGACCCTGCCGTAGGTCTTTCAACAGCTCTTGGTATTGATGTTAAAATGACAATCGATGATATCCGCAAAGAGATTGTTGAAACCGTTGAAGACGGTCAGACAAAGGCAGCAATCGAGCTTCTTGGCGATGCAAGATATAAGATTTTTGATGCCCTCGTTGAAACAGACGGCTTTGCTTTCATTGCAGTCGGCAGACCGGAAAGTGCAGGTTGTTACTGCAAGATAAACACCTATCTCAAAGAAGTAATCAGTATTCTTTCAAATGAATTTGATTATGTTGTTATCGACGGAGAAGCAGGTATTGAGCAGATAAACCGCCGTGTTATGGAAAAGGTTTCCCACCTTCTTCTCATTACCGATGCAAGCAAAAAAGGCACTCAGGTTATTTCAACAATCAAGAGTGTTGCCGATGAGCTTGTAATGTATAAAAAAATCGGTGCAATCGTCAACAGAATTCCTGATGAAAGCGTTATTCCCTATATTGATACAAACGGTATACCTGTTTTGTCTTATATACCGACCGATTCAAATCTTGCGATTTACGATATCGAAGGCAAGGATATCACCAAACTGCCCGACGATTCAAACGTTGTTGAGGGCGCAAGAAAAGCTCTTGTTGAAATGGAGATTTTAAAGTGAGAGATTTAAAGCATCTTTATGAATTTGAAAACCTGCTTCAGGAAGCAAACAACGCTCTTGTTCAGCAGGCAAAAAACGAGGGCGGTATTGCACTCGGTTACACTTGCTACCATATTCCGGAAGTTCTTCTGAATTGCGGAAACTGTTTTTCGGTAAGACTCCGTGCTCCGAGAACGGGTTCAATGGATATTGCAACATATTATATGAGCAACTTCCTTTGCGGCTATTCAAAAGCAATTCTTGAGCGTGCCATCGAAGGCGGATATAACTTTCTCAATGCGCTTCTTGCATCTGAAACCTGTTCCGAAATGAACAGAACTGCAGAACATTTTGAATTACTTAATCTTGTTGAGAATGATAAATTTTTCCTGACCTTCCTTGATATGCCGTTCAAAATTGCTGACCATACGGTGAAGCATTATGTTACGCAGACAAGAAATAAAATCCTTAACAAAATAACTGAGGTTTACGGTGTTGACACTTCGGATGCGGCGCTTCTCAAAGCAGTTGAAGAGCATAACGAGGTCTGCCGTCTGATGACAGAAATAGGGGATTACAGAAAAGAAGAGAATCCCCGTATAACCGGATATGAATATCATATTCTCAGCCTTGTTACATATTGTTGCCCTAAGGCTCTGATTTTGCCTAAGCTTCGCGAGACCGCAGAGGAGCTTAAAACAAGAGAACCCGATGCAAAAAAGAATTTCAGAGCAAAAATTGTTGTAGTCGGCTCGGAAATGGACGACCCCGATTTTACCGCACTTATCGAAGACAGCGGCGCGCTTGTTGTTGCAGACAGATATTGCTTTGGTGCAATGCCCGGCAGAGAAGAAATAAAAATCAATCCTGATGAGGATGTTTTGACTCAGATTTGTCTGCATTATCTGAAAACAAGCCAATGCCCCAGATATATGAGCCACGAAAAGGTGCAGGAGCGCAGAGATTATGTCAAGCACCTTGTTGATGAATATCACGCAGACGGCGTTATGTATGAACAGCTTAAATTCTGCGAGTATTGGGGCTACGAAAGAGCGCTTGCATCTTATGTTATGAGCAACGATTACGGTGTTCCGACTGCGGCGGTTGACAGACAGTATACCGCATCTGCTTCGGGACAGCTCCGTACCAGGGTTCAGGCTTTTGTAGAAAGCCTTGAAATCAAGAAAATTCAGAAGGAAAGGCAGGCGAAAGAAAATGGCTGACCTCGGCAAGCTTTATACAGATGACCGCAAAGCTCTGTTGAAACACAGAGAATGGCGCGGATTTAAAGACACGATGTATGACTATTATCGCTGGCTTGTAACGTGGAAGGATATGATTGTTATGGTGCTGAAAGCGCCGATATCAACCGTTAAAGGTCTTTGGCGTTACCGCTGGATGGCATCATATCTTTCAACGCCTTCCTTTATTGACAGACACACAGCAGGCCTCAGAGGCGCACACCTTCGCATTGTTCATCTTCATTTCAATATGATTGTAAAGCACGCAACAGGTCTTATTCATACATCTTTTGTTGCGGATGAAAAAATCAATCCCAGGAATAAGCTTTCAAAAAAGATTGTTCTTACCGATGAGATTATTCCGAATGAAATTTTTTCGGGGTTTCCGAATCTTACCGTTATTCCTTTGCAGACCATTCCCATTTTCCTCACCTCTATGGTTGACCAGCAGATAACCCCGCCTTACCTTGAAGTTACGGAAAGCTTTGGTGTGCCTGCCGATGTCTGTCCGCTTCCAAGTGCCGAGGCAGGCGTTGCCATTGAGGATGATTATCCCAAAATGGGCTGCTGTATGGTTGCAACTAATATGCCCTGTGATGGCTCTGTTATGAACTCAACATTCCTTGACAGACGCCTCAATCTTCCCGTTCATCTTTTCAATATTCCGCTTCGTTATAATGATGAGGATGTGCAGGAATATGCGGTTGAAGAAGTAAAAGAACTTATTAAGTTTATTGAAGAGCAGACGGGCGAAAAGTTTGATTGGGATGTTTTCTTTGAAGCGCTCAGAAATTCAAACAAACAGCTTGAGTATGAGCTTGAAAAATGGGATATCAACAAAACTCCGTATCCCCAGATGACAGGTGCGGCATTCTGGCTTTACAGAATCTATTATTTTAATCTTTCGGGTGGCGTTGATAAGCGCTTCCTCAAGGTTGATAAAAAAGTCAATAAGCTGATGCTGAAGGCTTACGAGAAGAAAGCTCCCGTTTCAAAAGAAATGCGCCACCGTGCGGTTGTGTGGAGCTGCCCCGCAAACTACTACACAAGCTTTGCCAACTGGCTTGAAAACTGTTGGGGTATGAATGTTGTTATGGATATGGAAACGATGATTTCCTATATTAAATATAACACCGAAGACAAAGAGCAGGCTCTCAAGGATGTTGCAAAAACATATCAGCGCTCAATTATGCGAAAGCATACAAAGGGCGGTTACAGAAACGTTGTTGATGAGCTTTGGAGAATAGTTGAAGAATATGATGCTGACACGGTTATTATGTATGACCAGATTTCATGCAAGGGTATGGACGGGCTTGCGGGCATTTTTGATGATCAGGCAAGAGAGCGCAACGTCAATTTTATCTGGGTTAAGCAGGATTTGATGGACCCCAGAACAATCTCAAGAAGAGATATGCGTGAACAGGTCAATAAATATATGCAGACCGTTCTTCAGGAGGAGCCGCTTGACCCCTCACTTGTAGATTTCGAAGACGATTTGGCTTGGTAAAGGAGAATGTTACTATGAAATATTTCGGCGGATGTGACGTCGGTTCAACCTATACAAAATGCGTTATTCTTGATGAAAACGGCAAGATAGTTGCCAACGTTACAAACAGAAGCAAAATCAATCCCGTTGCAAGTGCCGAAATCGCTTTGAACGATGCGGTTTCGCAGGTTGACGGTCTTAACTCGGCAGAAGAGCTTACATACCTTATCGGTACCGGCTACGGCAGAAACAAAGTGCCTTTTGCAGATGAAAATATATCTGAAATCAGCTGTCATGCAATGGGAGTTCACGTCACTAATCCCGAGGTTAAAGCAATTATTGATATCGGCGGTCAGGACGTTAAGGGCATTTCAATCGATACCGACGGAACTGTAAAAAACTTTGCAATGAACGATAAATGCGCTGCGGGTACGGGCAGATTCTATGAAGCAATGGCTAATGCGTTTGAAATGACTCTTCCTGAGTTTTCAAAGCTTTCGCTTGAAGCAAAAAATACAATTCCCATCACCGCTCAATGCACAGTTTTTGCTGAAAGTGAGGTTATCTCACTTGTCGGCGAAGGCAAGCCTATGGATGAAATTGCAGCAGGCATTCAGCTTGCGGTTGCAAAAAGATGTTTTGTTATGGCGAAAAAAGCAGGCGCAACCGACAGCATAACTCTTACAGGCGGATGTGCAAAGAACGACGGTCTTAAAAAGGCAATCGAAAAGGTGCTTAAAATCAAGGTCGTTGAGCTTTCAACCGACCCTCAGCTTATGGGAGCTCTCGGTGCGGCAGAATATGCACGTCAGAAAGGTCTGGACAAATAATATGGAAATTATTTTTATAATTCTCGGCGTTTTACTTGCGTTTTTTGTTGTTACATTCACAATCTATTTTTTGAATCTCGACATGAAGCTTATCCGCAAAATTTATGACCTTCTCGGTAAGCATTATGACACTATGAAAAGGGATAAAAAGCTCTGATGAAATTTTTTGATTCATTGATTCTTGAAACCGAAAAGCTGATATCATCGTTTCCGAAAAAAGAGTTTTCAAAAGGCGTTTCACGGCGCGAGTTGGGTCAGAATCAGATAATAATGAGGCGTGAT
This sequence comes from Acutalibacteraceae bacterium, assembly GCA_045631105.1. Lineage (GTDB taxonomy): Bacteria > Bacillota > Clostridia > Oscillospirales > Acutalibacteraceae > CAG-177. Next base: position 15,161 of record JAZQTZ010000048.1, read on the forward strand.
ACTGCTTTTGAGCTTGAGGGAGTAGGATTCAATCTTGTTACAACGGATGAGATTTCCGACGGCATAATTCTTGTCGGTGATGACCTCGGAGAAATCAAAGATAACCGCAGATTTGCCCGTATAACCCTTGTGCAGATTGAGAATAAGAGTGATGAGCAAAAGGCATACAATCTTATAAAGAAGATTGACTATGTGAAATATCACACTTTTCCCGACGGATATATGATGCGAAGCACCTCCCGATCACACAAAGAGGCGGTGCGCGTTTCAAAAAAAGCAATCAAAGACGGAACAAATTTCTGTGAAATCGGCTCGTTGTTTATTGAAAAATATAAAGAAAATCCTGCTGTCAAGGGTGTTAAGGTGATATTTATAACCGCACCTGATGCAGATTATCCCGAAACAGAAAAAATCGCAGAAAAAAACTATGCAATCGCAGAAACTCTTAATCATGTTATGAACAGCATTGTTTTTGACTGCGATACCTGCAATCTCAAAGCAATCTGCGATGAGGTTGAGGGGATGAAAGAACTTCATTTTAATAAAAAAGATAAATAACCGACACATAAAAACAACCACTTCATCAATGCTTGATGCAAAATGAAGTGGTTTGATTTTTATTGGCGTTTTTTGCCTGATACAATATATATTTCGTTTGTTGAAATCACGGTATCAACATCTGAATAAAGCTTCATTATTTCAGCTAACTCACCGGCTTCGGGAAGAATTGATGAAACTTTTTCAGCCCTGCCCGAATGATGTTTTGTCAGTGCTTCTCTGCTCATTCCGTGTGCAACGGTTATTCTGCCGTTTTTATCAAGGTATCCTGAAAGGTTCTCAAAAAGAAGATTACGGTTTGCAAAGTGAGGAAATGCGTTATAAATAACAATACTGTCAAATTTTTCGTTGAAATCAAAATTTTCGGCATCTGCACATAAAAAATCAATGTTTTCATATTCCGAAAATTTGCTTTTGGCAATTTCTATCATGTTCCGTGAAATATCAACTGCAACACATTTGCGTACTTTTCTGTGTATATAGTCAGGAATCAGCACTCCCGTGCCGCAAGCAACATCAAGCACGGCTTTGCCATCCGTAACCTCAGCAATATCGAGTATTTTATCAATTTTCCATTGAACTTTAATCATATCAGCATCCCACGAATCCGCAAGCGAATCAAAGAATGCGGTAACATCTTTTTTATCCATTATTACCTCTTGCTGAAATCATTTTGTGATTGTTGTAATCATCGTATAATAAAATTTTGTGTCCGACACCTGAGTTTAAAAGTTGTAAATACCCATCAAACACAGGTGCAATTCATTTGTTGTTTCTTATTTTACATCAACCGGACAACACAGGTCAATATCTGAAACTGATTTATACGATGTTTTTTGTCATATTAGCAAGTTAAAGTCAACTAAAACTTTAAAGTGTTTTAGAGTAAAAATGCATATTTGTTTTGACTTGCATTTTAAACGGAAACAAACGGACATTTCTAAACAATAAAACAAAAAAAGAGCCTTGAAATCGTAATGATTTCAAGGCTTTCTGTTGGTGTGGGTACCCATTTAAGCCGGAATTGTTTTCTTTGTTTCGATCGGTTGTTGTGTGTCTCTGTAACGGATGATTCCGATTATAACCGAAATAAGTGATATGGATTCACTTAAAATGCCGCTATATGAGGAAGCAAAAATATTATAAATAAGAATCAGTGACGATGAGATGAGTATTGTTTTGCGGAATTTTTTTGCATCGAATATACCCATACATACAGTGTTAACAACAAGTCCCAGCGTTATCAGCAGTGAGTGAATTCCTTCCCATGAAAAAACACTTACTACCGCCATGCCCAAAGCAAAAAGAACAGGCGATGTCAAGTCTGTACTCTGATTTTTATCGCGGTAATAGAATGTAAAATTACGGATAATACACACAACGTTTAAAGCAAAGCCCGAAAAAGCACCTATAAGCAGATACTGTACGCAACTTAAAGCTGTTGCAACAGTCTGAATAATCATTATTTTTGTTTTTTGAGTGCGCTGATAAGAATAAAAAAACAAACCTACGGAAACAAAACCTAAAATGTGGCCGATTAATGTGACAAAATTCTGCATAAATACCTCTGAATATATTCGTGTTAAAATGTTTTCGTTACCGTCACACAATTATACTTATTTTTAAGATAAAGTCAATGAGTGAATTTGCAGATATTGCACAAAGCGACGGGTGATATTTTGGTGAAATTGCCGAATTGTATTGGGCGGTCGTTGCACTCAAATGATACGGATATGAGAATGTAAAAACGATTAAAAAGTTCTCTTGGAATTAATTCCGATGACTTTACGGTTGCAGGGAGATGTCTTGACTCGCACAACTGCGGTCGCTTGGTTGCGCTGTGCCGCTCGTCCTTCAAGCCATGTTCTTGAAAAAAGAAAAATCACAGACTATCCGAAGATAATCTGTGATTATTGGTTGCGGAGAGAGGACTCGAACCTCTGGCCTCCGGGTTATGAGGCGGACTTGGTGCTTGGTCAAGTTGTGGTAACTCGTGGCATATTGTTGCAAGAACCCTTGTGTATCAACGATTTTAAGTTTTTAAAAGTTACAAAATGAACAAATTCAAAATAACTTGTCTAACACAAATGTTAGATGTTGGTTAGATGATACAACTTTTCATTTGCTTTTTCTTTGATCTATGATATAATTAATTTAATGAATAAGAATTTGACGAGGTGAAAACTTATGAAAAAAATTCTTGGTTCATGGAGTGGAATGAGAAAATACCTTGAACAAGATATGCTTGCTGATTCATTACAAGGCAGAATAAGATATGGGTGTACCACATATGTTGGAATGGACGGATGTCGAATTTTTGAGGTGTGTATAGATGGTGTGCAAGTAAAACGTTTCTCTTGGGAAACAGTAAACACTTATTTTATCGATAATGGGCATACCAAAAATCCCATTCCAAGCGGTATTGCTGAATATTGGGCAGAATTTTGGCAATTATTAGAAAAATATCCTATTAATCAGCGTACAGAATATACTGATGAAGAATTTTGCGAAGCTTTAGAAGCATATCGAAATCAAAATATACAAGAGAGTGTGGTTTCAAACAATCCTATTATTAGAATGTTTGCGGTTTTAGATAGGAGAATTGGAAAAAGAACTCTCTCCAAGATACAAACTTCAATTGATGAGCAACCAGAGTGGCTGCGTCAATTTTACAAGCTACGTCTTTTGGCAGAAACCAACAATATGGTATAAACTTATTTGTCAAAATCCAATTTATCGAACAGAATTCTATTACAAGCACTCCTTACGGGGTGCTTTTTTGTTAATCTGTGAGCAATCATTCAAAAGTTTGTGTTAGATGTTGTGTTAGATGATGGCTGTTTTACAGCAAAAAAGAAAACCTCAATATTCCAAAAGTCTAGGAATATCAAGGTTTTCTATTGGTTGCGGAGAGAGGACTCGAACCTCTGGCCTCCGGGTTATGAGCGGGAACTCGCCCGATTTTTAGCTTCAATCCACGTCAATCTACGCTAATGCAGAGCAGTCTGTTACAGCCCCCATAACAGTCAGTTGCAGTCTGTGTTAATCTGCGTAAACACAGGACGAGGGAAAGTCGAGGGAAAGTCACAATTTCGGAATAAAAAACTACATAAAAATCAGAAAGAGTGCAGCGTAAAAACTGCACTCTTTTTCGTTAAAATGCTTCGCTGTCAAAATCAACCGTTCCGTCAGGTGTGATTACAGCGGTATATGTGCCGTCGGGATATCCGTTTGTTACGGCTTCATACTGAATTACATAGTTGCCGCCGATAAGCTGGACTACGGGGATATCTTCGGGTGTGCTCGGCTCTCGCATATCTTTGGAAAGGTTAGCGGTCCAGAGAACATTGCCTACAAGGTCTGTTTTCATAATTGCGTCAGAACTCTTATGAGAAACAAGCAGAATTCCGTCTTCAAGTTTTCGGATTTCGGATTTTGCACCGACATATTTTGGGTCGACTGCATTTTCACCTGTTTCAGCATTAATTATGTACATACTGCCGTTTGCAACAAGATAAATATGATTTTTGGTGTAGTCGATAACTGAGCTTGTTGTTTGGTCAAACTCACGGCTCCATACCTTTTTCAAATCTCTATCGTAACATTCAAGAGTATAAACTTTTAGCGACTTATCAAATACTTCAAGATAGAAATGCTCAAAGTCTGCCGAGAAGGTCAGATTTCTTTCAATAGGATATTCTGATTTGCAGTCGATGATATATCCGCCATATCCTGCAAAGAAAAGATATTTTGTGAAATTGGCATTACTCTGATTATCAAGCTCTGCGGTATAATATAAGCCTTCGTATAAATCATAGTCATAATCACTGCCAGCTACATCGCCGTATTTTGTATATTTGAGTTTAAGGTCATCGCCAAAAATATATCTTGCCATTGAACGGATTTCTTCCATTGAATACATTGGTCTGACTCTGTCATACTCGGAGAAATATGAGTAGCGGTTTACAAGAACGGTGGGGACGGTATAGCTCTTGCCGTCAACGGTATAGGTGTTGACATCAACATATTTTCCGTAAAGATAAAGAGTGTCCCCCTCCATAATTCTTGTTTCGCTCTGTGTGCCTTTGATAACGGCATAATTGCCCGTATCCCAATAGAATCCCTCGGCATTCTCGTATGCTTCATATTCAACAAGTGCTGTGTATTCTTCGGAGTTGCTCTCAATGATTTTGGTTACATAGCAAAGAAAGTTGATTTGTGCATCTTTATAAACTTGCGGATAGCGTTGTAAAGAGTTATAAGGGGCTCGGAAATAGTCGGTATCGAAATACTGAACAATGAGTTTTTCAACATTGTTAAGATTTGAACTGTTATGAATTTTAACATTCATCAATCCCAATTCCGTATCATCGGCAGGGGATTTGTTGCCCTTAATAGCTTTAGTTGTTGTTTCTGTTTCTTTTTCGGATACAGTTGCACCGACGGGGATATTGATATCATCATTATTTTTGCCGAGCTTCGGAACAATGATTATTCCTGTTACGATAATCGCAACGCAAAGAATTGCCGACACAATTACAATCGGCAGATTCTTTTTAGACTTGGTCTGAATGGGTGTGATTTCTTTTTCTTCGCCGAATTTTGTCATACAGTAGGCACAGAACTGACTTTCGTCGGGTAGTTCTTTTTTACAGTTTTTGCAGAGCATAAACAATCTCTCCGTAATATTATTCTGAATAACATTTTATATCTAAATCAAAATAATTTCAATAGTTAACAGAAAAGAGTGCAGCATAAAAACTGCACTCTGTAAAAAAATTTATTTATGCGGCATAATAGATTTCATAGGCATAACAGTTTTCTTCCACTTTCCAAAAATATGCCATACCATCTTCCCTTGTTTCGCCATTTTCAATGGCATCAACAAGTGTTTCTGTGTAATAACTCTCGCCCATATCGGGTTTTACTGCTTCTGCAAACCATTTACAGAAAACGAGCATCATTTCCATTTGTGCCTCAGTTACTTCGTTTGTGAAAGCAAATCTTACTGCCTGAACCTTTTTGCCTGATTCATCCATCATCACAATATATTCCATATTTCCGTTGGTTGCAATATATGTGTCGTCATATTCTTCATCGGGTAAGAAGTATTCTATATCAAGTTTAAGCTTATCTTTTGCTTGTGCAAGTTCAGCAGCTGTTGAGTCTTGCTTCAAATGCACATCAACCGTGCTGTTATATCTGTCAACAAATTCAGCAAGAGTAAATCCTAAATTTTCTTCGCTTGATGTATCGCTCTCGGGAGCAAGAAGTAAAAGTGCTAATATTAAGAAAATAACCACAGGTGCAAGAATTATAATCCAAGTTTTGCTTTTCTTCTTTTTACTGTTTTCTTGTGTTGCTTCAATCTTTTCGTTTTCTTTAATTTCCAACTCGGTTTTCTGATAATCCATAAATATTCTCCTTAATCTTCTATTTTTGTACCCCAACCGTAGTCGGAGTCAGTTTTATATTCTTCTACCCATTCATCCTGACTTATGCCACCGCCGTGATAATTTGCGATAGCATTGTAATGTTCTCCGTCGGGATAAAGGGTAACAAGAACAGCCCACCAAGTTTCAAAACGGTTTCTTTCAGAAGTAACGGTTACAATGAATCTGCCTTTTCCGTCTTTGTCAACACAAACAGCGTCATAAATTTCAACTTCACCACCACCGTAAATCTGACTGTCAACTTGGTTTACTGCAAGACGAACAGCTCTTTCTTTGTCGCTTTCTCCACCAGAGCCAAACAGAACAAGAATAATTATAAGCGGTACAGCAATATGTATGATTTTCTGCTTTGTTGAAAGATTTTTGAAATTCTTGTAATTCTCAATTATCTTTTTTGCTTTTTCTTTAATTAAGTCAATAACTTTTTGCTGCTTCTTTTGAGTTTGCGATTCAAGTGAAAAACTTTCTGGTTTTTCAGAATTGATATTTTCATCTGTAACAGAAGCTTGAACAGGTTCGTCTGCTTTTTGACAATCCTGACACAGTTCAAGACCGTCATTGATTTCTTTGCCGCAATTGTTGCAATTCATTAAAAATCTTCCTCTCTTTTCATTTATACAAATTTCAATTTGCACCTTGATTATAACATTAACAATTCTATTAGTCAACAATTCTATTGGTTATTATTTAATGCTTACAGTTTATTTATGGATATACTAAAATTATTGTATAATCATATATCATAAATGTTAGGCGGTGTTAAAATGAGCTTTGAAGTTGACTACTATGCTTTAGGTATGCGGATTCGTTCTGCCCGCGAGAAAAAACATCTGACCCAAGAAGAACTCGGCGAAATGTGTTCTCTGTCAACTGCTCATATCGGTCATATCGAAAGGGGAACGAGAACACCGTCCATTGACGCTCTGTGTGCAGTTGCAAAAGCTCTGAATGTAAGCACGGACAGCCTTTTGCTTGACAGCTTTGAGGGTGAGGATATGCTTATGCACCTGTCAGTCTCATTAAGAAACAAAGACCCCGAAAAAGTACGCCGATTTGTTGCTATGGTTAATGCAATGGCGGACAAAATTGACGAAATCTGAATAAAAAATAAGCCCGTTGACAGTATTCTACACCGTCAGCGGTCTTTTTGTCCTATGCAGCCTGCATAGGACTTTTATAAATTATTATGTTATAATTTTGAAACAAGTTCACGCACATTTGAATAACGCTTGTTCGGGTCAATATTTATACAGGTTTCGATGACTTTTCCGAGCTTGCCGTTATAGAGCTTTTTTGAGGGGTGTTCACCTGTGAGCATAACATTCATAAGAATGCCGATAGCAAAAATATCCGATCGGCAGTCAGTCTGATTGATTCCGTATTGTTCGGGTGCGGCAAATCCTGCTGTGCCTATGAATGATGTGTCCTGCGGTTGGTAATTCTTAAATATTCTTGCGGTGTCAAAGTCAATGAGCTTCACATCACCGCTTGAATCAATCATAATATTTTCTGGTTTTATATCTCTGTGAATTATGTTCAGTGAGTGAAGAGTATCGAGTGCGAAGCAAATACTTTTTATGATTGTGCAAACACCGTTTTCGGTGTATAAACCGCTTTTGAGAATATCAGCAACGGTTGTTCCGTTAATGTATTCTTCGATAACTTCGCATTGATTGTTGTTGCTCTGAACACTATAAATTTTCGGCAAATTCGGGTGAGATATGTTCTTTAATATATTGTATATTGAACTGTCACCCTCAAAATTGAGCTTAACAATCTGCGTTCCGAGCGATTTGTGACGTAGAACAACAGCAGATTTGCCATTGCTCTGCGTAAGTGCCTTGACAAACTCAAACTGCTCTGCCATAATCGAATTGAAATCATTTTGCAAACAATCATCTCCAAGGAGTATTTATATGATAACGAAAACAACAGCCGAGCTTATGGATGAGCTTATGAAAGCCAATAATATCGGCGAATATCTGAAAGAGAACAGTCAGTATATGGTAAGCGAAGAACTGTCTGCTTACTTATCAAATATACTTGAAAAGAAAGGTTTAGTCAAGTCGGCGGTAATCAAGAAAACCGAAATGAGCGAGGTTATGGGATATCAGATTTTTTCGGGAGTGCGAAACCCGTCAAGAGATTCCCTGATCTGCTTATGCTCTGCAATGGAGCTTAATGTTGAAGAAACTCAATCATTGCTTCAAATCGGCGGTTTTGCTCTGCTCTATCCGAAAAACAAGCGTGACGCAATAATAATAAACGGCATAAATTCAAATTTATCTGTTGCAAAGATTAACGAAAATTTGTATGATAACGGTGAGAACACATTAAATCAATAAACATAGAATTATAGGAGATGTCTTGAGAAAAATCGGGACATCTCTATTTTTGTCTTAACGCCGTCAGAGAGCGTTAAGCATTTCGGCGGGAAAGGCTTCGGGAAAAATCTTTAAACGCTCCATAGAGCGTCATAGACAAAAGTTCAGCGGTATTGCGACAAAAACGCAGTGCCGCTTTTGGTTTCTGTAAAATTAAAGGCTTTCTTCTAACATTTTTTGCTTGAATTCTTCGTTTTCTTCTTCAATTTTCTTAACACCTATATGTATGTTTTTGAGAGCTTCTAAAACTTCTTTCTCTATTGCTTGTTCTCGTGATTCCTGGTTAGCATTTCTGATTTTTTGCAGAATTGTAATTAGTTTTTCAGATATGGTATTTGCAAATATCGCTTCTTCGTCAAAATAATCAATGCCGATAAGGTCAATCCAATTCTTATCTTTTGGTCTGATAAATTGTGGTATATCTGCCGAAGCATATACATAAAGACAATCGAAAAACAGATATGCTGTTTCGGAATCCTTTAATAGGTCATTTATAATACTTATTATTTCTTTATGGTTTTTGTTGGCGTTTTCCAACCACTTTATGGATTTTTCTTCTAAACCAGTATCAATATGAAAATCAAGATAATCTGTACCAACACCAAACAATAACCAATCGGATGACACATTGAAATACTTTATAATATCCCCAACCTGTTCAGGAGTAAGTGCTTGCTCTCCTCTTTCTAGTCTACCAAAAGTATTTCTTGGCATACCAAGTTCGTTTGCTAGTTCTTCTTGAGTGACAATTCTATTCTTTTTTAATCCTTCTTTTTCTCGCAATTCTCTTATTCGATTTCCAATTGCTTCGTCTGCTCGAAATCTAGACTTTTTTATAAAAATCACCTTCTTGAACTGATTATACACAAATTATAGACATTTGTCAATTCGGTCACTATAATGAGGTCAACAGGTTTAAGACACCTGAAAATCAAAATTATTGGAGGCAAAAAATTATGGAACTTGATTTGAAAAATTTACCCGAATGGCTTTATGTCGACGGAACAGGAAGACTGTGCGTTTCGAGACAGAGTCTTTATAAACATTTGAAAGCGAATTTAAAATTGAAAATTTCTGAAAAAGGAAATCTGTATCTTTTTGAGGAGAATATTTACAAACCGATTACGGTCAGAGAATTTAAAGCAATCATCAAATCCTATATTCCCGAAGAAATCAGAATAGAAAAAGATTGGGAAGCAGTTTGGAAAGAGTTTTCTACGGATAAACCAAATATAAGAGAATCCCAATTTAATGCTAATGAAAATTTAATCGGATTTTTAAATGGTGTATTAAAACTCGACTCGGGAAAATTAGAAAAATACAATGAGAAAATCTTGCTTACGAGATTAGTTAATTGCAACTACTGGCCAAACAAAAAATTAGATGACGCACCAATTTTTAAGGAATATCTTGAAACTTTGTGCGAAAATAATCAGGCTCATATGAATTTTCTGTTGGAATATATGGGTGGTATTCTCTCTAATGTAAGAGGATACAGATTTAAAAAGATGCTTCTTTTAGTCGGAAGTGGTAATACAGGCAAGACTCAAATCCGTGAATTGACTATGAATTTGCTTGGTGAAGAACATTGCGTATCAATTGATATAAAGAAAATCAATGACCGCTTTGGTTCTGCGCAGCTATATGGAAAAAGATTAGCTGGAAGCGGAGATATGTCAACGATTGATATAGACGAAATGAATATAATTAAAAATCTGACTGGTGGTGATAAGCTGAATGCAGAGAACAAAGGGAAAGACGGTTTTACCTACCGATACGACGGATTTTTATGGTTTAACACTAATGAATTGCCACATTTCAGAGGTGACAGAGGTGTTCACGTATATAAAAGATTTGCTATTATTCGTTGTAATAATGTAGTCCCCGAAGAAAAACGTGACCCCAAACTGCTTGATAAGATGATGTCTGAAAAAGATGTTATTGCAAGCATTGCAATTGATATGTTTAAAAAAGCTGTAGATAGAGGTTATGAGTTTTCCGAAAGTCTTGATATGATAAAAGAAGTTAGAGATTATCGTGTTGAAAATAATTCACTATTATTATTTATCAACGAATGCTGTTCTCTGAATGTAATGCCTGATGAAAAGGTAAGAAGAGCAGAGTTCAATGAGGTCTACAAAAGGTGGTGTGCTGCTAATAGGGTATTACCTGAAAGAGATCGTGAAATCGGACGTCAATTAAAAGAATTTTTTGCGATTGAAGCACAAAAGACCAATGGTCACTTCTTATATCCATTAAAGATTAAAATGGAGATTCTTAATGAATACAGAAAAGGTGACGAATTATATGAATTTCCTAATTTTAAGAAGAAATAGTCTGTATAGGCAAAAAGGGCAAATGTTTTCTACTTTTACTATTGCTTTCTTTCCTTGCAATAGCAGAATTATTATTATTTGCCCTAACCGCCCTTGAAGTCAATCAAACATTATGTGAAAAGGTGTTAGCTCATTTAGGAGTGTAAATTTATATAGTTCAATCCAGTTTGCCTGAATTGTCGGGATTAACCCAAATAATAGAAAAGCGAGGAAAAAGTATGCTTGCAATTTGCGAAATCACACCAATTACAGAGGTACAGAAAGTTATCGACAGACTAATCTACATCAGAACATTTTTAGAAGATTTAGGACGTCTGCCAAAAGGTACAGAAGAACATTTTGAGAATTGTATTGACGAGCTGAACGGTATTATCGGCAGATTGTCAGAAATTTTCGATGAATAAGAAAGGATAATGTGAATGTTACAAATGCGTCTGCTATCAGAAGCGTATGCGGAAATTAAGAAAGAAGACCCGAATACGGCATTGACTATGAATGCATTAAGATGTCTTGTTAAGAAAGGTGATATTCCCTGTGTTCAGATAGGCAGAAAAAAGCTTATCAACTATGAGAAACTACTCGAATATTTAGCTAATTGAAATTAGCGTAAAAAATGCTCTGGTTATGATTTTTACATAGCCAGAGCATACAGAATTTAAGTTATCTACATACCCTCAAAAATTCTTATTCAGAAAAAAGTTTTTGCAATTTCCGAAAAGTTTTGCAATAATTAGTTTGGGGGTAGTTACAAATCGAAAGGATGACTGTAATGGCAACAGCCCGAAAAAAGGGTCGTGGATATGAAATCCGTGTGTACTGCGGAGTTGATATTAACGGCAAGAGGTTGGATAAGTCAAGAACTTGGATTCCCGACAGCGGAATGACTACCAGACAAATCGAGAAAGAACTCGAAAGACAGAAAATACTATTTGAAGAGGAAGTGAGAAATGGGATTTGTCCCGATGACAGAATTAAGTTTGCAGACTTCTCAAAAAGATGGATGGAAGAATACGGCAAGGCTAATCTTGCAGTAAAGACATATGGAAGATACGGCGATTACTTAAAGAGAATTAACCAAAGTATCGGTCATTTGAAATTAAGAGATATAACGCCTATGCACCTTAATCATTTTTACAGAAGTCTTGAAGCAGACGGAGTGAGCAAAAAGAAAAAGTATGATTCGGACGGCAATCTGATTGACAGCAGATTAGCTCCGAAAACCATTGTTGACCATCACCGACTGATTTCAAAAATCCTTGCTACTGCTGTTAAGTGGGGATTGCTTGAAAGAAATGTTGCAGAAAGAGCAGACCCGCCGAAAATTCCTTACAGAGAAATTCCGTATCTGAACGAAGAACAAGTTAAACAAATGATTGAATTGCTTGAAAATGAGCCGATTCAGTACCGAACAATGATAACTTTGCTTGTCTATACGGGAATACGCAGAGGTGAGCTATGCGGATTGGAATGGAAAGATATAGATTTTGAAAATCAGATTATGCGGGTGTGTCGTTCTTCGCAGTATGTAGGTGGTAAGACAATAATCACAAAGGAGCCGAAAACAAAATCAGGCATACGCCGATTCACATTAAGCACAACAGCCTGCATACTTTTGAAGCAGTACAGAGCTTGGCAGATGAAGCAGAAATTAAGAGTAGGTGACAGGTGGCAGGAATGTGACAGGCTTTTCACCACTTGGGAAGGCACTCCGATTTATCCTGATACCGTCACAGATTGGTTTGCGAAATTTATGAGAAGAACGGATTTGCCTTATGTGACACTTCATTCTCTGCGACACACAAATGCAACACTAATGATTGCCGAGGGAACAGATGTATGCACAGTATCGAAAAGACTCGGTCACGCAAATACGGCAACAACATTGAACATTTATGCTCACGCCTTGAAGTCCAAAGACAGAGAAGCTGCTAACAATCTTGAATCCGTCTTGGGAAACTGTGCAAAAGTCGGCTAAAACACCGTTTTTTGAACCATCCGAGGGAAATCGGAGGGAAATTCAAATTTTGAGTGATTTTCAGCGATTCTCAAAACATCAGTCCTATGAGCGAATTCACCCGTAATCATCAGCCAATTCACTCTTAAATTAATAAAAAATAAGACCTCACAAGCCGAAACTTGTAAGGTCTGTTGGTTGCGGAGACAGGACTTGAACCTGCGGCCTCCGGGTTATGAGCCCGACGAGCTACCAACTGCTCTACTCCGCGATATCTGTTTGTTAAGTGCTTTATTATTATACACGTTTTTTCAGGAATGTCAATACTTTTTTGAAAATATTTGTAAATTATCAGCAGAAATATTTTTTGATGATTTATTTGAATATAATTGTTACATATCAAAGGATATTTTTGAGATAAATTGTAACGCTGTTTGCGGTTGATTTCTGTTAATATTATACTGCAATTTGCATAAAAATATTCCTTGTTTTTTGTGAGTAATTTAAATCATTTTCTTCTCGATTGACATTGTTTTAATATATATGATATTATAAAATAAATATAAACATAAACATTTGATATGTTTTATAGCGGAAAGAGAGATGATATTGTGTCTGTTGAAACAAATACTGCAGAGGTTATCAGTCAGGAACAAAATGTTTCTTATGAAGAAAAAAGACTTGTTCGTCCCAGAGAAATTGCTGCGTTTGCTCTGACATCATACGGACTTAACAACCTCACAAGCTTCATCGGTTCAACCAAGCAATATTTTATGATGAGCTTTCTCGGATTAACGGGTAAGCAGTTCGGCTTGCTCGGAACGGTTTCAACCATCTGGGATGCACTCGATGATCCGATTTCGGGTATAGTTATTGACCGATGCAGAACGAGATGGGGCAGACTTCGTCCGTTTTTGATTTTTCCCATGCCTTTCTGGGCGATTGCATCAATTCTTTTCTATATGGTACCCGGCAGTTTTACGGGCAGTCAGAAGTTTATTTATGCGCTTGTTGCAACCATTATTTACGGTATAGGTTTTTCTTATCTCAACGGTTGGGAACTTCTGCTTTATAACATAACGCCGAACACGAATGAACGAAGTACATTGATTGCAACGCAGAAATTTGTTAATCTTTTCACATGGCTTCCGTCACTTGTTCCTGTATTTGTTGACTTTGTGCCCGGCGTAACAAAGAATGCGGTAACTCAGCCTGAGGTTTATTCCGGATTTTCGATTTTCTTTGTTCTTGTTGCTGTTGCAGGTGCGATTTTCGGTTTCTTTGTGATGAGAGAAAGAGTTTCGATTGCAACAAAAGAAGAAATGCAAAATACAGGTATTTTAAAATCGCTCAAATCGATTTTAACCTGCAGACCGCTTGCCATTTTGCTTCTTTCGGGATTCTTCGGAGGAATCAAGAGCGTTGGCGGTGCATCGGAGGATTTCTTCTGGCTTAACTGCACAGGTAAACTTTCCAACAGACTTCTCTGCAGTCTTTTCACAGGCATTCCCAACTATGTAATCACACCTGCCGCACCTTCTGTTATTAAAAAATTCGGACTCAGAACAACTGCTGTTTCCGCAGGTATATTCAGCGGCGTTGCATATACTCTTCTCTATTTCATCGGTTATAAACCCACAGGCAATTATTGGCTCGATTTTGTTATCGTTACCGTCGGACTTACTGTTGCAGGTCTTCCCAACCATATCATGGGAGTGTGCGACCCTCTTCTCAAAGGTGATATGTATGACTATCTCGAGTGGAAAACAGGTATCCGTAACGAAGGTATCGTAAATGCCGCTATGGGTTATGTTAATAAGCTTTCATCGAGCGTTCATGCACTTCTTTCGGGTGTTGTATTCGACTGGATTAAGTTCACACCGCAGAAAGACGTTTACGGCAATGTTGTTCCTCATACAGACCCGAAAGTGCTTCAGGGTATCTGGGGAATATTCTGCCTTGCACCTGCCGCCGCAAGATTCGGTTACGGCTTATCGCTTCTTCTTTTCAATGTTCACGGAAAGACAAAAGAACGTATGCTTGCAGAACTTGAACAGCACAGAAATTCAAGGTCTGAAGCCAAAAAACAAGAATTAATTGCTGATACGGAGAATAATAATGATTGATTTCAAGATGATTAATATTTATTCCGATACTCCCGAAGCTGCTAAAGCGGCAAAGCTTTTTTCGGAAGAAATTAAAATGAGAACCAAAGATGTTCCTGATATAGTTTCGGAAATGAATTCGGCAAATTTCAGATTTCTGACATGTTCCGATATCCCGAGAGACGGTTTTGATATCAGCATTGATGATGTCGCCGTTACTGTTTCTGCAAACGGTATCCGAGGCTTTATCTACGGCTTCGGAATGTTTCTTCGCAAGCTTGTTTCGGTTTGCGGAGTGCCCTCTCTTTCGGAAGATATAACGGGAAAATACCGTCCCGATAAAAGCATAAGAGGTCATCAGGTGGGCTACAGAACAACACCCAACACATATGACGCATGGTCATATGAGGACTACCGCAGATATTATCTCGACATGATGTTTTTCGGCTCAAACATCGTTGAGCATATTCCTTATGAAAGAGGAGTTTCAAAGAGAAACAGACTCATGAAATATGATGAGGAAGAATTCCTTGTCAAAGCAACCGAAATGGCAGATGAATTTGACCTCGATGTTTCTCTGTGGCATCCCAATAACGACGGCGAAACCGTTGAGGAAGCGGCGGAAAGAAGGGGAAAGCTTTATGAAACCATTCCCAGACTTGATGTTGTATTTCCTCCCGGAGGCGACCCCGGTGAGTTCTATCCCGATGAATTTGTTTTGAGATGCAGAGAAATTTCAAAAGCTCTCAAAAAATCACACCCTAATGCACAGATGTGGCCGTCTGCACAGCAGCCCCATTCGATTCCCACCTGGGGAGAAGAATTCATTGAGCAAATGGAAAAGCTTCCCGAGGAGATTGACGGCGTAATTCACGGTCCGAACCATGCGTTCGACCTCGAAACTCTCCGACGCAGACTTCCTTCAAAATATCCGATAAGACTTTATCCAGATATAACTCATAACGTAAGATGTGAATATCCCGTGCATTTTGACAGGGATGACTGGCATTTTGCATTAACAACGGGTCTGAGCCGTGAATGCACCAATCCCAGACCCCGAGAATACCGTCAGATACACCGTGCGCCACGCAGATATGTTGTCGGTTCCGTCAGCTATTCCGAGGGTATAACCGACGATGTTAACAAAGCTGTCTGGGCGGATATGGATTATAACCCCGATTGCGATTTAAGAACAACTTTGCTTGACTACGGCAGACTGTTTTTCTACGGTGCTGATGCAGAAAAAATTGCCGACGGAATTTTCTCTCTTGAACTCAACTGGCAATGCGACCCTGCCGAAAATCCGACCATTGACAGAACTCTCGAAACTTTTGAAGAACTTTCTTCGGAGTATCCCTTCCTCAACGAAAACTGGAGATTCCTTCAGTTGCTCATGCGTGCAAAATGTGACTGGGTTATCCGCAGAAGAAGAATCTTTGAACTTGACCTTATTAAGCTTGCCGAAAAAGAAATCAATAACGGCAATCTTGATACCGCTAAGAAAATCCTTGAAACCGATTTCGATGCGGAATATAAGAAACAGCGAGATGATATAACAGACCTTGCAAAGAAACTTTTCGAGCTTATCGGTCTGCAGAGCGATATCGAAAACTACTGCGCCGATAACTGGGAGAGGGGAGCAATCCTCGAAACCATGGATTTGCCCGTAACGGACAGAAAATGGCTTCTCGGCAGACTCGATTATGCTTCGGAAAAGGAAAATCACGAAGAAATAATGAAAGCTGTTATAAACAGAAATAAGGTTCGCAGCGACGAATATTATTTCTCTGTTGCTTTGAACGGTCTTGAAGAATGCGGAGTTGCCCAGACTGGCGAAATTTATATGAATTTCCAGGGTGACAGACCGAATGTCAACACAGGCGCAATGCCGACTGCGATGTTCAAGGTTTACGATAATCTCACATTTAAATGTAAGGTCGGCGGACTTGATTTCGAAGGCGATTATAAACTCAAAATAACCTTTATGAGCAAGAAAAATACCGCTCTCAAGGGACATAAGATAACCGCAAACGGCGTTGTTGTTTATGAGGGAACGCAGTTCGGTGACGGAAAAGACGAAGAGTTTGACCGTCTTATGCTTGCCCCCGATTTTGAAACTGCGGAATATACAATTCCCCGTGATGTTATTCATAACGGCTGTGTTGATCTTGAATTCAGCGAACCTGTTATGGGTGTTATGTTCAGCGAATTCTGGATTACTCATGATTGATTTTATATAAGAAAGGATTATTAATTATGTGGTTAGCAATTAAATCGATTATTTCACTTATCGTTTCCGCTTTGCTTATGGTTTTCCCCGGAAACGCATTTCTCGAAAGCTTTGATACACTTCAGCTTGCCGAGAAAAACGATGATTGCCGTCTTAATGCTGCGATAATGTCCGACATACATATTGATGTTGACTGGCCTATCGGCGAATGGGTATGGGCAAACGGTCTCAACGATCTTGAACGTTCTGTTGACCCCATTGATGCCCTTATCGTACCCGGTGACCTCACAAACTATGGCGACAGCGCATCAATGACCAGCTTTTTCAATATTATTGATGAAAGCGGTTGCGCCGAAAACTGGGTTATTGCAATGGGCAACCATGATGTAGGTCATGTTGAAGATATCACTCAGGAAGAGGCAAGACAGCATTTTATCAAAACCTTCAATGAACTTAATCCCAACGGTGAAACCATCGAAAAGGCATACTATAAGACTGATATTGAAGGTTACAGATTCGTTGTTCTCTGCGATGATGGCGATGATACATGGGATTGCCCCGATATGACTCCCGAGCAGATTCAGTTCCTTGATGATTCGCTTGCAGAAGCAGCAGACAGAGGCCTCCCGATGTTTGTTGTCTGCCATGTTCCCGTTGAAGGTGTAAACGGTCAGGATATTATCTATCCCGACGGCGGACTTGATGACAACAGCGATGCCGTTCAGGCTATTCTTGAAAAATATGAAAACGTATTCTTTATCAGCGGTCATGTTCACACAGGTATTAACGGACCTCTTGTTGAAAATGCTTTCGGTTTCTCATGCGTCGAAACAATCAACGGTGTTAACTATATCAATCTCCCCACTTATATGATTATCAACCGTTACGGTGTGCCCTGGGGCGGCATGGGCTTCCAGATGGAAGTTTATGACGACGAAGTTCTTTTCAGAGCAAGAAACTACGGCTCCTCAAAGTGGTATCCCGTATATGACCACTCTGTTCCTCTTGTATAAAACAGCAAAACCCACCGATTTTTCGGTGGGTTCTTTTCTTATCTTTTACTTCTTTCAAGAAATTCTTTATAGAGCTTTTCTTTATATTCATCTGTATATTCATAAGACCAGAGGTTGAAAATTCCGTTGAAATCCTCAAATGTTTCGTCGGGCAAAACTTTTGTCTGACCGTAAACATAGGGCAGGGGAATTTCAACAGTGCCGTTTGATGCTATGTAATATTCTTTTGAAATATCCATGGCAACTCTGTTTGATTCCTGTCTCGGAAGCTCTTCGCAGAACTTGATTTCCGTTATCGGGAACAAAACGCATTCCGCATCGGCAAGGCGGTAGAATTCGGGTGATGTGCCCGAATGACCGTGGTGCGACATCTGAACAACATCGCATTTCAGATAATCTCCGTATCTGCCGACGAGAACTTTGTCGCTTTCCGCAGAGCAGTCGCCGGGGAATAAAACCTTGCTTCCGTTTGCAAACATCATTATTGCAGACGAGGAGTTGTTGAAATCTTTAAATGAATTCGGATAAACATCTTCGTGGGTGCAGAGGGTCACAAATTCGAGATTGCGAACGAAGAAACGCTGGCCTGTGTGAAGATGTATAATCTTAAGGTCGGGGTTTTCGTTCATAACTCTTTCAAAGCGCAGAGCCATTCCGAGGTTGCATTCGCCCCAAAGTTTGTAATCTCTGTGATAAGCATCGGGGAAGTTATAATAAACCTTTTCGATATCAATTTCTTTCTTGTGGTATTCAACAACATCGAGGAATTTTGCGATGTGGTCTTCGTGGGCATGGGATAAATACCAGCCTGCAACAACGGGTTTTTTACCGCCGTTTATTTTTGTGAGAAACTCAATGATTCTTATGTCATCATTGACGGAATACATATGGGCGCTGTCAATAACAAAGAAGCTTCCGTCGGAGCATCTGACTATGTAGCACATTCCGCAGTCGATAAGAGCATGGTCAACTTCAAACTGCCAGAGAGTTGTTTCGCAGTAATCTCCCTTGTTTTCGGGGGCGGTGTTGTAAAGCTCTTTTGTCGGGTCTGCAACAATGCGGAGCTTCTTTTCGTTTTCGCAGAAATAGATATGAAGCATCTTATCCTTGAAAAATGTTTTATGATAATTCTCTTTGATGTCAAAACTGTCAAAGAGTGAAAAGCCGCAATTCAACGCTTCTGCACATTCTTTTTCATAGTCATCCTTGGTGCAGTTATCGTAAATGAGCATATATGCTCCTCTTGCGCAGTAGTATTCAATGGGATTTTCTTTTTCGGGAAGGGGAATACCCTTGAAAATATCGTTCATACGCAAAACTCCCTTCGTCATATCAAAGTATAAAAAGTATAATACGAAATCCCATATAACACAATAGAAAAACAAAAAATATTTATTGAAACATGATTGTCAGTATGATAAAATTAAATTATAAGGAAAGGGGTTGTGGCTTATGAAAAAAATAATTTCATTGATAGTGACCGCCGTAATTCTTTTTTCGTGCTTTTTAATCGGCGCAAATGCAGAGGAAAAGAACAATGACCCGATTATTCTTATCTCGGGTTTTTTATGTTCACAGCTTTATTATGAATATGGAACGGAAAATGAAGAAAAGCTCTGGGTTCTTGAACTTGATAAAGTTACAGGAAGAATCGGTGACGATTTGCCGAATTTCCTTAAATCCCTTGCAGGCGCATTGGTTGGAAAAACGGATGAGCTCAGTGAAACGATAGGCGAGGGCGCAGGCGTTGTTTTTGAAAAACTGCGTTGTAATCCCGATGGAACCTCGGTTTATAATGTTTCGCATTATCCCAATAATCCCGAAACATCGAATGTTGAATATATGCTCAATAACGGCTGTGAAGATTATATGTATGAGGTGAATTTCTGCAAGCATCTTGCAGAGCTTTATGACCCATCGGAAATCTTTATGTTTCAGTATGATTCACGCCTTGACGCCATAACGCTTGCCGAACAGCTCAATGATTTCATTGAGGATGTCAAGGAATATACAAATTCCGATAAGGTGCGTGTTTTTTCGCTCAGCTTCGGTGGTCTCATTTCTTCAACATATCTTTATCTTTACGGAGATTCTTCCGTCAGCAAATATGTAACAAGCGTTCCCGCAATCGGCGGAACGGATATTCCCGACAAAATTCTCCGAGGAAACATTGATTTTCCGATAAGCGATATCGCTCTGTTTTTCGAAACCGTTTTTGCAGGCGAAGGAGATGTTGCGAGATGGTTTGAAAACGCCGAATTTGAAAGCATAAACGAAATAATCGGCGGTGCAAGCGAAGGACTCATGAGCGCTCTGAAATATTGGGGAAGCATATGGTCGCTTTGTTCCGTTGCTCTTTATGATGACCTTAAGGCGGATTTCCTTGACCCCGTTCAAAGCAAGGAGCTTATCGAAAAAACCGATAAGGTTCATTATGAAATAATGCCTGCAATTCCGCAGATACTTAAAAAGGCTCAGGCAAACGGTGTTGATGTTGCCATTCTCTGTTCAACGGGAAGCGAGCTTGCTCTCGGCGGTGAGCTTAACGGCGATATCGTTCTTCCTGCCTATACCGTAAGCGGTGCAACATGTGCGCCCCTCGGAAAGAGATTTTCCGACGGCTATACGGGAATAAAAACAACCTGTTCAATTCCCGACCATAACCATATTTCGCCATCAATGGAAATTGATGCTTCAAGCGCATATCTTCCCGAAAACACCTGGTTTGTTGACGGTCAGTATCACGGTCAGTATTATTACGAAGAATATACCCGTTCGCTTGTTACAAAGCTTCTTCTTACCGATGAAATAACCGATATTTATTCAAGCCCCGATTATCCTCAGTTTGAATATTCAAACCATGCGTCAAGAAGCATTCATGTTAAATTTGACAAGAGCAACACAGGTTATCTGACCTCCGCCGATTCAAAACTTATTGTTGAAAACCTGACAACCGACAGAGATATAAAAATCTTTGCCGTCAACTTAAACGGCGTTGATTTGATTTTTGATGTTGCAGGTGTCGAAACAATAGAGGCAGGCGAAAAGGCTGAAATTCCGTTCAGCGGTGAAGTTCCGAAGGTTGGTTCTGTTGCAACGGAAATAACAGTAAGCTTCATTGAGGTTGGAAGCCTCAACCCATTCTGTGTTTCCGATTTCGATATCATGATTGATAACGGTGAGCCAATCGGTGCAAAGGGGTTGGTTGAGAAAGGCTTTGAAAACGGACTTGAAAACGCCTTGCCCGAATGGTTTTATAATATCGTTTCAAAACCGTTTTTCAGACAGACCGTTGAGTTCATTTATAACACCGTGTGTGTTCTTTTTGACTGAATTGTGTACTGTTTGTAAAATCTTCGGCGAGATATTCAAACTCATTGTGTTTTTAAAGAATTAATGCTATAATTAATTAAATTCTGTTAAGAGGGGGAATTATATGGAATATGCAATGATGATTTTCTGGATTGCTCTGCTCGTTATTTTAATCGTCATAGAGGCGGTAACAGCCCAGCTTGTAACGATCTGGTTTGCCGCAGGTGCGGCGGCAGCTTTGATCGCGGAGCTTTGCGGCTTGCAGCAATGGATGCAGTGGGTGATTTTTATTGCCGTTTCAGCTGTTGCTCTTATTGCAACCCGTCCTCTTGTGAAAAAAATGACGGCAAAAAAACTTCAGCCTACCAATGCTGACCGTTGTATCGGTCAAACGGCTGTTGTGATTGAAGAAATCGATAATATCGAGGGCAAGGGTCAGGTTCATGTCAACGGTGTAACATGGACGGCGCGTTCTTCTGACGGAACTGTTTTCAGAAAAGATGAACGTGTGACGGTCGAGAAAATCGAAGGCGTAAAACTCATTGTAAAAGCGCAGAATTAACTCAAAATAAATTAAGAATTCAGGAGGATTTGTTATGGAATTTTTAGGCGGATTCATTTTAATTTTACTTGCACTTTTCGTGATTTTAATCATTGTCTTAAACATCAAAATTGTTCCGCAGTCCAAGGCTTATGTTATCGAAAGACTCGGAGCTTACAGCGCAACATGGCAGACAGGTCTTCATATCAAAATTCCTTTTATTGAAAGAATTTCAAAGCAGGTTTCGCTCAAGGAACAGGTTGTTGATTTTCCGCCTCAGCCCGTTATCACAAAAGATAACGTAACCATGCAGATTGATACTGTCGTTTTCTTCCAGATTACCGACCCCAAGCTTTTTGCATACGGCGTTGAAAGACCTATTTCGGCTATCGAAAATCTTACTGCAACAACTCTTCGTAACATCATCGGCGAAATGGAACTTGACCATACTCTCACTTCGAGAGATGTTATCAATGCAAAAATCAGAGGTATCCTCGATGAAGCAACCGACCCTTGGGGAATTAAGGTTAACAGAGTTGAGCTCAAAAACATCCTTCCTCCCAAGGAAATTCAGGATGCTATGGAAAAGCAGATGAAGGCAGAACGTCAGCGCCGTGAATCAATCCTTACTGCAGAAGGCGAAAAAGCAAGTAAAATCCTTGTTGCCGAAGGTCAGAAGGAGAGCAAGATTCTCGCTGCCGAGGCAGAAAAGCAGAGCGCAATCCTTGCCGCAGAAGCTATCAAGGAAGCTAAAATCAGAGAAGCCGAGGGTGAAGCTGAGGCTATTCTCAAGGTTGAACAGGCAAGAGCAAAAGCTATTGAGCTTATCAACGAAGCTGCACCCGGTCAGGGCTATCTCACAATAAAGAGCCTTGAGGCATTTGAAGCTGCCGCAGACGGTCAGGCAACAAAGCTTATTATTCCCAGCGATATTCAGGGACTTGCAGGTCTTGTCGCAAGTGCAAAAGAAATCATCAAATAATTGCAGGGGTCGATGACAACATCGACCCCATTTTTTGTTTGCGCAAACTGTTACAATTGTCACATTGATATTTTCTTTTTTCTATGTTAAAATAATATATATAAAATTCAAAGTTGAGAGGAGATTAATATGGGCAAAAAAATAATTGTTGCAGGTCTCGGTCATGGCGGTATTGCCGTTGCCGCAATTCTTGCAAGAGCAGGATTTGATGTAACCGTTTATGAACAGAAAAAAGAGGGTACTCTCGGTTATGACTGGACCGATATTTTTGCACCCGATGCTCTTGCGGTTGCGGGAATGCCCATGCCTCCCAAAGATAAATTTGAATATAAAGAGGATATGACATTCTTCGGACCTTCAATGAAAACTGGTCTGCGTCAGCATGTTCCTCAGGATAAGCTTGAAATCAAGATGGAGCGCAGAGATATCTATGCTCATTTCATCAATCATGCTCTTGAATGCGGAGTTAAAATCGAATATGAACATAAGGTTCTCGGTCCGATAATTCTCGGCAACAGAGTTGTAGGTATCAAAACTGAAAAGGGCGATATATACGGCGATCTTATTATTGACTCTTGTGGTATGAATTCTCCCGTCAGAATGAATCTTCCCGAGGAATTCGGAATTGAAAAAGAGGTTGCGCGCAACGAAAAAATAACGATTTACAGAGCGTTTTTCAATAAGGCAAGCACCGAAGCTGTTGAAGCAAAGTTCAAAGTTATGCTTTTTGCCGGCGGAGAACTCGGCGTTAACTGGATTGCTTCCGAAGATGACCACACCGATCTTCTTATGGGCAGATTTAATGATTTCACTCTTGAAGATGTTGAACGTTTTTCGGATTATCTTCGTGAAACAAATCCCAGACTCGGCAAGGAAATTCTCCGAGGCGGTCAGTTTGTTGAAATTCCCGTTCGTCAGCCGCTTTCGGTTATGGTTGCCGACGGTTATGCCGCTATCGGTGACAGCGCATTCATGACTGTTCCTCTTATCGGTTCAGGTATTGCGAATTGCCTCAAGGCTTCAAGAGTTCTCGCAAATGCGATTATTGCTGACAAGAATCAGTCATTCTCAGCGGAAACCCTCTGGAAATATCAGCAGGGTTACTATAAAGAGCTCGGCGCAGGTCTTGCACCGCTTGCTTGCGGAAAACTTCTTCTCCTCAGCCTCACACCCGACGAGGTTGATTATGTTATGGATAACGGTATTCTTACCGAAGACTTAATGACAATCGGCGCTGATTTTACAGGTCTCGGAAGCGTTAATATTGACCCGAGAGCGCTCATCAATCAGGCAAAGCAGGTTTGTCAGGATACCGAGCTTCTCAAAAAGATTATTGCTTGCGGTGTAAGAATGGGTAAAGCTGTTGCTGCCTGTGCAATGATGCCCAAGAAATATAACGCAAAAAGAGTCCGTTCGTGGGCTAAAGTTTATGAATTTGTTTATAAATAAAAAATTACCGCCGAGGTTCTTCCGAACTTCGGCGGTTTTTCTGTTAAATTACACGGAATGTCTTAACTTCAAAGGGTTTGAGCATGAATTCAAATGCATTGTCGCTGACGGGAATTTCTTCCTTGTCTTCTTCAATCATGTTGCATTCATAAACCTTTTCAAAGTCGAATCCGAGCTTGATTGAACGAAGACCTCTTCTCTGTTCTTCTTCAACAACACGGATGATATAGCCTCTGCCGTCCTGTGCTTTCTTAACGCAGTCAATTGCGGCGTTGTCTTCAAGGTCGAGGATAAATCTCTTTTCGCCGTCAATAACGCCCTCATTTGCTTCTGCATTATATACTGCAACGGGAGGAACGTTGAATGCGATAGCCTGCTGAACGGTATCATATCTCCAGTCCTCTGCATGAGGATGGAATGCATATTTGAATGTGTTGATGCCGTGGTCACCTGTTCTGTCGGGGCAGGTGGGAGCGCGCATGAGAGTTATTCTCATATGGCTGTTGTGGATATCATAACCGTACTTGCAATCGTTGATAATACTGCAACCGTAACCGCCTTCGGAAAGGTCAGCCCATTTATGAGCGGCAACTTCAAATCTTGTGAGGTCATAAAGAGTGTTCCAATGAGTGGGTCTCTTTGTTGCGCCGTGAGCAATGTCATATGTTGCATCTGTATCGATAACGGAAACGTCGAAGCCGGCTTTGAGAACCTTATCGCTCTCATGCCAGTCAACGGTTGTGTCGAATACAACGCTTTCGCCGTTCTGATAAAGGATAACATCCTGAGTGATGATTGATTTGTTGAATGAATATGTTGCTCTGATAACGCCTCTGACTGCGTTGCTTTCAACAACTTCAATCTTGTCAGCTTTGAGTTCCCACATCTTCTTGAGATAGTTGAGTTCAAGGTTCCAAGCGGTTTCGTGAATGCACTTGTCAAGGCTGATTGTGAGGATATTACCTCTGCCGTCAAGGCTTTCACGGTCGTTAAGCTTATCGTAAATGCTTGTGATTGCACCTGTTTCGTCAAATTCAACGCGAAGAACTGCGTTTTCAAGAAGATTTGTTGAAACTTCAACGGGAGAATAAATGCATTCGCCTTCTTTAAGAACGAAAGTTTTGCAGCTCATGGGTTCAAGTTCATCGGGAAGGAAAGTGAACTTGCCGTTGATATAAGCGCAGGGAAGTGAAAGACCGTCTTTTGTTGCGGCATACATACCAGCGGGAACGCCCTCAACCTCGATGGGTTCATAGCTGTTTGCGTTGGTAAGGTTCCATACGGTGATGCTGTTTTTATCAGCTGTAACAGCGCCTGAAAGAGCCTTGAGCGCACCGTTGTAGATGTCTTCGCCGATTTTGTTCATTACGGCATAATCCTTGCGGCAATCTTCAAAAACTTCGTGGATTGATGAACCGGGAAGAATATCGTGGAACTGGTTGGTCATAAGGATTCTCCAGCCCTTTTCAATTTCTTCCTTCGGATATTCCTTGCCGAGGAATTTCTCTGCAAATACGGAAAGCATTTCGCCTCTTGTGAAGAGATATTCGCCCTTGCGGTTGTTCTTCTTAACGAAAGCCTGGCTTGTGAATGTGCCTCTGTGGTTTTCGTAGAACATTTCGCCGTTCCATACGGGAAGTTCATCTTCAATGTCGTGATAATGCTCAAAGAATTCGTCAACATGACCGATTTCTGTCTTGGGCAGACCGGGGAAATTGCGAAGGCGTTTGCCTCTTTCCATCATTTCTCTTGTCGGACCGCCGCCGCCGTCACCGTAGCCGTACATACCCATTGATACATTCAGCTCGCTCTTGTTGTTGCATTCGTTATCGAATGTCATGAGTTCCCAGATGTTATATGTGCAGTTGTATGCGGGGCGAAGAAGATGAGCATTTACTCTGTCGCCGTTGTTGCCCTGCCACATGAACATGCTGTAGGGGAACTTTGTTGTGTCGTTATATGAAAGTTTTGATGTGATGAAGTTTTCCATGCCGCAGCCCTTGATGATCTGGGGAAGTGCCCATGTGAAGCCGAAGCAGTCGGGAAGCCAGTAGGTCTTTGAAACCTTGCCGAATTCCTTTTTGAAGAACTCTGTGCCGTAAAGCACCTGTCTGATAAGAGCTTCGCCCGATGCGAGGTTTGTGTCAGCTTCAACCCAAACGTTGCCGCAGATATCCCACTGACCGTTAGCAACCTTTTCCTTAATCTTTTCGTAGATTTCGGGATAATGGTCTTTCATCATCTGATAAAGAACAGCCTGACTCTGACCGAAGGTCATATCGGGGTAAACATCCATAAGGGATGTAACATTCATGAATGTTCTTGCGCTCTTTCTGATGCTTTCCTGAATTCTCCAGAGCCAAGCAACGTCAATATGGCTGTGACCTGTAAGAATGATTTTGCTCTGTGCTGCCCAATCGATTGCAGAAATTTTTGAAAGATAATATCTTCTTGCTTCCGCAATGGATTTTCTTACCTGCTGCTCGTCAAAATCATAGTCAACGATGTGAAGGCTGTCATCAATAGCAGCATAAACCTTTGCTTTGATATGTTCATCTTTGATAAATTCGAGAGCTTCAAAGCCAACCATGATATCAAAGAAATAACCTTCGCATTCTTCGTCGGCAACAAAAATGAATGTGTCGCCCATATGGCATTCCTGATATTTTGCGCCGTCCATAGCTGCATCGCAGAAATACATGGAGTCAACAGTTGCTTCAATTTCAAAATTCAGAACTTCGCCTGCATTGTGAACGCCGAGAGAAACTTCTGTTCTGTCAGGAATATTATCTCTTGTGGTTGCACCTGAAATATATTTTCCGTTGAGCTTAACAAGAGCTTCACCGCCAACCTGAAGCTTTGCTCTGATTTCTTTGCCGTCCATTTCTTCGGGGATTGTGATGCTTGCCTTGAAGAAATGAGCCGAATCATATGCAGCATACCAATAATCGCCGCTTTTGATTTCACCCTTGAAATCTTCCATTTCGTAGCTGTCACCAAGGAACATGCCTCTTGTGTATTCCCAAACAGGAATGTACAGTTTATGGAGGAATGCATACTTGGCGAGCTGCTTGTGCATATCCTTAAGCACGCCGGGTTTGATTGTGCGCATAAAAACACCTCTTCTATATAAAAATACAAGATAATAATATCAAAATATAAAATGAAATTCAATAAAAAAACCGCCGAAAATAACGACGGTTTTTTGGTTATATTTACTTTTATTATTTGGTAGGAAGACCTTCCTTATCATACATGCAAGCTGCTTCAAGCATAACTTCGATGCCTGCTTCGATTGCTTCGGGAACAAGGCAGTCTGCATTGTCGAGTCTTGTATGATAATAACGGGGAGGAGTGGGGTCCATAGCAGCAAAGCCTGTTGCAGGAATACCCTTCTGTGTGAATGCCGCAGCATCGCAAGCACCGATATAAATCGATTCAAACTTGAGTTCATAACCGCAATTTTTGCCTGCGTTCTGAACAAGATGCTTTGCACCCCAATGATGCTGGAGAGTACCGCTGAGGTCTCTGTCATAAACTGCCATTGTGTCGAGGTCGCGGAAAGTGTCTGCGCCGATAACGCATGTTTCAACTTCCTTGAGCTCTTTTTCATGAGCCTTAACATATGCCTTTGCGCCTCTGAGACCTGCTTCTTCTGAACCTGAACAGATAACAACAAGCTCTGTGTTTTCGAGTCTTGTGTCTGTGTCTGCCATAGCCTTTGCAACTGCCATACCAACGTAGCAACCGGTGAGGTTATCGTTTGCGCCGGGAACACTCTTGGTGTAGCTCTGGAAGAAAAGGAAACCGAGCTGGAAGGGGATGAAAATGCATCCCACAACAAAACCGAGAATCATGAGCCATCTGGGTTCTGCAGCTTCAAGAGCGCCGTTTGTGCCTGCGCAGATGATGCCTATGATTGCAATGATAAGGTCTGCAACAAGACCTACAACAGCGGGGATAAGAACGAGCTTCATGCCGACGCCGCCGAGGAGATAGTTGAGAGTCCATTCAAACTGGCTGTCTGCATGACCGACGATGATGAAACGCTTTTTGAGTTCGCCTTTGGGAGCTCTTTTTGCGATAACATTGTGGCTGGGATGACCTATGAAAAGAGGGTCAATAAACTGCTTATACATAACGAATTCAAGCAGAAGGGGAATGAATCCGAGAATAACAAGGATGAGCGAAATAACGGGGTTTGCAAATGCATATGTAAATACGCTTGCAACTGCACAGGCAACTGTGAAGGGAATGAAGCCCATGAATGCCTGGCGGTGAACCTTGAATTCTTCAATCTGAACATCGTCGCAATAGTTTTCAAGGTCTTTTGCCATGAGCTTCTGAGCCTTGAGTTCTTCGGGTGAACCGGGTTTGCGGGGACCGATTTCGTTGCAGATTCTTGTGATGTTCTTTACGGCATATTTGCCGAGACGTTTGATATCAAAACTGTTGCTGTATTCGAGTGCAGTTTTCATGATATCCCTCCATAAATAATATTTCTTTAATATGATATCACGCTAAATCTAAAAAATCAATATCGGCAAAGCGTAAAATCCGAAATTTTTTCAATTGTTACATATGTAACGGAAACAAAAAAATGCGCAGTTTGAACTGCGCATTAATTAATCAATTTGAAATTATAAGCTGTAAACACCTGAACGCAAAACAACATATTCGATGTCTTTCACTCTGAAATATTTATAAACAGGTTCATTAAACACAGAGTAATCCGCAACGGTATAGTTGTCGAAATCGATAGTTCTGATTTTGTAAGAATTGGCGTTGCAGATGAACAGTTTGTTATCATAAACAGAAACGTCAACAGGATGGAAAAACGCCTTTTCTTTGGGACTGCCGATACGGAATTCGATTCTGTCATGCTTCACTGAATAGTTGATGATTGCATTTGATTCGGGAACCGCGAACCATAAATCCATACCGTTTACGGCAGGTGAAGAAGCCGGATTCTCAAGATATTCAACCTTGTTTTCTCCAATCAGATTTCCGTTGTTGTCAAGAATTTTCAGAGTTCCGTCTGCATATGAAGCGCCAAGAGTATTACCTGAAAGAGCGATAACTGTGCAAGTAACAAAATCCCCGAGCGTGCGTGCAAAAACGGCTCCGTTTTCACCGTATTTTGCGGTTATGTATGTCAGCACGGGAATTTTTTCAAAAATATCTATTTCCTGATTATATATGTGAAAAGCGACGGCTTCCTCGTTGTCGGGCGTTATTTCTTTGCAGGCATAGATAAAGCCTCTTTCAACGGGAATTATATCAAGCAAGTCGGCATTAAACAGCTTTTGCAATTTTGGTTCCTCCGGGAAAATAAATATAAATTCATATAAATATCCCCGCCAAGCCGAATGCAGCCGATTGTAACCTGCTCTTATAGCAGGTGGGTGCCGCCCAATGGTTTCACGCTCCCTTCGTCCGCTTGTGAAAGCGGGAGGTCTGCAATCCGTCATCGGAGCAAGGCTCCCTATTATTGTGTGTTGGGTTACATATTGACTGCAAGTTACCGCACAAGGCAGGGTGTTTTTATTTTTGCTTTAATGAGAGGGATTATTCCTCTTCTTCAAAATCAAACATTTCGGAAAGTCTTTCTTCGAATGCCTGACCTACTTCGTTGAATTCTTCGTCGTTTTCGATCGGGCAAAGATAGGTTTCGCCGTTTTCTTCTTCGACCTTGAGAATGATGAGTTCGTTATCTTCTTCCGTTATTTTGTCGGGTGTTTCGGGAAGGGGAAGAAGCGCAACATATCTTCCTTTATCGGTTTCGATTCTGTCGAGTTCTTCGAAAATATGCTCTTTTCCTTCTTCGTCAACTATGCTTACTATATCAGGAGTGTATTCTTCGTTATTCATTATAATTTTGTCCTTTCTGATCTCGTTGGTTTTATTTTAACTCCAATTGCATTATTAGTCAATAGTAAATAATGATAAGTGAAAAATATATAAATGTTATCAACTTTATTATGAAAAACTATTGACTTTTACCAAAAATTATGTTATATTCTAATCGAGGAAAGGAACGGAAGAAAAAACAAAAAGACCGAATTTTGTGAGATTAAGTCATAAAGGAGTGTCTGAAAGGTCTTTGTTTCCGAATAGTTCCTCTTGACCATAGATTGTAAGCCACAGGTCAGAAATGTTACATTGAAATTTGAAAGGCGGCGATACCCGATGTACCTTGCAGAACATCAGCTCGCAGCCGCAGAAACCGACAGATAAGAAACAGTTTTTGAAAGCGAACTCGGATAAATTTGATTCGTTTGTCTGCAAAGAGCTTGTCAAACTGTAATTGTTGCAAATTGTGCAGGGATTGTCGGCAAGCGGCTGTGAGCAGAACAAAAATTGAATATGAAATAGATGACCGTACCGATTGGTGCGGTCTTTTTTATGTTGACAAACCGCTCTGACCATTTATAATTATTATCAGGAGAGTGATGATTATGATGATTGAAAAGTTAAAAGAACTCGGAGTTCCTTCGGTTCTGGAATTCGGTGGCAAAAGAGCCGAAAACGTTGAGGAATGGGAAAATATTGTTCGCCCCATGGTCGCAAAAACCATGCTTGAAAGCGAATACGGTTATCTCCCGGAAGAACCCGAGTCCGTTTCTTTTGAGATAAAAAACATTGACGAAAGATTTTGCGCAGGCAAGGCAGTTCATATTGAACTTGAAATCACAAGCGTTGTTTACGGCAAAAACTTTACATTCCCCGTGAATTATGTTTATCCCTCTTGCAATGAAAAAAGCAAGGCTTTTGTCCATATCAATTTCAGACCCAATATGCCCGATAAATATATGCCTTCGGAGGAAATCGTTGATAATGGTTTTGCTTGTGCATCATTCTGCTATGAAGATGTCACAAGTGATGACGCCGATTTCAAAAACGGTCTTGCAGGCTTGATATATAAGGATTCAGACCGCACGGAATATTCACCGGGCAAGATTGCTATGTGGGCTTGGGCGGCAATGAGAGTTATGGATTTTCTTCAGACCCGTGATGAAATTGATAAAGAAAATATTTGTGTATGCGGACATTCGAGACTCGGAAAAACAGCGCTTCTGACAGGTGCATTTGATAAGCGTTTTGCGGTTGTTCATACGAATTGTTCGGGATGCAGCGGCGACTCAATAAACAGGGGAAAGCATCCGAAATCCGAAACAATCGGCGATATTCTTGACAGATTTGAATTCTGGTTCTGCAAGAATTATGAAAGTTTCAGAGGCAAAGATGAAGAAACACCTTTTGATCAGCATTTTCTTCAGGCTTTGATTGCGCCTCGCAGAGTTCATGTTGCATCTGCCGAAAATGATATTTGGGCAGGACCCGAAAGCCAGTTCTTGTGCAGCGTTGCGGCATCGGAAGTTTTTGAACTTTACGGCAAGAAAGGTTTTGTATATAACAACGGAGATTTTCTTAACTCTGAAAAATATCTCAATGACGGCAATATCGGTTTCTGTTATCGCAAAGGAAATCATTATTTCAGCCGTGATGACTGGCACGGACTTTTTGACTTTTTAAACAAATAATCTTATGCAGGTATCGGCAAAATTTTGCAGATACCTGTATTTATTTACTTGCATTATATATTTATAAATGTTATAATATCAAGATATTGAGATGTTTATAAAGGATGATTATATTTTGAAGCGTAAGAAATGGATAGTTTCGAAGAGCAGCAAGGATATTGCGGCGCAGGTGGCTCAGGATCTGAGCGTTGACCCGTTTGCCGCATTGCTTGTTACTTCAAGAGGCTTTGACAATATAGATGAAATAAGCGATTTCCTTGACTATGACGCACCGCTTTCTCTTTCTCCGCTTTCGATTGCAGATATGGACAAAGCGGCGGAGAGAATAAACAGAGCGATAGATAATTTTGAACTTATCTGTATTTTCGGCGATTATGATGCGGACGGCGTTACCGCAACAGCTCTGCTTTATTCATATCTTGAAACAAGAGAAGCCAATGTCATGCGTTATGTTCCTGACAGACTCACCGAAGGCTACGGTCTTAATGTCGGAGCAATAGAAGAGCTTGCCGACAGAGGAGTAAAGCTCATCGTTACCGTTGATAACGGCGTTTCAGCAATTGACGAAGCCAAAAGAGCAAAGGAACTCGGAATTGATCTTGTTGTTACCGACCACCATAAGGTCGGAGATATTCTTCCCGATGCCTATGCTGTTGTTGATCCCCACAGACCTGATTGTCCCAGCACTTTCAAGGAAATGTCGGGCGTCGGAGTTGCTTTCAAGCTTGTTTGTGCTCTTGAGGGCGATGACGGTGAAATTCTCATTGAAGAATACGGAGATCTTGTTGCTCTCGGAACAATCGGCGATGTTGTGACTCTTACGGGTGAAAACCGTGTTATGGTGCGCAGAGGTCTGCGTATTCTCAACGAAAATCCGAGACCCGGTATAAGTGCGCTTATGGATCTTGCGGGAGTTTCCGATAAGATTTTCACCGCATCTACGGCGGCATTCACCGTTTGTCCGAGAATAAATGCAGCAGGCAGAATGGGTTCTGCAAACAAGGCGCTTGAGCTTTTGCTCTGCGATGATGACAGTACTGCTGAATATATTGCCGATGAAATTCAGAAAATGAATGCCATGCGACAGAGCACGGAAACCGATGTTTACCATGCAGCAGAGAAAATGATGCTTGAATCGGATATCATAAACGATAAGATTATTGTTGTTGACGGCGAGGGCTGGCATCAGGGCGTTATAGGAATAGTTGCCGCAAGAATAACCGAAAGATACGGCAGACCGAGCGTTGTTATTTCCCGTGACGGTGAAACGGCAAAAGGTTCATGCCGAAGCATAGAAGGCTTTTCGATTTATGATGCAATTGAATATGCATCGGGAACTCTTGACCATTACGGCGGTCACACTCTTGCCGCGGGTATCGGTCTCAGATCGTCGGATATCGATGCTTTCCGAAAGAAGATAAATGAGTATGCCGCTGATAAAGAAATGCCGTTTGCAATTCAGAAGATTGACTGCAAATTGCTTCCGGGTTCAATCAGCCTTGAAATACTTGATTCCATGAGCCTCCTCGAACCTTTCGGCGCAGGCAACCATCAGCCTTGCTTCGGACTTTTCGGTGTAAAAATAGAAGATATTGCAGGCGTTTCCGACGGAAAGCACATAAGAATGATGATTTCCAAAAACGGAGCAAGAACCGGAGTTGTTTATTTCGGAATGCGTGAAGTTCTTTTCCCGTTTGAAAAAGGAGATATAGTTGACCTTGCGGTTAATCTTGATAAGAATGTCTATAATGGAGATACCAGAGTGTCCGTTATCGTCAGAGGCATAAGACATTCCGAAACAAATGAAGAAAAGGTTCTTGAATCGCTCAGACTGTTTGATAAGTTTTCGAGAAACGAAAATATGACAAGAGAAGAAGCCGAAAATCTTCTTCCCGACAGACAGCTCCAGATTGATGTTTATAAATCCATAAAACAAAAACCGCTCAAAGATAAATATTGCGAAGCTATATGCTCGAGACTCGGTGATGACGGCGGTAATCTTGCAAGGATATCGGCGGTTATTGAAATCATGTTTGAAATGGGCATACTTGAGTCCGATATTTACGGTGCGGTGTATGTGCCTGAAAATCCTCCTAAGGTGAATCTTGAGGATTCCGTAATGATGAAGAAGATAAGAAATTTCCTGGCTTGATGAGGGATTTTTATGAAAGATATTTTGAAATCTACCAACAGAACATTCGCGTCTCCCGATGAGTGTATGCAGGAGATACTCAAGCTCGTTAAAGGTGAATGCACGGATGATGAAATATGCCATATCAGAAAGGCGTATCAGCTTGCAGCTGAGGCTCATAAGGACCAGAAGCGTCTTTCGGGTGAACCTTATATCATGCATCCCCTCAGCGTTGCGCTGATACTTGCAAGCCTCGGTATGGATGAGGCTTCCATTGTTGCGGCTATTCTTCATGATACGGTTGAAGATACCGATATGACAAAGGAAGATGTTTGCAGAGAATTCGGCGAAACCGTTGCCGAGCTTGTTGAAGGTGTTACCAAAATCGGCAAGGTGCAGATTCAGACAAAAAATGACGAAGGCGAAAACGCTCGCATTCAGCTTCAGACCAAGGAAGAGCAGCAGGCGGAAAATATCCGTAAAATGCTTATTGCCATGTCAAGGGATATCCGTGTTATCATTATAAAGCTTGCCGACAGACTCCACAACATGAGAACTCTCATGTTTAAACCCGAGCAAAGACGCAGGGAAATCGCAAGAGAAACAAGCGAAATTTATGCGCCGATTGCTCACAGACTCGGTATCCGACCTATCAAGGAAGAGCTTGAAGATCTTGCAATCAGCTATCTTGACCCCGTTGCTTATAATGAAATCGGTGAATCGCTTGAAAAGCAGAGCAAGACACGCAATGAATTTCTTGCCGATGTTCAGGCGAGAATTGAAGAAAGAGTCAGAAGCGTTGTTCCCAATGCACAGGTCAGCGGTCGTCTCAAGTCCGTTCACGGTATTTACCGTAAGATGTATATCGGAAACAAGAATTTCGACCAGATTTATGATATTTATGCTGTTCGAATTATCGTTGATTCGGTAATCGACTGCTATAACTGCCTTGGTATTATCCATGATATGTTCAACTCAATACCCGGCAGATTCAAGGATTATATTTCAACTCCCAAACCCAATATGTATCAGTCGCTCCATACAACCGTTCTCGGCAAAGAAGGTATTCCCTTTGAAGTTCAGATAAGAACATGGGATATGCATCATACTGCCGAATACGGTATTGCGGCGCATTGGAAATATAAACTCGGCATCAACGGTACCGATAAATTTGAAGAACGTCTTGTGTGGATAAGACAGCTTCTTGAAAGCCAGAGCGAAACCGAAGATGTTGAAGATATCGTAACAACAATCAAGAGCGACCTTGTCCCCGAAGAGGTTTTTGTGTTTACACCGAAAGGCGATGTTTTCAGCCTGCCTCTCGGTTCAACGGTTATCGACTTTGCGTATGCAATCCATTCTGCCGTCGGTAACAAGATGGTTGGAGCAAAAGTTGACGGAAGAATCGTTCCCCTTGATTATAATGTCAAAACAGGCGAAATTGTTGAGATTA
Source organism: Acutalibacteraceae bacterium (assembly GCA_045631105.1). GTDB lineage: Bacteria > Bacillota > Clostridia > Oscillospirales > Acutalibacteraceae > CAG-177. The sequence goes on from JAZQTZ010000048.1 coordinate 50,606, forward strand.
TGACTTCTTCTCAGCCCGGCAAGGGCCCCAGCCGTGACTGGCTGAATATTGTCAAAACGAGCCAGGCAAGAAGCAAAATAAGACAATGGTTCAAAAAAGAGTGCAGAGAAGAAAATATCGCAGAAGGAAAAAATCAGGTTGAACGTGAATTCAAGCGCAACTTTATCCGTCTTTCCGAAGCTGATTTCAATGAGTTTATTGCAAAAATTGCTGAAAGACAGCATTGCAAGAATGTTGAGGATTTCTATGCCGCAATCGGCTACGGCGGAATTTCGCTTATGCGTCTTATGCCTAAAATCCGTGAGGATTACAGCAAGCTTAATAAATCGGAAGACCCGATTATTACCATTACTCCTGTCAAGAAAAAGACAAAGAGTAAGGAAGGCGTTATTGTTGAAGGAATTGATAACTGTCTTATCAAGTTCTCCCGTTGCTGCAATCCGCTTCCCGGTGATAAGATTATCGGCTTCATAACAAGAGGCCACGGTGTTTCGATTCATACAAGAAACTGTTCGAACGTGCCTGAAGATATAAGCAAGGCAGGGGAGCCCGAGCGCTGGATAACCGCTTATTGGGACAGCTCTGTGCGTGAGGACTTCAAATGTACTCTTCAGATTTATTGCCTTAACAGAATCGGTCTTCTTGCTGATGTTTCGAGTATGCTTGCAAACATGAGAATTATGATTAATGATATCAGCACGAGAAACATGAAGGACGGCAGAGCGATAATTATGGTTACTGTTTCGGTTAACGGCGTTGAGCATCTCAATTCTCTTGTTTCCAAAATAGAAAAAGTCGACGGCGTTCTCAGCATAGAAAGAAGTGGTGTATAATGAGAGCTGTAATTCAGAGAGTAAATAAATCCTCCGTCAGCGTTGACGGTGAAATAAAAGGTTTTGTCGGAAAAGGATTCAATGTCCTTCTTGGTGTAATGGACGGAGATACCGAATCGCAAGCGGAACTGCTTGCGGGAAAGGTTGCAAGGCTTCGTGTTTTTGAGGATGAAAACGAAAAAATGAATTTGAGTGTTACCGATATAAACGGTGAAATTCTTGTTATTTCTCAGTTCACCCTCTGCGCCGATATCAAAAAGGGCAACCGACCTTCATTCACCGATTCCGCACCTCCCGCAGAAGCAAACAGACTCTATGAATATTTCTGCGAAAAACTGCGTGAAAACGGCGTTTCAAAAGTTGCAACGGGTGTTTTTGCGGCGGATATGAAGGTTGAAATCGAAAACGACGGTCCCGTAACGATTGTTATGGATACCGATATCTGGGATAAGCGAGGATAATCTATGAAGATATTACAGATTCAGCTTGAACATGAAATCTTTGCAAATTGCTATATGATTATTGACGAAGCAACGGGCGAAGCGGCGATTATCGATCCCGGTTGGTACGGCAATATCATAAAAAACACATTAAAAAAAGAAAACATAAACCTCAGGTACGTTCTCCTGACACACGGCCATTTTGACCATGTAAGCGGTGTATACGGTCTTCAGCATGAAGAGGGTGCAAAGGTTGTTATTCACGAGAATGATAAGGAACATCTTCTTGATCCGAAAAAAAGCCTTGCAGAGGGAAATTTCCCCGAACCCCATCAGCCTGTATGCGCAGATATTGTTGTTAAAAACGGCGATATAATAAAACTCGGAAACTCCGAAATAAAAGTTATGCATACTCCGGGTCATACAAACGGAAGTGTATGTTATATTCTTGAGGATGACAGAGTGATTTTTTCAGGTGATACGTTGTTTTGCATGACTGCGGGAAGAACGGATTTCTGGGACGGAAGCGATGAAAAAATGATAGCTTCCCTCAAAAAACTCATCGCACTTGACGGCGACTATAAAATTTATCCCGGTCACAACAGAGAAACAACTCTTGAAAGAGAAAGAACACGCAATTGGTATATCAGAAGGATGGTCAGATAAGTGATACTGAGAATTTTCGGGCATGATTTTCATTATGAATGTGAAAATCTTTGCAGGGTATATTATCCCAACGAAAAAATTAATATAGTTTACGGTGATGACGGTGAGGATGAAAAAACCGTTGTCACAAAATGCAGTCCCGTTGACGGCGGAAATCTTATCGAAGTTGAAGCGCATATTGACGGCGTTTCGAAATCGGAAAAATCCGTTGTTAGCGCATCGGAGGAAGAGCTTCGTGACAAAAGCGAGCTTGAAACAGCACGGCTTATTTTTGCGCTTCTTTCTGATATAACGGGTTACACTCCTCCGTGGGGAGTTCTTACGGGTGTGCGCCCCTCAAAGCTTATGCTTCGCTTAACAGAGCAGATGGGTGCGGACGGTGCAAAAGAATATTTCACAAAAGATTTGCTTGTCAGCGAAGAAAAAACCGCTCTTGCAATGACAGTTGCACATGCAGAGGAAAAGATAGTTTCTCTTTCTGAGAAAGAATCTTTCAGTCTTTATGTTTCGATTCCGTTTTGCCCGACGAGATGCAGTTATTGCTCATTTGTTTCGCATTCAATTGCAAACGCAAACGCACGCAAGCTTTTGCCTGAATATCTTGAAAAACTTGCGGAAGAAATTGAGCAGACGGGAGCGATTGCAAAAGAGCTTGGTCTGAAGCTTGAAAGCGTTTATTTCGGAGGAGGCACTCCCGGAGTGCTTGAAGCTCCGCAGATGGACAGACTCCTCGGAGCGATTGAAAAGTCATTCGACCTTTCTTATCTTCGTGAATATACGGTTGAGGTCGGAAGACCCGATACGGTAACTCCCGAAAAACTCCGGATTTTAAAGCTTCATAATGTTGAGAGAATAAGCATCAATCCCCAGACTTTTAATCAGAAAACTCTGGAGTTAATCGGAAGAGACCACAGCGTTGAACAGGCGGTGAAATCCTATCAGCTTGCGAAGGCTTACGGATTTGACAGCATAAACATGGACCTTATTGCAGGTCTGCCCGATGAAACTTTTGAAGATTTCCGTTCAAGCGTTGATACGGCGATATCGCTTTCGCCCGAAAATATAACGGTACATACTCTTGCGCTTAAACGCTCGTCGGAGCTTAATGCTTCGGGTTCGGGAGTTTCAGGCGGTAACGAAGCGAAGAAAATGCTTGAATATGCATCCGAAAGACTCAGCGCAAGCGGCTATGCTCCTTATTATATGTATAGACAGAGTAAATGCGTCGGCAACCTTGAAAATGTCGGTTGGTGCAAGACAGGCAAGGAATGTCTTTATAATGTTTTCATGATGGAGGAATGCCATACGGTGCTTGCGGTCGGCGCAGGCGGTGTTACAAAACTCTGCAATCAGGAAAACAATAATGTTGAACGCATTTTCAATTATAAATATCCTTATGAATATATTTCCGGTTTTGACAAAATAATAGAGCGCAAAAACGGAATAAAGAGTTTTTATTTGTCATACTAAATCTTATGGGTGATAAAATATGATTGGTATGAACGTAACAAATAAAAAATATACCTGTAACGAAATAAACCGCCTTGCTCTTGAACCGAAGAAGTTCCTTTATGATTGTTCGCATGACTATCATTCAAGGGTTTCGGAGGTTGCGGAAAAGATTTTTGATGACAGAAGCAAAAAGATTGTTTTGCTTGCAGGCCCGAGTTCATCGGGTAAAACAACAACCGCGAATCTGCTCTCGGATATGCTGATAAAAAAGGGGAGCAGAGCATATACGGTTTCGCTCGATGATTTTTATCATCCTCGTTCCGTCGGCTATCCTCTTGATGAAGACGGAAAACCCGACTATGAATGTGTTGAAGCGTTGGATATTGAGCTCTTGCACTCGTGCTTCGGCAAGCTTCTGAAAAAAGGCGAAGCAGAGTTTCCGATTTTTGATTTTCAATCGGGAGAGAGGATAAACAACGCAAAAAAGATTGAACTTTCGGAAAATGATGTTATAATCGTCGAAGGGCTTCATGCACTCAATCCCGTGATAACCGAAACGCTTGATGAAAACAGGCTGTTCAGGATTTATGTCAGCGTTTCTTCAAGAGTTTATGAGGAAGACGGTGAGGTCCTTTTATCAAAACGTGACCTTCGTTTTGTAAGACGGATAGTCAGAGATTATGCTTTCCGTTCAACATCTCCCGAAAGAACTTTTGAAATCTGGCAAAGCGTTATGAAGGGCGAGGATAAATATCTTTTTCCGTTTGAAGGAAATGCTGATATAAAACTCAATTCGTTCCATCCGTGCGAACCTTGCGTTCTTTCGGAAAGGGCAATGAAGCTTCTCGAATCGGTGAAAAGCGATGAACACAGAGAAAAAGCTTCTTTGTTAATTGATAGATTGAAACTATTCAGGAATACAGATTATTCAATTCTTCCCGAAGATTCACTTTTGCGTGAGTTTACGGGATAAGAAAAGGAGAGTGAGCCTGTTGGCTACAGAAAAAAAACAGTCAGTGCTTAACGGCGCAATGATGCTTATGTTTGCTGTTCTGATGGTTAAGGTTATCGGACTTTTATTTAAAATTCCGCTGACCGATATGATCGGTGCGGCAGGCAGAGGATACTTTAACTCGGCATACGAAATTTACACACCGATTTTTGCAATATCAATGGCAGGTCTTCCTGTTGCCGTTTCAAGAATGGTTGCGGAAAATATTGCTCTGGGTAACTACAGAGAGCCCAGAATGATCCGCAAGGTTTCGCAGCGTCTTTTCATTATTGTCGGCATAACGGGAACTCTCATTCTTCTTGCTGCTGCATATCCTTATGCGCGTTTTGTTGCGAATATCCGCAGCCTTCCTGCTGTTCTCTGCGTTGCTCCTTCAATTTTCTTCTGTTGCTATATGTCAACTTACAGAGGATATTATGAGGGTCTGAGAAACATGACTCCGACTGCAATTTCTCAGGTTGTTGAAGCTCTCGGAAAGCTTGTTGTGGGTCTTGTTCTTGCAAAGCTTGTAACAAAGACAGGTATGAGTCAGTATGAAAGCGGAATGCTCGCTTCGGGTAATATTTCCGCAACTGTTTTCGGCAATGAGGTAACAAGTCTTGCAGAGGCAAACAGTGTTATAACTCCGTGGGCGGCTGCAGGAGCAGTTATGGGTGTTACCATCGGCTCTGTTGCGGCGGCGGTATTCCTTACGATTTATTATAAAGTCAAGGGCGACGGTATAACTAGAACACAGCTTGTTAACTCTGAAAAATCATCGCCGTCAGATAAACTTGCCAAAGAGATGATAAAGATTGCTGTCCCCATGGTTATCAGCGCTCTTATTCTCAACATAACGAACCTTGTTGACACCGTAACAATTCAGTCAAGACTTACCTCCGCTATCGAAAACGATTCTGCAGCTGTTCTTCAGATGCATTCTGCTGCGATTAACGAAGCCGTAAGACTTTCAAGAATTAATCTCAGCGATTCCGCTGAGATAGTCAAATATCTCTGGGGTTCATACGGTATGGCTCTTGATTTCAGAAACCTTATTCCCAACCTTACCCTTCAGCTCGGTATCAGCGCCCTTCCCGCACTTGCAGCTGCATGGGCAATCAAGGATAATAAAGGTACAAAATCAACAATTGAGCTTGTTCTGAGAATATGCATGCTCATCGGTCTTCCCGCAGGCTTCGGTATGGCGGCTCTTGCAACTCCTTTGCTTACTCTTATTTACGGCAGAGGTTCAAGCTCCGACGCTATTCCCGTTGTTGCTCCCATTATGGTGGCGTACGGCATTGCAACGGCTCTTATGGCTGTTTCAACTCCGATTACCAATATGCTTCAGGCAATCGGCAGAACGGATATTCCCGTAAAATCCGTTGTTGTCGGCGCGATATGCAAAATAACCTGCAACTTCATTCTTGTAGGCAATCCGAATATAAATGTCTACGGTGCTGTTGTCGGTACCATACTTTTCTATGTTGTTATTGTTGCGTGCAACCTCACATCGCTTCTCCGTATTTCGAAGGTTAAGGTTAACTGGTCATCCATTATAGTTAAACCTCTTATATGTTCGGCACTCTGCGGTGTAACTGCATTTGCATCCTACGGTCTGCTTTCCAAGATTTTCCCTGTTACAAACACAGACAGCATTCTCAATATGGGTACTGTTTCAACCGTTATTGCTGTCGGTCTTGCAGTCGTTGTGTATGCAATTTCTCTTCTCCTGTTAAAAGGAGTGGCCCGAGAAGATGTTTCTGTATTGCCAAAAGGAGAAAAAATTGCAAAAACTCTTGAAAAATACGGACTTTTAGGTTAAAATAGGGAATGCGCAAATTTGGGAGTGAGAAAAATGGTTGATTTTGAACGCAAAGATTGCTATAATATCAACGACCTTGTAGAGATAATGAAATTGCTCCGTTCTCCCGGCGGATGTCCGTGGGATGCAGAGCAGACTCATGAAAGCATCAAGAAAAATCTTATAGAAGAAGCCTACGAGGTTATCGAGGCAATCAATAAGAAAGATAACGTGCTTCTTTGTGAAGAACTCGGCGATTTGCTCATGCAGGTCATTTTTCATTCTTGTATGGAAGATGAAAAAGGTGTGTTCGATTTTGAAAATGTGTGCGACGGCATATGCAAAAAGCTGATTGAACGCCATCCCCATGTTTTCGGCGAAACAAAAATATCGGGTGTTGACGATGTGCTGACCAATTGGGATAATATCAAAAGAAAAACCAAAGGTCAGAAAACAACAACCGAATCAATGCTCAGCGTTCCCAGAGAGCTTCCTGCCCTCATGCGTGCAACAAAACTCCAAAAGAAAGCGGCTGATGTCGGTTTTGATTGGAACGATGTATCGGGTGCGCTTGATAAGCTTCAGGAAGAAATCAACGAATTGCGACAGGCTGTTGAAAATAAAGACAGCGAGAATATGAGCGAAGAACTTGGTGATGTTCTTTTCTCTGCGGTAAATGTTTCGAGATTTATAAAATCCGATGCCGAAGAGGCTCTGACTGCCGCAAGCGATAAATTTCTTGCGAGATTCACAACAGTCGAAAAACTTGCTGAAGAACGCAACATTGATATGAAAGCATCATCCCTTGAAGAACTCGATAAACTCTGGGATGAAGCAAAAACAATTAATTGAATATAAATACTTTATTGGTATTTGTAAAATAGAAAATAAAAAGATTGGAGTAAAAAAATGAATAAGACAGAACTCGTAAACGCAATCGCAAAGAACGAAGGCATTGAAAAGAAGTGTGCTGAAAAGGCAGTTAACGCAGTATTTGCAGCAGTTGCAGATGCTCTTGCAGCAGGTGAAAAGGTTCAGCTCATCGGTTTCGGTACTTTCGAAGTTCGTGAACGTGCAGAAAAGACAGCTCGCAACCCCAGAACAGGCGAAACAATCACTGTTCCCGCAACAAAGGCTCCCGCATTCAAGGCTGGCGCAGCTCTTAAGGAAAAGGTTGCAAAATAATTTTACTGAAAACGGGGCTGCTTAACGGCAGCCCTTTTTCAATCAGGAGTGTTAATTATGCGTCTTGATAAATATCTCAAAGTATCAAGAATAATCAAAAGAAGAACCGTTGCAAACGATGCTTGCGATGCAAAGCATGTGATGGTTAACGGTAAGGTTGCGAGAGCGTCATATGATGTGAAGGTCGGCGATATTATCGAAATAACCTTCGGCGCAAACACCAACAAATTTGAGGTGCTCAGCGTTTCCGAACATGCAACAAAGGAAACTGCCGCAACCATGTTCAGACCGTTATAAGAATAAACAAGCCTTCCGAAGCATATTATTTATAAATATGCAAAATCGGGAGGTTTTTATTTATGGCAGAAGAAAAAAGAATGCAGTCAATGCCTCATAATCTTGTTCTTGAAGACAGAAAGATGCTGACGGTGTCCGGCGTTTCGGATGTTGACAGTTTTGATGAGCAAACAGTAATTGTTTTTACTGATATGGGAGAGTTGACCGTAAGAGGCAGTAATCTTCATATCAACAGACTCAGCGTTGAGGTGGGGGAGCTTACCGTTGAGGGAAATATAGCGGCGCTGATTTATTCCGATGAACCTGTGAAAAACGGCGGATTTTTCAGCAGGGTTTTCAGATAAATGGATTATATTCAGGGTCTTTCCGTACAGACGGAAATATTTCTTCTTTCGCTCGGATTCGGCTTTCTGCTTGGAATATTTTATGATATTTTCCGTACCTTGCGCCTTGTTATTTCACGCTCCGCAGGGTTTACGGTTTTTATGGATATTCTGTATTTTGTGCTGTGTGCTTTTCTTGTTTTCTTTTTCAATCTTGTTCTCGATGAAGGAAAGATAAGGCTCTATGTTTTGCTTGGTGATTTGCTGGGGTGGCTCATATATTATTTCTCTCTCGGGGAGATTTCCGTAAGACTGAGCAACAGCATAATTCTTTCGGTTAGAAAGTTTTTTTATGTAGTTTCAAAACCGTTTTTGCGCTTTGGAAACAGATTAAAACGTAAAAATAAGAAATGTGTATGTTTTTTCAAAAAAATAATAAAAAAATTAATAAAAAAATCAAAATTTAACTTGCAAAAGTATAAAGGTTTGGTGTATAATCTTAACGGTTATAAAGAAAATATTAATTTTAAGGGATAAATGATATAAATGGCTGTTGAAAAAATAAAAAACAGAAAACATAGTGTCATACTTGCGGTGCTTTTCTGCGCCCTTGTGTGCTATTTTGTTGCAACTCTCATCAGTCTTCAGACCCAGGTTCGTGCTCAGGAAAACGATGTTGCAGAGCTCAGCGTTCAGTATCAGCAGCAGCTTGATGAAAATGCTGAACTTCAGCATCTTATCGATGAAGGCAATGAGTCGGATTATATAGAAAAAATCGCAAGAGAGCAGTATGGCTATGCAAAGCCTGACGAAAGAGTTTATTACGATTCATCTGTATATTAAACTGTTATCAGTTTGTTTATAAATTCACTTTATTATGGAAGGACATTTTAACTGTATGCAATTTGAAGAAGGTGCAATCGTAAGCGGTAAGGTTACCGGCTTAACCGATTTCGGAGCTTTTGTTGAGCTTGAAGGCGGAAAAACCGGTATGATACATATTTCCGAGGTAGCTCCCAACTATGTCAAGGATATCAGAGAACATGTTTCGGTTGGTCAGGAGATAAAGGCAAAGGTTATTTCGGTTTCACCCGAAGGAAAAATCAGCCTTTCAATCAGAAAACTGACTGAGCAGCCCAAGGAAAAGGAACAGCGCCCCCAGAGACCGCCCCAGAAGCCGAGAAATGAAAAGCGTTCGGCTCCCAATGTTTGGAACGGTCAGAAGAGCAGCGCTCCTCCTGCAGGTGAAAAGCAGTCTTTTGAAGATATGATGGCAAGATTCAAGGCAATAAGCGACGAAAAAATGACTGACCTCAAAAGAGCAAGCGACTCAAAAAGAGGCAGCGCAGGTTATTCCCGCAGAGGTGCAAAGTAATTTTCAAACGGGGGCAGTGCCTCCGTTTTTTAATATTCACTCAAGAGGTGATATGATGCGTGAGATTGATGCGGCTGTTATCGAGCAGGCTGTGCGTGATATGTGCATTCTTGCCAATAAACATTTGCCGCATGACCTTGAAGAAAGAATTGAATATTGCGCAGGTTGTGAATGCGATGAATTGCCTGCAAGCATAATGAAAACTCTTACCGATAACATTGCTGCGGCAAAAGAACTTGATATTCCGATTTGCCAGGATACGGGAATGGCTGTTATATTTGCCGAAATCGGACAGGATGTTCATATCGTCGGTGACAGCTTTGAGAATGCGGTCAACAAAGGCGTTTCAAGAGGATATACCGAAGGCTATCTTCGTTGCTCTGTGGTTAAAGACCCTCTCAGAAGAGCTAATACAGGCGATAATACCCCTGCAGTTATTCACACACGTATTGTTGATGGCGATAAGATAAAGCTGACCGTTGCACCCAAGGGCTTCGGCAGCGAAAATATGAGCTGTCTTAAGATGTTTACTCCTTCCGCAACAAAGGAGGATATAATAAACTATATAGTTGAGTCGGTTAAAACCGCAGGAAGCAATCCTTGCCCTCCGATGGTGCTCGGCATAGGAATTGGAGGCACATTTGAACAATGCGCTTTGCTTGCCAAAACAGCGCTGTGCAGAAATGTCAGCGAAAGAAACCCCGATGAGTATTACTCTGATATGGAAAATGAAATTCTTGAAAGAGTAAACGCTCTTGATATCGGACCTCAGGGCTTCGGAGGAAAAACCACCGCTTTGAGCGTTGCCATAGAAGCAAAACCTACTCATATCGCAGGTTTACCTGTTGCACTCAATGTAGGATGCCATGTTACCCGCCATAAAAGCATGGTAATCTGAACGGATTATTAAATAAATTAGACAAAATAATAAAAATTTTCAAAAACCCCTTTACAATTTTTGTGCATATATGCTACAATGTAGATGAAGTTAAAGACTTCAATAGCTACAAAAGGGGATGACTATATGAAAATCACAATTACAGGTCGCAAGTGCTCACCCAGAGACTCTTTCAAAGAGCATGCAGAAAAGAAGCTCGCCAAAATTGAGCGCTTCTTCGGCTCCGATGCGGAGGCGAAAGTTACGGTAACTGTTGAGAAGTCATCACAGTCGGTTGAAATCACCGTAAAGAATAACGGTATGATTTTCAGAGCTCAGGAGAGAGCGGAAAATATGAACGAAGCTCTCGACAAATGTGTTGACACCCTTATCAGGCAAATCAGAAAGAACAAGACCAGAATTGAAAAGAAATTCCGTACAGCAAGCTTTGATGCATTTGCGGACGAAGCTGAAGTTACCGAAGAAATTGATTTTGACCTTGTCAGAAAGAAAACCGTAAACCTTAAACCCCAGTCCGTTGACGAAGCTATTCTTCAGATGAATCTCGTAGACCATAATTTCTATGTGTTTGTTGAAGAATCAATCGGAGAAGTTTGCGTAGTTTATAAGCGTAATGACGGAGGCTACGGTCTTATCACACCTGAGATTGAGTAATCATATACCGAAAATTATGATTGATTGAATATTGGCGGGAATCATAACGGTTCCCGCCTTTTTTAGGAGAACATTAATGAGAATTGATTTTGTAATACCTTGCCTTCTCGGCATGGAATCCCTTATTGCGGGAGAACTTAAAGAATTCGGAGCTGAAAATGTCAATGCCGAAAACGGAAGAGTGCTTTTCAGCGGTGATGAAAATATGCTTGCAAGAGTGAATATCTGCTCAAGATATGCAGAAAGAGTGCAGATTCTTGTCGGTTCATTCGAAGCAAGAAGCTTTGAAGAACTGTTCCAAGGAACCAAAAAGCTTCCCTGGGAGGAATGGATAGGCTCTCTTGATGCGTTCCCCGTTAAGGGTTACTCAATCAATTCGGGTCTTTTCAGCACCCGTGACTGTCAGGCTATTATCAAAAAAGCGGTTGTTGAAAGATTGAAATCAAAATATAAAATAGAGTGGTTTGAAGAAACGGGACCTGTTCATCAGATTCAGTTTTCCATTATGAAGGACAAGGTATCCCTTCTTATCGATACCTCGGGTTACGGTCTTCATAAAAGAGGCTACCGCCTTGATGCCAACGATGCTCCTATCAAGGAAACGCTCGCTGCTGCACTTTGCAATCTTTCTCACCTCAGACCCTATCATAAGCTCTATGACCCTATGTGCGGTTCGGGAACCATTCTTATTGAAGGCGCAATGATGGCGGCGAATATTGCACCGGGAATTAACAGAAGCTTCTCTGCAGAGCGTTTCGGTGTTATTCCGAGAAATGTTTGGGAAGAAGAAAGAGAAAGAGCGAGAAGTCTTGTCAGACCTTGCGATGATTTCATGGCTTACGGTTCTGACCTTGATGCAAAGGCAATTGAAATTGCAAAGGTCAACGCACAGAGAGCAGGCGTCGGTGATAAGATAACATTCAAGGTTGCAGATGTTGCAAAATTCTCACCCGAATCGGACAGAGGAACAGTTATATGTAACCCTCCTTACGGCGAAAGACTTCTTGATATTACCGAATGCGAAAAAATATATAATTCCATGGGTAAGGTTTTTGAACAGAAGAAAGGCTGGTCATACAGTATTATCAGCCCTGACGAAGAGTTCGAAAAGGCTTTCGGAAGAAAAGCCGATAAGAGAAGAAAATTATATAACGGCATGATTAAATGCCAGTTGTTTATGTATTTCAAATAATAAGGCAGAGAGGAAAAACAAAATGAAACATATTTTTATCATCAATCCTGCGGCTGGTCAGGGTAAGGCTCTTGGTTTTATTCAGCCTAAAATTGAAGAAATCTGCAAGAAGTATTCTCTTGAATACGAAATGTATATTACCAAAGAAAAGAACGACGGTCTCAGATATGTAAAAGAAAGAGCTGCAACGGGTGAGGAGCTTCGCTTCTATGCCTGCGGCGGCGATGGCACTCTTTATGAGGTTGTCAACGGTGCATACGGATTCAAGAATGTTCAGGTTGCGGTTATTCCTCTCGGCTCGGGTAATGACTTTATCCGTCTTTTCGGCACAAAGGAAGAATATATGAATCTTGATGACGTTGTTAACGGTGTGCCTGTTGAGCTTGACCTCATCAAGTGTGATGATGAAATTGCAATCAACCAGTGCTCTATGGGTATGGATGCAGAGGTTTGTGCAATGCAGGGCAAAATCAAAAAGTTCCCTCTTGTTACCGGTGAGGGTGCGTATTACATAGGCTGCCTTTACGCTCTTCTGCGTAAATTCCATAACAAGTTTACAATTAAAATCGATGATGATGAGGAATTTTCAAAGGATTGTCTTTTCTGTTTTTGCGGAAATTCAAGATGGTACGGCGGCGGATTTATGGCGGCTCCTCTTGCACAGCCTGACGACAATCTTCTTGATTTTGTTGTTGTTGAAGCAAGTGTAAGCCGACTC
>JAZQTZ010000049.1:0-2102 GCA_045631105.1 Acutalibacteraceae bacterium
CCTGAAACAGAAATATCTACGGGCATATCATTACCGTGTTTTTTGCATCCTTTAACAGTAAAACTCATAGTCTTTTCCTTTCATCAATACTCTAAATAGTATAACAATATACTCAAAAAATGTCAACAACTAAAACAAAAAATAAAGTATAGTTTTCACTTGACAAACTGCGTTAGTTGACATAAAATTATATATTATTGTTTTTAATAAACAGGAGGATGTACAATGGGAATGACAATAGGCCAGAAGCTGATAAAGAGCCATCTTGTCAGCGGCGAAATGATACCCGGCACAGAAATCGGTCTTAAGATTGACCAGACTCTCACTCAGGATGCTACGGGTACAATGGCATATCTTGAATTTGAAGCAATGGGCGTTGAAAGGGTACGCACAGAGCTTTCCGTTTCATATATCGACCACAACACTCTTCAGAACGGTTTTGAAAATGCAGACGACCACAGATTTATCCAGAGCGTTGCAAAGAAAAGAGGTCTTCTTTTCTCAAAACCCGGTAACGGCATCTGCCATCAGCTTCATCTTGAACGCTTCGGCAAACCCGGCAAGACTCTTATCGGTTCAGACAGCCACACACCCACAGGCGGCGGCATCGGTATGCTTGCAATCGGCGCAGGCGGTCTTGACGTTGCAGTTGCATTGGGCGGCGGTACATACTACACAACAATGCCCAAAATGACACTTGTTCGCCTTTCAGGCAAGCTTTCACCCTGGGTTGGTGCAAAGGACATCATCCTTGAAGTTCTCCGCATCATGAGCGTTAAGGGCGGCGTTGGCAAGATTATCGAATACGGCGGAGAAGGTGTTAAGACACTTTCCGTTCCCGAAAGAGCAACCATCACCAACATGGGCGCTGAACTCGGCGCAACAACATCCGTTTTCCCCTCAGACGAAATTACAAAGGCATTCCTCAAAGCTCAGGGCAGAGAAGAAGACTGGACAGAGCTTCTTCCCGACGAGGATGCACAGTATGACGAAATCATCGATATCGACCTTTGCAAGCTTGCTCCCATGGCAGCTATGCCTCATATGCCCGACAACGTTAAAACCGTTGAAGAAATCGGCAACATCGAAATCAGCCAGGTTTGTATCGGTTCATGCACAAACTCATCTCTGCTTGACCTTCTCAAGGTTGCGGCTATCCTCAAGGGCAAGAAAGTTGCTCCCAACGTTAGCCTCACAATTTCACCGGGCTCAATGCAGGTTCTCAATATGCTTTCACTCAACGGCGCACTTTCCGATATTCTCTGCGCAGGCGCAAGACTTCTTGAATGCTCATGCGGTCCCTGCATCGGTATGGGTCAGTCACCTCAGTCAAAGGGTGTTTCACTTCGTACATTCAACAGAAACTTTGAAGGCCGTTCAGGTACAGCAGATGCAGGTATCTACCTTGTAAGCCCCGAAGTTGCGGCTGCATCAGCTATTACAGGTTATCTCACAGACCCCAGAACACTTGGTGAGATGCCCGAGATCACAATGCCCGAGAGATTCATCATCAACGATAATATGATTGAACTTCCCGCAAGCGTTGAAGAAGCTGACAGCGTTGAAATCAAGTACGGTCCCAACATCAAACCCTTCCCCACTAGCGTTGAACTTCCTGAAAGCATCGAAGCTCCTGCAATCCTTAAGGTTGGCGATAACATCACAACCGACCACATCATGCCTGCAGGCGCAAAGATTCTCCCCTACCGTTCAAACATTCCTTTCCTTTCAAACTTCTGCTTCAAGCAGTGTGATGAACACTTTGCAGAGCGTTGCAAAGCTGCAGGAAAAGGCTTCATCATCGGCGGCGCAAACTACGGTCAGGGTTCATCAAGAGAACATGCAGCTCTTGTTCCTCTTTATCTCGGAATCAAGGCTGTTATCGCTAAATCATTCGCAAGAATCCATTGCGCAAACCTCATAAACGCAGGCATCATGCCCTTCACATTCGCAAATCCTGACGATTACGACAAGATTGACACCGACGATATTCTTGCACTCAACGGCATCAGAGAGAACATCAAGAACGGTGCAAAGGTTATTCTTGAAAACGTAACCAAGGGCGAAAAATATGAACTTGCATATGACTATTCAGACAGACA
>JAZQTZ010000050.1:0-34363 GCA_045631105.1 Acutalibacteraceae bacterium
CAATGTGCGTGAATGTTACCTGTTGACATCGAGCAGCAGAACTCGCAGAAATAGAAAGGCTTCTTTGAATTCTTGTTTTCTGCATATTCAGCGGTATAATCGAGAGGCGCATACATACGGCTCTCAACATCGGAAATATCGCTGTAGTTTTCGCCTACGGGCACAGCCTTGAATTCAAGATGTGCATTTTCGTAGTGGATGATTGCATCGGGATCACGGTCTTTGATATATCTGCCCATCGCTCTGTGATTCTTACCGCAACCCGATTCGTTGCCGAGCGACCACATAATAACACAAGCATGGTTTTTATCGCGTTCAAAAAGGCGCTCTGCTCTGTCAACATAAGCAGGCTCCCACTCATCATCAATGGAAAGCTTTGACCAACGCATCCAATCCCATGTGTCGCGGTATTCAAAGCCCATGCCGTGGGTTTCGATATCTGCTTCGTCAACAACCATCAGACCGTATTCATCGCAAAGTCCGAGGAATCTGGGGTCATTGGGATAATGGGATGTACGGATCGTGTTGCAGTTGCCCTGCTTGATGATATGGATATCACGGATCATATGCTCCATATCGCAGTAAAAACCTGTTTCAGGGTTAGAATCGTGACGGTTAACACCGTAAAGCTTTATCGGCTGATTGTTGACATAAGCAACATTACCTCTGAATTCAATCTTCTTGAAGCCTGTTTTAAACGGAATAATTTCACCGTTGCAATAAACAAGAACTGTGTAAAGCTGAGGATTCTCACTACTCCAGGGAACAGGATTTTCGATTGTCACATCAAGATCTGCGCCTTCAAAAACAACCTCTCCGTCGGGTGAAATAACCTTAACTGAAATCTCGGCTTCTTCGCCCACCCATGAGAATTCTTTCATATAGATATCGCCCGATTGCATATCATCGGAAAGCTCCGATGCAATCCACATATCCATAGCGCAGTTTTCGGGTCTTTCAAGAATATAAACTTCTCTGAATATACCCGAAAGGCGGAACATATCCTGATCTTCAAGATAACTTCCGTCACACCATTTTACAACAACAACGTCAATTGTGTTTTCGCCGTCAGCAAGCTTATCGGTGATATCAACCTCGGTTGTGTTGTGGCTTACCTGGCTGTAAGCGGCAAATTCGCCGTTGACATAGAGATAGAAGCACGAGGAAACACCCTCGAAATTGATATAATAACTCTTGCCGTCTTTCTTGTTGATGTTGATTTTTCTGTTATAATGACCTGCAGGGTTTTCATCGGGAACATGAGGCGGGTCAAGAGGGAAAGGATAGAAAAGATTGCTGTAAAGAGGCACATCGTACCCCTTGCCGAGCTCTGTCTGCCAGCACTTGGGAACGGGAATTGTGTCCGTAAAATCAGCATTCAGGAAATCTTCTCCGATATCCTCAAAAGAATTGTAAAATTTAAAATTCCATTCACCGCAAAGGTTCATGAAATAATCAGAATCGTTTCTTTTGCCAGAAAGAGCGGCTTCTTCATTCTGATAAGGAATGAAATATGCTCTCGGGTCTTCGCAGCCGATATGCAGACTGCCTAAATCTTTGTGATATGCTTTAATCTTCATAGTACCTCCCAAAAATAAAGAGTATTATTTATTTTATATCACAGAGATAACATTTTTTCAAGATAACAAATGAATATTTATGTTAAAAATCACAATAAACGACACCTTGAAATATCTTTTGTTTTGGGTTATACTTTTATTTTGGAGATGATAAAAGTGAAACAGAAAAATTTACAGAAAGTTGCAATATCGGCGTTACTTACCGCAATAGTATGCGTTGCAACCTTTATTGTGAAAATCCCTTCACCTGCAACAAACGGATATTTTAACCTCGGCGACTGCTTTGTGCTCCTTTCGGGCTGGCTTCTCGGTCCCGTTTACGGCGCACTTGCAGCAGGACTCGGCTCCGCACTTGCGGATATTCTTTCGGGATATATGCAGTATGCACTCCCGACATTTGTTATCAAAGCACTCATGGCGATTGCCGCATATTACGTTACAAAAGCAATTATCAAAAAACCGTTAATCGGAAAACTTACCGGCGGCATAGTTGCGGAAGCGATAATGGTGCTCGGATATTTCGGATATGAAGCGGTTATTCTCGGTTATGGTCTTGCGGCGGCAGGAAGCGTTTTATCGAATATTATGCAGGGAATCATAGGAATAATTGCAGGAATAACGGTTACAACTGCAATTAAAAAGAATAAAACAATAAACTCATTTTTAAAGAGGTAATCATAATGCAGGATATTTTTAATCAGTCACAGCTTGCCGCCAAAGAGCTTGTTGAAAAAGCAGAGCTTAAAAGCGGAGATGTTGTTGTTATCGGATGTTCAACAAGCGAGGTTATCGGAGAAAGAATCGGCACAAGCGGAACGGTTGAGGTTGCACAGCAGATTTTCGACGGTCTGAGCAGTGTTTTCTCCGAAAAAGGAATATATATCGCCGCACAATGCTGTGAACATCTCAACAGAGCGATTATTATTGAAAGCGAAAAAGCTGATAAACTCGGACTCGAAAAGGTTTGCGTTGTTCCCCATCCCCGTGCAGGCGGTTCGTTTGCAACTGCGGCATGGCACACAATGAAAAAACCTGCCGCCGTTGAAGAAATCAAGGCTGACGCAGGAATCGATATCGGTTTCACACTTATCGGTATGCATCTCAAAAGAGTTGCCGTGCCTTTAAGACTTGAAAACAACATCATCGGTGAAGCAAAGCTCAACGCCGCAAAAACAAGAGCAAAATATATCGGCGGCGAAAGAGCCAAATACGAATAAGATTAAGGCAGGATTCAAAACGAATCCTGCCTTTTTTGATTTCAGTAAAACATATCCTCGATAATATCGTGAATATGAACCGACTCAACTTTTTCTGAATTTAGCAAATTTACAAAATCTTCGGCTTTAGTCAGGTTATCGGTAAAATCACCATAATCACAACTTTCATCCGCAACGCCGAATAAGACAATATCTTTGTCTTCAATTTTTTTGCAACTCTTTGTCATTATATACATAGATACCCTCATCACCTCTTTTATGTTCCATATCGGAACACATTATATATCTCCCGAAACAAAATTGCAAGTGTTTTTTACAAAAATTTCCTCAAATTGGTAATTTTTGTTAGTTTTATCCAAATTACAGCAGCATAATTATACTAAAGCAACTGTTTGGAATTGTATTTTCAAAAAAAGATAAAAAAACCGCAGACCGAAGTCTGCGGCAAAAATTTATTTTTTAATTATTCAACAGTAACTGTTCCGTCTTCATCAACGGTAATCTTCATTCCATCCTTAACATAATCAAGGAATTCCTGACCAAGGCAGTCAACTGTTACCATGGGTTCATCTGTCCATACAGCAGCAAGAACTGCGCCTGCGCATGCAAGGGAGTCGATATGCTCTGAGAAAAGCATGCAGGTGGGGTTTCTCTTCATAGCTTTTGCGCAGTAGAGAACCATACCGCCTGTTGTTGAACCGATTGTCTGGGGAAGGCAGAGAGCGGTGTTTACCATGGGCTTACCGTAAAGGTCAGCGTTATTCTGATCGCCGCACTTTGCTTCTTTATCACCGAACTGAAGAGCGTTCTGGAATGAGGCGAGAGTGTTGAAACCGCCGTGGGAAACAAGAGCGGATGCTGTGCATTTACCTGCAACAACGGGACGTCCTTTAAACTGTTTCATCTTACTTTGCCTCCTTTGTGATGATATCAAGAATCTCTTCGCTTCTGTAGTAGCGAGAGGTTGTGTATGTTCTGAGCTTATTGGAGTTTGTTATAACGGGCATCTTCTTGCAAAGAGGATTGTTCATATACATAAGAGGACAAATGTAGCTGAGAACAACGCCTGTTGCCTTAAGCTTTGCAGCATAAGGAGTTTTATTGAATTCTTCAATAACTGCAGGAGCTGCTGTGAATACGGTGGGAATTGAAACCTTCTTGAGACCGTTCTTCTTAAGACCTGCAACAACGTTATCTGTCCATTCAATAAGCTGTGCATGTGAAAGATGGGGGCAACCTACGAAGCAAAGCTTGGGAGTTGCGTTCTTATCTTTCCACATAACGGGATAGTTTGCCTGAACTCTTGCAAGTTCTGCATCGTCAACAACATAAACCTGTGCGCCTTCTGCAATAAGAGCTTCGCCCTGTTCAACTGCTTCGGGAGTAAGGTTTGCAACGTGATAAAGACCAACTGCGCCGTTTGAAGCTGTTGCTGCGCCAAAGTCCTTAAGGTATGCTTTTGTATCGCCGTCAAGTTCTGTTCCGATCCACTTATCAAGACCCTTGATATAAGGAACATCCTCCATAACTTTCATACCGATAGCTGAACCGAGAATCTGAGCTTCGGGCTTCTTTGTTGTTTTAACTTCAACAATCCATGTTGCCTTTCTGCCTTCATCGGTAACAAGACCGAAATAAGGAACTCTGCCAACGATTGAACCGAAAAGTTCGATGATACCTGAGTTTCTGTTGCAGCGTGCGCCGAGAACGGAGTTTGCATAAACAACAGCTGATGATTCAGCCCATGAAAGAACTTCGCCCTTCTTGGGTACGTTGCCTACTTCGTCCATGTAGCAGGTGCAGGTGTATGATTTATCGTCGATAAGACCGAGCTTTGAAAGCTGAGCATCATAGCTGTTCTGCATGCTGTACATAAACTTATTAAAGATAAGCTTCTGAAGGAAGTTTGCGGGAACTTTGGGATCAATAGGCTTGGGGTCAACAGAGAATTTCTGCTGTGAAAGTGCACCGCCAGCGATAAGCTGATCCATAAGTTCATAAACGGGTTTCATAACCTTAAGACCGAAGCTTGTTACGAGGTGACCCATCTTGCTTTCAACGGGAACCATCTTGGTTGCGCCGAAAGCTTCGCCGTAAAGAACAAGGGTTTTCATAACCTTTGCCATTGTTTCGCCCTTGGAGCCGTTAAGTATATCCTGCTCTTCGGGGGTGAGAATCATTTTGTATTCCATAATAGCATTATCCTTTCCGAATAATTTTTCATTTCATTCTAACATTAAAAACAATATATTTCAACATAAAATCGTTGAATTTTAAAAATATTTTTTAGTTTTGTCGATTTTTTGCTATTGTAATCGGATTTTGATTTTGCTATAATTCTTCAGACAAACAAAAAACCAAGGAGAAATCAATATGAGTCGTGAAAATTTCAAATCCCGTCTGGGCTTTCTGCTTGTAAGCGCAGGTTGCGCCATAGGCATAGGAAACGTATGGAAATTCCCGTATGTTGCAGGTGAAAACGGCGGCGGCGTTTTCGTTCTTTTCTATCTGCTTTTCCTTCTTATTATGGGCGTTCCCGTTCTCACAATGGAGCTTGCAGTCGGCAGAGCAAGCCGTCAGAGTACCGTCAAGGCATACAAAACTCTTGAAAAGCCCGGTCATAAGTGGCATATCCACGGTTGGGTCGGCGTTATCGGCTGCCTTCTTCTTATGATGTACTACACAACCGTTTCCGGCTGGATGCTCGGATATTTCGTCAAATTTGCAACCGGTACATTTGAGGGCGTGCCCGCCGAACAGTCACCGCAGGTTTTTTCATCCATGCTTGCCGACCCGAAAGAGATGATGCTCTGGATGGGTATTACCGTTCTTATCGGTCTTGTTGTTTGCAGCATGGGTCTTCAGAACGGTATTGAACGCATAACAAAGGTTATGATGATAGGTCTGCTTCTTCTCATTGTTGTTCTTGCCGTGCACGGACTCACCCTTGACGGAGCGGCAGAAGGTCTTAAGTTCTATCTTCTCCCCGATTTCAGCAGAGCGATGGAAAACGGAATATTTAATGTTATGACTGCTGCGATGAACCAGGCATTCTTCACTCTCAGCATCGGCATCGCTTCAATGGAAATCTTCGGAAGCTATATGGCAAAAGATAACACCATCACAAGCGAATCAATCCGTATATGCGGACTTGATACATTCGTTGCTGTTATGTCGGGTCTTATTATTTTCCCCGCTTGCTTCAGTTTCAATGTTGAACCTGACGCCGGTCCTTCGCTTATCTTTATGACTCTTCCCAAGGTGTTTGCAAACATGTCAGGCGGCAGACTCTGGGGAACTCTTTTCTTCCTCTTTATGACTTTTGCAAGCCTTTCAACGGTTATTGCCGTTTTTGAAAATCTTATTGCAAGCGGAATTGATAATTTCGGCTGGAGCAGAAAGAAATCAACCATCATCAACGGAATTCTCTTCTTCTTCGGAAGCATTCCCTGCGTTCTCGGTTACAACATCTGGAGCGAAGTTAAACTCATCGGCGGCAGAGATATTCTTGACAGCGAAGATTTCATTGTAAGCAATCTTCTTCTCCCTATCGGCGCTCTCGTTTATCTTTTGTTCTGCGTAACGAAATGGGGCTGGGGATTTGACAAATATATCGAAGAAGTAAACACGGGAAGCGGCATTAAAATGTCAAGAAAAATCAAGCCTTATTTTCAGTTTGTTTTACCCGTACTCATTCTCATAATTCTTATTTCGGGTCTTGTAAAATAACAAGAATATTTCCTATACTAAGCCGTTCGGAATCGACAAGATTATTTATCTGATTGACGGCATTTATACATTCATTTCTGAACTCCTCCCTGTCGGAATGCTCCAAAAGCAACGGCAGGGAGGTTATGCTTTTTTCAAGCTCATCCATTCCCTCATGAGCAACAAGAGAATGGAGAAAAGCGGATGAATCATACCACGCATTAACAACCTTAAGGGTTTCTTCTTTAAGTTTTTCATTATCTGATTTCTCAGAATATGAAATAAGACTTCTCAAGGCATATGAAAACTCCTCCATATTTTTTTCAAACGTTATATTAGACCACACGGATACCGAAATTGCTGACAGCAGAAGAATCAGCGCAATAATTATTCTTTTCATTCGCTCTCTCCTCTTCTTGCTATGAATGCCTTGCCGTCGGCAGTGACGGTCATAATGATGATTTCTTCAAGCGGTATTTTACTCGAGATAACAAGCTTTTTGATTTTATCTTTATCAACCCCCGATTCTGCAACGGTATCATCGATTATCTTTCCGTCACAAATCACCGCAAAGGGCATGCCGTTATCTGCAGGACGGATGTCAAGGTCTTTCGCCGTTGAATTTCTGTATTCGGATTTCAGAAGCACGCTTATCTGACCGTTGGTTTCGAAGATGGCATATGAAACCTGCGATATATCAAAAACATCCTTTTGTCTTAACGCCGAAACGAGATCATTTACCGTCATACGGAGTTTCTTCAGCGCTTTCATATCCACCTGACCGTTTCTTATCACTATAACGGGATGTCCCTGCAGAACGGTTCGCAGTTTATGGCTTTTCAGACCTATTGCAGATGTCAGTATTTCAAATGACACAAGCAAAAAAAGAGCGGCAACGGAATGCGCAATCGGAATGTTGTTATCCTGCATGGGTATTGATGCAATTTCCGAAATCAGAATAGTCATTACAAGTTCGGAGGGCTGAAGTTCACCTATCTGCCGTTTGCCCATAAGCCTCAGAAGAAAAATAACTGCCGTATAGAGCAGAGTTGCTCTGATTAATGTTACTGCCATATTTTCATTCCTTTCATATTTATCTTTAGCATAACAATTAATTATATTAGTTTTATTGACTTGAAAAGAAATTACATATATAATTGGATTGAAATGTGGTGAATTTATGAAATACTATCTCGGAATGGATATCGGCGGAACAAAATGCGCCGTTGTTATCAGCGAAAAAAACGGCAACACCGTAAAGGATAAAACCCGTTTTGAAACAAGAGTTGAACGAGGCTGGAAAGCGATTGTTGAAGAACTTATAAATTCAGCCCGTGAAATCATTGAAAGAAACGGCATATCAACCGAAGATATACTTGCCTGCGGAGTAAGTTGCGGAGGTCCGCTCGACTGCGAAAAAGGAATCATAATGCGTCCTCCGAATCTGCCTGACTGGGATAATGTTCCCCTTGCGGATATCATTAAAGACGAGCTGGGTATTCCCTGCAAAGTCAGAAACGATGCCGATGCATGTGCTCTTGCAGAGTGGCAGTTCGGTGCAGGCAAAGGAACAAAAAACATGATTTTCCTTACATTCGGCACAGGTATGGGCGCAGGTCTGATTCTTGACGGCAGACTCTATACGGGCACAAGCGGAACCGCAGGAGAGGTCGGTCACATAAGACTCGATGCCGACGGTCCCGTTGCATACGGAAAAGCAGGCTCATTCGAGGGATTCTGCAGCGGTTCGGGAATTGCGGCAATGGGAAAAAAAATGCTTTCGATTTATAACGGAACAACTCTTATTCCCTACGATAATGTTACCGCAAAAACAATTGCTGACGCTGCTGTCAGAGGCGATAAGCTTGCAAATGCAATCTACCGCAGATGCGGTGAAAAGCTTGGTCTTGCACTTTCAATTCTGATTGATATCCTCAATCCCGAAAGAATCGTTATCGGCAGTATTTTTCAGCGTTCGGGTCATCTGCTTATCGACAGCATGAATGATGTTATAAAAAAAGAGGCTCTTTCAATTCCTGCGGAATGCTGTAAAATCGTTTCCGCAATGCTCGGCGACGATATCGGCGACTATGCGGCAATCGGCGTTGCAAAAGAATATGCGGAGGATAAGAAATGATTTTTGAAGAACTTTTTGAAAGATATCCCTGTCTTGAAATTTGCAGAAACGATATTTATTCCGCATTCGAACTTTTCAGATTATGCTATGATAACGGCGGAAAAATTCTTTGCTGCGGAAACGGCGGTTCGGCGGCAGACTGCGACCATTTCGTTGGCGAACTGATGAAAGGATTTCTCAAAAAAAGACCCATTTCCGATAATGAAAAGGAGCTTTTTGAGGATAAATATATTGCCGATAATCTGCAAAAAGGGTTGCCTGCAATATCGCTTTGCAGTCATTCGGCGCTTATGACCGCATTTGAAAACGATGTTGCTCCGTCGCTTGTTTTTGCTCAGCAGGTTTATGCATACGCAAAAGAAAACGATGTTCTGCTTTGTTTCAGCACATCGGGTAATTCGGAAAATATTGTTTATGCGGTAAAATCTGCAAAAGCGGCAGGCATAAAATCCGTTGCTGTCACGGGTGAAAAAGACAGCGAACTCAGCAAAATCTGCGATATATGCATAAAACTCCCCGAAACCGAAACCTTTAAGGTTCAGGAACTTACATTACCTGTTTATCATTGTCTTGCGGCAATGATTGAAGATAACTACTTTAAAATATAAGGAGAACAAATTATGATTAACATACCCAGACACGAGCATCCCGATCCTCAGTTTGAAAGAGCAACATGGCTCAACCTCAACGGAGAATGGGATTT
Source organism: Acutalibacteraceae bacterium (assembly GCA_045631105.1). GTDB lineage: Bacteria > Bacillota > Clostridia > Oscillospirales > Acutalibacteraceae > CAG-177. The sequence continues at coordinate 9,346 of JAZQTZ010000050.1, forward strand.
TGAATTTGACTTCGGCAACAGCAAAAAAGAATCCGGCATCATTGACAGAAAAGATTGGGAAACAAAGATAGTTGTCCCCTTCTGCCCCGAAAGTAAGCTTTCGGGAATCGAACACACCGATTTCATTCCTGCAGTATGGTACAAAAGAACCGTTGAAATCACAGCCGATCAGCTCAAGGGCAATGTTCTCCTTCATTTCGGCGCGGTTGACTATGAAACAACCGTTTATATCAACGGCAAAAAAGCGGGCTACCACAAAGGCGGCTATGCTTCATTCAAGTTTGACATAACAGAATATCTTACCGAAGGCGAAAACACAATTATTGTCAATGCGGTTGACGACGTAAGAAACATCCTTGTTCCCAGAGGAAAGCAGAGCGAAGAACTCAAATCTCACGGCTGTGACTACACAAGAACAACTGGTATCTGGCAGACTGTATGGCTCGAATTCGTTCCCAAGGCATACATAAAAAGCTTCAAGCTTTATCCTGATTATATCAACGGCATTATCGCAATTTCTGCTGTTGTTGAGGGTGAAGGAGAATTCACCGCTTCCGCTTCATATGAAGGCAAGGCAATGGGTTCATTCTCAAAGGAAGCCGTTTCAACAATCACAGGCGAAATCAAGCTTGATGAAATTCATCTTTGGGAAGTGGGCAACGGCAGACTTTATGACCTTGAACTCACATTCGGCGAAGATAAAGTCAAGAGCTATTTCGGTCTTCGAAATGTAAAACTTGATGATTACAAATTCCTTATCAACGGCAAATCCGTTTTCCAGAGACTTGTACTTGATCAGGGATTCTACCCCGACGGAATTTACACCGCTCCCACAGACGAAGATCTTGAAAAAGATATCAAGATTTCATTGGCAGTAGGTTTTAACGGTGCAAGACTTCATCAGAAAGTTTTTGAAAAGAGATTCATTTATCATTGCGACAGACTCGGATATATCGTATGGGGTGAATACGGCAACTGGGGTCTTGACTGGTCAGATGAAAGAGCACTTGAAGCAATGCTTTGCGAATGGTGCGAATGCGTTGAAAGAGATTTCAACCATCCTTCAATCATCGGTTGGTGTCCGTTCAATGAAACATGGGACAGAAACGGAAGAAAACAGGTTGACAGCGTTCTTAAATCAATTTACAGAGTTACAAAGCACATGGATGAAACCCGTCCCTGCATTGATACAAGCGGTAACTTCCACGTTGAAACCGATATTTATGACGTTCATGATTATGAGCAGGATTATCATGTTTTCAAAGAAAACTATGATAAGCTCATGACAGAAAATGTTCTCTACGAAAGATTCCCCGACAGACAGATGTACAGCGGTAAAGGCTGCGCATGGGTCAGCGAATACGGCGGACTTCAGTGGTCAAGGGGCGACAGAGGCGATGCATGGGGCTACGGCAATGCGCCCAAAACCGAAGAAGAACTTATTGAAAGATACGCAGGTCTCACCGATGCACTTCTTGATAACTACAGAATGTTCGGTTTCTGCTACACTCAGCTTTACGATATAGAACAGGAACAGAACGGTCTTTATTATTACGACCGCACACCGAAGTTCGACCCCGAAATTTTCAGAAAAATCAATTCGCGCAAAGCTGCAATTGAGGATTGATAAGGAGAATAAACATATGCTTAAAATAGGTCTTGTAGGCGTTGGCGGAATCAGCGGCGCTCACATTCCCGCATGGGATAAAATGGAGGATGCAGAGCTTGTTGCTATTTGCGATATCCGTCCCGAAAGAATGGAAAAATATCCCGACAAGCGTCATTACACCGATTTCGATGAAATGCTTGCAAACGAAGAATTCGATATTATCGACATCTGCCTTCCCACATATCTCCACGCCGATTTTGCGATAAAGGCAATGGAAAAAGGAATAAATGTTATAACAGAAAAGCCGATTTCTCTCAAAAACGAAGATGTTGAAAGAGTATATTCGGCAGCAGAAAAAAATAACGTCAAATTCATGGTTGCCCATGTTCTCCGTTTCTGGCCCGAATACGAACTTCTCAAGGAAGTCTATGATTCAAAAAGATACGGAAAACTTCTTTCGGGAACAATGCTCAGACTCGGCGGTTATCCGAAATGGACATGGGATAACTGGATGATGGACGAAAAGAGAAGCGGTCTTGTTCCCTTTGACCTTCATATCCATGACCTTGATTTCATGGTTTATGCTTTCGGTATGCCGAAGGTTGCGCATCAGTACCGTTCAAAACTTCCGAAGCAGGATTATATCAGCGTGACATATGATTTCGGCGATTTCACCATTAATTCCGAATCATCATGGTATGCTGCATCATATCCCTTCACAGCCGAATTCCGTTTCCAGTTTGAGGATGCAATTGTTGCAAACGAAAAAGGCAAGATGATGATATATCTTAAAGATGACGAAAAAATCGATCTTTCACAGCAGGCAGACGGTGACACAGGAAACATCAATCTTCCCCAGAGCAACGCATACGAAAACGAAATCGTTTATTTTGCGGACTGCGTAAAAAATAACAAACCCGTTGAAAAGTTCAGACCCGAAGAACTTGAATGTGTTCTTAATATTCTCAACAGTCTTTGATTCAGAAAACGAAGGAGAGAAGAAAACATGAAAAATAAGTTTAAAAAAGCGCTTTCATTTATCCTTGCAATAAGTCTTATTTTCGGAACATTCGCATTTGCCCATGCAGACGATACCGAAGCTGCCGATAACAGCGGTATTATGTTCTGCACCAATGCAATCAACGGTCTTCTCAATGCGGTTTTCATGGGATTCGGTGCACTTTTCCCCAAGGATTTTGAAACAGTCGATGAATACTATGCAGGCGAGAGCGAGAATTTCTATGAAGGAACCGAAGAATTTCTTGATAAACCCGCAGAAGGCGCAAAATGGACTCTCGGCTTCGGCAAGGCAAGCATGGTTCCCGAAAACCTCAAAGACGGTTCAAAGGAATATTATACAGGCGGTTATTTCACCCAGAAGATAAACGGCGTGTTTGACGACCAGGGTGCAAATGCTGTTGCAATCAGCGATAATTCAGGCAGAGGCACGGTTGTTATGGTCACAATTGACGGCATCGGCGTTTGCAATGATGACGTTCGCACAATGCGTGCGGAAGCTGAACGCAAGCTCAAAGAAAAAGGCGTTGCAAGCGATATCGTTGCAATCAACATTAACAGCACTCATTGCCATACCGTTATCGACACTCAGGGCTTCGGTCTTGAACCTCTTATCAAAACAATTTTTCAGAATCTTTTCTCATTCCTTCCGTTCGTTGAAAAAACAAGAAGCATTGACCCTGAATTCCATGAGTATATGATTGACGGTGCATCCGATGCAATCGTTGAAGCTTATATGAACAAGGAACCCGGCGAGCTTTATTATTTTGAAACCGCAGGCATCGGAAGAAGCGAAAGAAACAACAACTATATGGACGATGAATACGGATATATCTTCAACAAGAGATATGACATGGAAGGTTATCAGCACGTTATCGCCTGCTTCAAGTTTGTTCCTGACAAAGCAGACTCAAGACCCACGGTTCTTGCAAATCTCGGAGGTCATCCCACAACAATCAACAGAGAAACAAAGCTTCTCTCTGCCGACTTCCCAAACTACATTGAAGAAAAAATCAATGCAGCAGGCATGAATTTCGCCTTTATTCAGGGCGCACAGTCCCCTATCTCGGTTCATAAGAGCGGTGTTCAGACTCAGGAAATCCTTGATGAAATCAATGCTCAGATCGCCGAAAACCCCACAGTTCAGGATTATGCCGATGCAAAGAAACTCGGTTATGAATTTGCAAGACTTATTCTTGATGCTGAGAAAAACGCAAAGCCTGTTGCTCCCGTTATCAATGTCAGAATGGCAGAGGTAACAATTCCTCTTGAATACGGTCTTATGGAGCTCGGCGCTGTTTCGGGTCTTCTCGGAATGACGGTTGTGCGTGATAAATCTGCACCGAGCAATTTCTCAATCATCAGCGAAGTCGGTTATCTTGAATTCGGAACAGACATCGTTATGCTCACTGTTCCAGGAGAACTCATCCCCCAGCTCGTTTACGGAAACGTCGTTGACAAAACACAGTCATATACAGGCACCGATTGGGAACTCGAATATACCAAAGACCTTGTAGGCGAAAACAAAACCGTTCTTGTTATGGGTCTTTGCAATGATGCTATCGGTTATATCGTCCCCGATAATGATTACGCTCCCTTTATTGCGGATTCACTCTGGAACACCGACCTCGGCGAAAAGCTTTTCGGCAAACCCCAGAGACATTATGAAGAAATGCTTTCAACGGGAAGCACCGCAGGTTCATCCGTTATAGGCGCTCTGAACAACGTTGTAAAAGAAGTCGCATAAATCAACAAAGCCATACAAACTGACCTCAATCAGCTTGTATGGCTTTTTTATTTTACAGACAAAGTATTGTTTCGCCGGAACTAATTGTTTTACCGTTAACGGTAACAACCGCATTTTCGGGAATATGCAATACTGCTTCAGCGGATTCGGGATATTCAAGGTTTACTACTGCCTTTTCATTTTCCGATTCATAACTGAATTTTATGAACCCGTTAATTGCAGGAACAATGCATCTGATATTCTTATGCAAATCATACTGAGGCTTAACCTCGAATTTTTTATATCCCGCAACAAGCGGTTTGATTCCTGCAATATGCTTGCTCATTATAACAAGAGGTCCGCCCGACCATGCATGATTAGAAGTACCGTCTTTTTTAATCCAGTTTTCCCATAAGGTTGAATAATCCTCGGCAATCATTTCTCCGTATCTTTCGCACATTCTTTGCTCTGCAAGAGAAAATCTGCCCATTTTGCATAAAGCTTCAAGCACATAATATTCCATATACGGACTTGAATTTCTGATATTGAAAAGAATTTTTTCAACCTTGGCGATGTTTTCTTCAGGACACAAACCTGCAAGCACGGCGACAGCGTTACCTCTGTCATCATAGCCTTCATTTCCGTCACTTTTGTATCCGTCGCCTGTCCAAAGATTTTGATAGGCAACATAAAGAGCGTTGAGTTCAGCATCATATTTTGCGGCTGTTTCTTCATATCCGAGAAGTTCAGCCATGTTTTTAACACTTGACAACGCATAATAGTACCATGCATTTTCAAGAGGAATAACATCTATTTTTGAACCCCAATCCTGCCAATCCCATGAACCGCTTCTGTGCTCAACGAGTCCGTTCTCACCGATTTTCCACAAATCAAGATAATCAACAGATGCTTTGTAAACAGACTTTATAAATTCTTTATCGCCTGTATAGGTATAATATATCCAAAATCCTCCGACGCCTGCAAGCTGCTGACACGGAAGCTCGAAATAATCGTTTTTGATCGGCACAACGGTCTGCAAAACTTTTGTTGACGGGTCGATATATGAAAGCATAGCGCTGACGCCCTTGCGATAAAGAAAATAGGATGAAGGCGCAAGGCTATATACTGTCAACATCATCTCATTCGTTACATCGCCCCACCATTGCGCTCTTTCTCTGTCGGGACAATCCATAAAATTATCCCTCATTGTAACATATAAGGTTCGGAGAGATTTCTGCCAAAGGGTATTCATAGCACTGTTTTCACAAGTGAACTCACCGCAGAACTCTGTATTATATCCGCTTTCTCTGTATCTGAGTTTTATAATTTTAACGCCCGACGGAATCTCATAGGTTATCTGTTCGCCGTTGAACCACGCAGGTGATTCAAAATTCTGAACACCGTTTTTGGTTATATAAGTGCTGTGAATCGAGCCTGTGCAAGTGTTTTCGGTTGTGATAATAATTTTCTTGCCCGCTTTTGCTTCAACCTCAAGATATGGAGTAAGCTGTGCGTTATACGGAACTTTGAGCATGATTTTTTTCTTCAGTTTGAAACTTTTTCCCTCAAAATCCTTGCTGTTTTCGTAATCCTTCAAACCGAAATCCTTGAACATCGGAATATCACGGCTGTATGTTTCACCCCAGCAACCTTCTCCACCGATACCGTATTCGGTCGCATATGCCCAATCCGAAAAATCATAGCCGGGTTTCTTCCAGTCGGCAATTTCTTCGCGTGAATCATAATAAATGTTGCTTTCGGGGAGTCTGTAATTCGGCTGCAATTTTCCGCTGTCTTCTTTGAAAGCAGGGTTTTTCATAACTCGCCAGGTGCTGTCGGAAATGATTAAAATATTATCGCTTTCGGCCTCGAAAAGCAAACCGCCCTGACCTGCATCGGAACTCGAATAGCTGGCTTCATTTCCCCAATACCATACAAGAACGCTTATAAGATTTTCGCCGCTGACAAGATATTTCGATATGTCAACCTCATCATAATAGCATCCCGTGGGAGTCGGACCTCTTTTGAGACCGCCTTCACGAACAACGCAATTGCCGTTTATATAAAACCAATATTTATTTTCCGCTGCAATTCTTGCAATAATCTTTTCGGGAATTTCCGCAACATTCACCTTTTTGTTAAAACAAAGCCATGCATTTTTGCTTGATTTTTCTTCATCAAGCCATATCCATTTAGCTTTCCAATCCTTTTTTAAATCTCTTTTGTATTCCAAAACGCTTTCACCCCGATTACTGTATTTATTCTATTTTATCACATGCCTCACCCGTTTTACAATACCGTTACCATAAAAAGCAGCATTATATATCAATTCCTTCAGGAAATAAAACAACAGAGGAATAATGAGAAAGGATATTGCACAAGGCCGCGCAATGTCCTCTTTTATACGCCTAAGCCGCTTAAAACAGGCAAAAAGTCCGTTTAGGTAAACAGGATAAAGTTGACAGTAAAAATAGCCCATGTTATGATAGAATTTGTTCAGATAAATAAGAATTTGTGCAACAGATATAAAAGGAGAAACGTATGACACAAATCATTTCATTTTCGCTGTCCGTTGTATTTGCAATTGATATGTTTTTTATTGGCTTATTGCCCGAAAAAAAGCTTGTTATCACACAAACAGATACTGAAACCGAATATTACATAAACGGTGAAAGTGAGAATTTGCGTTTCGGTGTTATGGGCGACGGTAATCTGTTTGAACCTGACGATGAAATCAAGGTTGTTATTGAATGCCTTGATGAATCCCTTGACGGCACAAGAGCAAAAATCTCCGTAATGAGTGAGCAGACAGGCTTTGATAAGCGAGGATATGTCAAATTGAATTTTGATGTGCCGTATAACACCTTTGATTTTTCTTCCGATAAAAACGGAATTTTTACTGTTGCGATTGAACTACCCGACAGAACCGAATACAGTTTCAACATCGGTGTTCTTCCACGAAACGTACAGGCAAGCGATAACTTTTACTACGGAATTCAGCCGTATATAACCCGTGCTTACACTTGGGGGCAAGGCTTTCAGCTTCCGAACTATACTGCCGCTGAATCGGTAGATAAAATTCTTAATGCGGCTGAGTATCTCGGTGTAAATCTTGTCCGTGAGGACAGCGTCGGTTGGGGCGCAATGCAAAACGAGGCTTACGGCGAAGTGAATTTCTCCGCACAAGATTACCTTGTCGGCAAGGTCAACGAGCGCAATATGAAATACAACTGGTTACTTGGATTCAACGCAGGAAAATGGTCTGCCGCAGATAAATATAAAGATAATTACGATGAATCAATCAGTTGGACTTACCCTCCCGATGAAAATATATGGTCGGATTTCACAAGCAAGGTTGCCGTACATTATGCCGACAACACCAATATTTTATGGGAAATCTGGAACGAGCCTAACTGGTATTTCTTCGCAGGCACTCCTGAAGAATATTTTTCGCTTCTTGAAAACACGGCATCGATAATCAAAGCTGAAAATCCGTCGGCTTATGTCTATTCGGGCGGACTTGCCGTTGCAGAAAAAGAGAGCAACCTTGTTTTTTATCAGAAATCTGCAGAGCTGATGAACAAAAATCTGCTCGACAATTTCGGTTATCACAACCACGACGGTCTTGATAATTACTATGACTATATGGGCAAGATGCTTACTCTCACAAAATCAGCAGGACTTTCAAACGGCGGTTTCAACAGCGAAAGCGGTGTGGGCGGCACAGATGCGGCAACAATCGCCTGCAAAGCACTTTACACTCGTTCAACAGGCGCAAGCGGTTTTGTTTCGTTCTCATTCAGAAAAACAGTCACACCCGAAAATGATATAAACGACTTTGCTTTTTTCAACGAATACCTGCAGCCGGACGAAGCAGTGATTTCCTACGCAACAGTTATCCGTTTTCTTGGTAATGCAGATTTCGTTAAGAATATTTCAAACGAAAAGAGTCTTGTGATTGACGAATATACCGCTGACGGAAAGAAAATTGAAGTATATTACAGTCTTGGCAAAAAAAGCAAAATCGCTGCACCCGAAGGCGATTACACCGCTCATGATATGTACGGCAATGAAATTCTGATCGGCAAAAATCTGACTGTCAGCAATACACCGATATATATTGTTTATTGATGTTAAATCGGTTTTTATGACAAATTCCAATTTATAGAGTTCGATAAATAAGATTTGCAGATGTGAATAATATAACTCAACTTTATAGAATCGACCAACAAAAAAATACAAATGCTGTAATGACAATTAAAAGAGGAGTGAAAAAATGATTCTTTCTCAAAAAAATAATTGCGCAACAAAATTCGGCGAATTTAAAGCAATTGAACTTATTGCAAAAGCAGGCTTTGATGCAATAGATTACACTATGTCCACTCTTGCAAAAGACGGGAAGGTGCTTGATTCAGATAATTACAAAGACTATGTAAACGAGCTTTGTGAAACGGCAAAAAGAAATGATATTATTTTCAACCAAGGTCACGCAGTAACAGGTGTAGGTATAGATGACCCTGAAATTGCATACAAAATCCTAGCAGAAAAGAATATCAGATGTCTTGAAATTGCAGGTCTTATGGGCATGAAAACGCTTGTTGTTCATCCTTACGGTACAAGTAAATACATCAGCAGGGAAGAAGAAGCACTGGAAAGAAATATAAAATATTTTAATATTCTTCTCCCCTACGCAGAGGAATACGGCGTTAAAATTGCCTGTGAGAATATGTGGTGCGGTGACGGAAAACGGAAGATAAAAAGAGGCAGCATTTTCAGTAATCCTCATGAACATGCAAGATTTGTTGATGAAATGAACAGCGAGTTCTTTGTCGCTTGTCTTGATTTAGGTCACACAAGTCTTGACGGCAGAGAACCTCAGGACAGCATAAGAGTTTTAGGAAACAGGTTGGGTGCTCTTCACGTTCATGACAACGATTATCTTGATGATATGCACACACTTCCGGGTTTGAGCGAAATGAATTGGGAAGAAATAACCAAGGCATTAGCCGAAGTTAATTACCAAGGTGATTTCACCCTTGAAACCAATCATTTCTTTGACTCCTTTGAAACCGAAGAGGAAATCAATTTAGGATTGAAACTTTCTGAAGTGATCGGCAGAAAGATGATTGCAAAAATAGAGAAACACAGAATAAGAATCAATGAGTGAATCAAGTTTTTATTGTGTGGCTGAAACAACAGAGGAATAACAAGAAAGGACATTGCACGATTTTTTCGCGCAATGTCCCTTTTTGTTCTTGAAATCATCAAAAAATAGCATTTTTCAGCCGATAATGTCCAAACGATAAAAACGGCGGTAAAGAAACCATTTTGACCGCTTGATCTATTAGTTTACACTATATTAATAGATAATAAATGTGTCAAAATACACCTACCATTGGTTTAGTTGGGGAGAAATCAACCGTTAGTAGAGTAAAAAACAAACGCTAAACTCTTATTTATCGTAATTTTTGCTGAGTTCCTTTACTTTCTTGTTATCAAAATATATATGAATACGTTCCCAGTGAAAAACACGCCTTTTGAACCAAATGGAAGAAAAATGTTTATAAATAAATGATGGATTCGCCTTATTCAAAGGTGCGTATCTCACTTCGTAAGCATCCAACAGTTTGCAATAATCTTTTACCTTATCCATAAAATTCGATGAATTCTTTGGTGACCAGGCATTTTCAGCGATTGCTCCAAGTCTTGGGAAGGTCATAAATTCAAGTTTCTTCATATCAGGCACATATTCTGTCCACATACAAGCTTCAACGCCGTAGGTGTCTTCATCTTTTTCGGTCAATGCACCATCACTGTTGCAAACGTCCGAGAGGGATGTCCATCCGTAAGGGAAATCAAGATAAAAAGTTTTATTTTTTGAGTTTATGAGCTTTCTGCCTCGTTCAAGTTCCTTTTTTATCATTTCATCGTTACAATGGGGTTTATATATGGTCCACGCAATTTTGGAAGAAAGGTTATCCGTTCCACCTTCTGTATCGTTGCCCCACATAATAGAAGTGTAACCTTTTGATGCAAGATAATCGTTAACTTTTGACATAAAGAACATCTGGAGATCGTTTTCATCGTGCAGATTGTTTTCTTTTATGGCCTTCTGACAATGAGGACATATTTTCCAACGTTCTTTGAATGCTTCATCGCCACCAATATGAATTATTTTATCGGGGAAAAGTTCCATTATTTCGTCAAGAACATCATAAACAAAACCGTAAGTTGACTCTTTACCTGCGCAGAGAATATCTCTTTTGACACCCCAATGGGTTGCTACTTCAAGACTTCGCTCAAAACAAGAAAGATACGGATAACAGGCGATTGCAGCAACATTGTGACCCGGAACATCAAATTCGGGAATAACCTTGATTTTATGTTTGTGGCAGTATTCAACAACTTCTTTTATTTCTTCCTGAGTATAAAAACCGCCGTGAGATTTTCTGTTGAAATTTGTGTGACTGCGCACCGAGCCTTTTTCTGTCAGTAAAGGATATTTTTTGATTTCTATTCTCCAACCCTGATCCTCAGTCAGATGCCAATGCAGTATGTTTATTTTATGTAATGCAATAAGCTCTATGATTCGTTTTATATCATTGACAGAATAAAAATATCTTCCACAGTCAAGCATATATCCTCTGTAAGCGAAGCGAGGGGAGTCAAAAATTTCAGTGTATGGAATATTCCCTCCTGATTGCAGAAGCATTTGTTTGAGAGTCTGTATTCCGTAAAAAAGTCCGTTTTCTGTTTTTGATACAATATTAACTTTATTGTTTTCGCACTTCAGGGAATAACCTTCATCATATTTGAAGTTGTCATCAATGATTAAAGAAATTAAACAGTCACCATTTGATGCTTTGATTTCTTTATGCAATACTTTTTTTACGAAAATAATCAAATCATCAGAAAAATCAAATGCGGAAACGGTTGTATTGTCAGTTAAAACAAAACCGGTTACAGATTTATCGGTAAATATTTTTACAGGCTGAGGAATCAGTTTGAACATAAGATAAGCCTCCGATTAAATAAACAATATTATATCATATAAATATCCTTTTTTTCAATACCGATTCAACCTAAAAACATTTAAAAAGTTCACAATTTGTTATCTGGACTTCCGTGCGGAGTGACGGTATAGTACCGTACTGCAAGGAGGTGAACTATGAGAAGCATACTTGAAGAAATGTGGTACGGAAACCTGAATCCGCAGGAGCAAAGTACCGAGGGTCGCAAAGAAACACAGCAGTTGCTCAGCCTAATGGGACGAAACCGCGACGAACTCTGCAGCACCCTCACAAAAAGCCAAAAACTCACTTTAGACAAATACGATGATTGCATCAACAAAATGAACTGTATCATCGAGCGAGATGTTTTTGTCCATGCTTTCAGTCTTGGCGGAAGAATAATGCTCGAGGTGTTGAACGACCGCATAACCGATTAAAATCATTAGACAACCATTAGAAAAGCGTTAGAAAAAAACAATCAGATAAAAAACAAAAACCGTTGAAAACTTAATGTTTTCAACGGTTTAGATGGTCCGAGTGGCGAGACTTGAATAATCCACTCAACCTTTTGTCTTCTTTTGCGAAATTTGTAAACCCTTATATATCAACAACTTTTTCGTGTTACTTTTCATATTTTCCGGTAACCTGTCGTAATTTTTTGCAAAAATAATGTCCAAATAATGTCCAAAAAAACGTCCTGAAACCACCTGTTGTATGTGGCATTTTCTGTGGAATATTTTTGTAGACAATTTTATTTCCGTATGATAAAATTAAATCAGATGATAATCATCAATTCAATTGAAGGAGATGAATTTATGAGCACAGCAACATTAAATGACATCAACAAAAGAGAAAGAATTTTAAGCATCGACAGATTCAGAGGTACGGTTATCTTCTGCATGATAATCTTCCAGTTCATCGCAAACTTCCATAATCTCGGAATCATTTCACATATCAGTTCTCACGCACCCAATGCGGATGCAATCTATCTTCTTCCCAATTTCGCAATTGCAGATGTTGTTGCACCGATGTTCATTTTTGCAATCGCACTCAGCTACATTCCCTCATTCAGACGCAGACAAGAAAAAGAATCAACCAAATCAGCGGTTATCCATTTTGTTAAAAGATATCTTTCACTCATCGGTATCGGCATTGCAATGAATGGTATCAATAATATTCTTGACGGCGATTCAGCACCCCTTAACTATGCAATAATCGCACTCACCGCACTGATTCTCGTTGTCGGTCTTGTTACTCTTATTTTAAGAGGCAAGGCAAAGAAAGTCTGCGGTAAGATTCTCGGCGGACTTGTTATTTTTGCAGGTGTTGCAGGTGTTGTAATCGCACTTGTTAACTTCATTATGCTTGTTACAGGCAAAACAAGAGATTCTCTCGGCTACTGGCTTGTACTCCATCATATCGGTTTCGCAGGTCTTGTTGCTCTTCCCTTTGCACTCATCAAGGGAAAGAAAGGCACTCTTGTTCGCTTTATCACAGGATTCGGAATGCTCGGCTTGTTCGCAATATTCCACGAAGGCGACCTTGCAAATGACCTTTTTGCAAACAACCTTGAACTCGTTGACTGCGTTGCAGACGGCGGTTTTGCAGGCGGTTTCGCTTGGGGTGCTATGCTCATTCTCTTCACAGCATTCTCTGACCTTTATTACGAATGCAAAAAGAAGTTTGTTGCGGCAACTGCAATTTATCTTGTGCCCGTTATTGCAATGCTTGTTGCAATATTCAAAACACTTCCCGAATCAGATACATTTGCAGGTGCACTCAGCACTTTCCTTCCCATTAACAAAGGAAGTGTCAGCCCCTCTTATGTGCTTATTTCAATCGCACTCGCACTTATCGCATTCAACATTTATGATCTTTTCAATTTTTACAAAGGCAAGTTTGACCCGCTTTCATGGTGGGGCAAGAATCCCATTCTCCTTTATATCATCGAGTTTGCAGTTATCGGCGGACTTACAGCAGCTCTCGGCGGATTCTTTGAAACAGCAAGTGCAGCCGTATCAGCAGTTATCGTTGTTGCAACTGCAGCACTCCTTACCTTACTCGCATACATTCTCGATAAGAAAAACATTATTCTCAAACTCTGATTTCTCCCGTCTGCACACAAAATCCAATTTCATAAATAAACACAAATGCTCCGCAGAGATTTTCTGTGGAGCATTTTATGTCATGACCCTCAAATGAAAGGAGGAAGGGATATTTATATAAATGTGGCCTGTACAAAATTTGCGCCGAGTCTGAAACCCGAGCAAAAAGAATCTGCAAGACTTCTGGCGGTAAATTCAATATACTTGTCTGTGTAGCTCAAAAACATCGTCTTTTCTTCGCCTGACAGCTTATCGGCAATTTGTTTTTCAAGTTCGGTGAGCTCGTTGAGTTTCTGTTTCAATTCCGCAGCAAATTCAGGACTATACGCCTGAGCGTCAATATTCCCATAATATAAATCTTCTATAAAACCCATAAAATCTCCGTTTCGATAATTAATGTTTCTTCTGTAGAATATTATATTGGGTTTTACGGTTCACGTCACGTTCTATAGCGCACAAAAATTCCGTGCCAATTAAACCTTTCTCCGCGTAAAAGCGCACAAAAGCCCGTCGTAATGACGGGCTTTCTCTTAAAATTTGTTGTATGAAACCGTTTCCTCAATAGGTCTGTAAACCGTGTGTCTTTCGTTTGGGACTGCATCAGGTGCAGGATAGCCCATAACAAGAAGTGCGACTGGCTCGATGTTTTCGGGAATATCAAATGCTTCTCGCATTTTGAAAGGATTGAAATGCATAACCCAAGTTGAGCCGACACCAAGCTCCCACGCCTGAAGCATCATGTGAGTTGTAACGATGCTCGCATCAACAATACCGCTTTGTGCACCGTCATAGGGTCTTGTCCAGCATTCATTTTTGTTGTAGCAGATAAGCATTGCGCAGGGTGCATCAAAATGACAACGAGTGCAGTCTTTCAGCTTTGCAAGGGTTTCTTCATTGTTGATAACAAGAACCCTCTGCGGCTGATAATTGCAACCCGTCGGCGCAATGTGTCCAGCTTCAAGTATCTTGTCAACAACCTCCTTTTCAAGAGGCTTGTCAGTAAATTTCCGCACCGAATATCTGTCGATTGCATGGTCTAAAAAGTTCATAGTAGCTCCTTTAGTCCTCTAAGAGTTTTATTCCTTCGAATTTACTTAACTTTATGAAAGTTTTCTTTCCATCGCAAGGTTTAAATGTCAATAAAATGTTCTTCTTTTTTCGTTTGCAACTCCTTATTACCGAAGACAAGTTATTAATTTGTGCGTCATAATAAATTGTTTTATATTTATCAGCATAAAAACTACATCCTTGCAAGCAAATGTTATTTCCTTCGTTTTCTCCATTAATTACACAATTTGAATCATGTTCCTTTAACAGAGAATCATCGATTTTGTCATAATCACATCTCGCTTCATTATCAAAAGAGCGTTCGGACTTAAGCCAATCACCTTGCAAAGAAATAGCTAAAATTTCAGCAGTTCTCAAATCGTCCATAGAAACTTCGCCTATTTTTTCATCAAAGCAACAACCCGTTGCATCTTGAATTTTGAGCAAACATTCAATGTATCTTATCAAATAGCGAGCATAACGAAACATTGGGTGTGTTAAATTATGATCTTCAAAATTTCCGCTCATTAACAAATTGTCATCCACACGAATTTGAAAGATTTTAGTTAATCTTATTGATTCGAAAAACCTTTCTCTTATTAATTGTGTCTTCAAATCACAAATTGTTTCCATTTTAAAGTTGAATGTTGGAGAAGAAAAGTCATCGTTTGTAGTTACATCAAAACTAAAACCTTGTTCTTCAGAAACCGTACCAAAAGTAATCCTACCAAACTGTTTGCAAGGTTTCCTTCTAATCAATATAGGAATTGATACATCGCCAGATTCAATTGTGCCCTCAAAGGGCAGAGGAAATTCTGGAGGGTTAATAACAATTTGCATACCATCTTCATATTCAATTACTGGGAAAGGATCTTCGTTATCACCTAAATACTCTTTATATGATTTTGCATCAACAGTAACAGGTTCTTGCGTTCTGTATGCATATTCCCACGGCAATTCACTTTTATCCATATAAGGATAATCTCTGTAATTTATCCTTATTAAACTCTTTGCATATTTAGGATAAAGTTTTAATGCATCTTCGGTTTCAGGTGTACTGACCAGTTTATTCAAATCATAACGATATGTTGCCCCAAACTTTGGATATAGCGGGTGTGTTGTCTTGACGGATGACACTAATTCAGAAAACTGTTTTTGTATTTCGTCATATCTTCCAATACGACTCAACATCTTAAACATATCACCGTTATTGTTACAAAAGAACAGATTTTCAATGTTACTATTTTGGACAACAAGGTTCCCGTCCGAATTTTCTCCAATAGTAGCATTGCTTTTAGTGATTAAACTCCCTGACACAGATCTATCTCCTTTATTTCTTTATATCGCTGTTTTGAATAACGGTATTGTTGTTGCCTTTAACTTTGGCGTTTGCCTTTTTCTCCCAAGCTCTTCCTGTGAAAAGTCCTATAATAAACAAAACAATAGGCACTCCAATATCTCCAGCCCAGAATTCCCAATTGATATTTGTTAACCACTCAGGCATTGTTTTACACCTCCCAGATTGTTTCGTCACCGCAGATGTTACGGATTTTGATGCGGAGGGGTGTTTTGTCGCAACGAACAGAGCCGCTCCAGAAATCTTTAGTTTTTGTTCCGTTAACGATAACAAAACTGTTTTTATCAATCTTAATTTCGCTGTCGGAGTGCCATTCACCTTCGGTTGCGGTGCAGTCAATACTGATAAACTCAATCAGTTCAAGACCGTCTTCGCTGATTTCAATAGGCTTATATGGCTTCTTTTCAGAAGAATTTAGGAAAGCTTTTTCATTGAACTCATCAATTTTTGAAATTACACGGTCACTGATGAATTTATCAATAACAACAGTATACTCGCCGAAAAGGTCTTCCTTAACCTCGTCAATATGGAACTCGGCATAATCACCGATGATAACATCATCAAGAACAGATTTCAAATCACGGAGTTCAATTTCAACTGTTGTGCTGTCATCCTCTTTAATAAATTGCATTATTTCAGCTTCATCAGTAATATCTATGTAATAAACAATAACCTTTTTTATGCTGCTGTCAAGTTCAGGAATTGCCTGATGAATAATGCGATTGATTGTTACTTTATCAAGCAGTTTTGATGCACTATCCATAAGATTTGGTACATAAACCGGAACAGTACCCAGTTTGCTATCTGAAATCGCTCCTTCCCAGAATGAATCAAGAGAATCCTCGTTTTTAAGACCGGGAATCAATGACTTAATTTTATCCATTGTCTGAACGGGATTGCGATAGAGCTGAACACCGTCTTTGATTTCAAGCACATCAAATTCTGCACCGTCTGATTTTAAACGGTCACGGGTAGTCTGAATAGAATTTAAACCAATATCACAATGAATAAACTTACGATTGAGTTTATTAGCAACCGCTGCTGTTACACCACTACCACCAAAAAAGTCAGCTATAAGCATACCTTCGTTTGAAGAAGCTTTTATGATTCTATCTAATAGAGACGTTGGTTTTTGGGTTGCATAATCAACTTTTTCGTCTGATGTCGGTTGTTGCTGGAATGACATGATATCATTCCAAACATCACCAAAAGGTTTTCCTTTAGCTTCTACCTCGTCTCGATATCTTTTGGTTCCATGAGCAACCATATAATGCCTTCCGTTTTCGTCAACACGATTAAACGAATCCAAATATTCTTGGGTGTGTGGCTGCATCAACTTGTTGAATAGTCTTTCATCTGATTTTGAATAATACAGAATTGTATCATGTCCTCTTATCCAGTTCGGAGCGAGTGTTTTGAAGCCTGAAAGAACAGATATATCCCAAACGATTTCTCTTTGGAAATTTTCTTCTCCAAAAATTTCATCCATAAGCACTTTTACATAGTGAATCATATGCCAATCTAAATGAACATAAATGGATGCTGTTTCATTCATGACTGATTTAATTGCCATTAAATTTTCGTACATCCAGTTGAGATATTTTTCCTTATCCCAAACATCGCCGTACATCTTCTCTTCAAAGGCTTTAAGCTCATCAATGTCAAGCTCAGCTTCAGCCTGTGCAATTGCTTCTGCCACCTTGGGATTACGACGGATATACACTGTTTTCGCATAATCTGCACCGCTTGCAAACGGCGGATCAATATAAACAAGGTCAACTTGAATTCCTTGCTCTTTGAGATATGCACAAGCAGAAACGCATTCGCCACGGATAACTATATTACCGTCAGCATTTTCACCGACAGTTTCAAGTTTTTCCATTTCATATAAAGGCATACCGCGCTGAAGCACCATTGATGTTTCATCGGCACCTTTGTATTTAAGTATTCTGTTAAAATTACCAAGCACAGCCTGTCCTTCAACCGGCTCCGGTATAAACGGTACATATTTAATCGGCATTATGTTTTACCTCCATTATTCATATAGTTTGCAAATTGCTCAAATGAAGCTGCCAAACCATATGATGTTACAAATTCTTGTGCCAAGAGTACTCTTTGCATATCAGTCAACTCATCTAATGACCTGATTAACTCAATCAATTTATTTTTGGCATTTATGTATTTGTCATCAAACTCTACACCTACAGTGGGTTTAATTCCATTCATTATGATTCCTCCTCAAAAAATCCTCTTATCTTTTGGTATGTTATCTGTTTTCTATCTGGGTCAGAAAGAGTGTCTTCCAAATACAAATAATCAAAGCGCTCATAACCGAAAACGGCATTGTTCTGCGTTAAGAATTCAGTTTCCATAAACGTACGCTTATCAATGAACGTAGGGTCATTTTTATAGATTTCTCCCTTTGTTTCAACAATGATAATCTTATGAATCCTGTCGTCCTTGCGTTTGATTATAAGGAAGTCAGGTGTATAAACACCAACATAACTCCATCTGCCGTCTTTTTGCTTGTAGCATTTAATCTTGAATTCGGTCATGGCTCTTTCGCCGTTATAATAAACTTCAAGACCCATTTTCTCAAGAATATCAAAAGAAAGAACTTCTTTCAGGAATTTCTGCTCAAAGCTGCTGTCGGTATGATAAGGCAGATAGTGGAACGAACGGTCTTTGTTAATGTGTGACGTCTGCTTTGCACGGAGTGCTGCTGCCATTTCAGCATTGCCCGATTCTTCAAGCAGCTGAATTGCGACTTCGGTTTTCGGATCAGCTTTCAACTCACCCTTATCGTCAAGAATTATTCTTTCAACCATGTTACTGTCAGGATAATAATCCTGTGGCTTGTCCGTAGATATTGTCGGCTTGAAGTTTGTGATATTCAGAAGATTGGCTTCTTCGGGAATGCATTCCTCGCTTGTTTCAAAGTCTTCGGTGTCGCAGAATGCTTTGCGGATGTTTGATTCAACAATATTACGGTTGTATTTCGAACTGTAATAACAGGAGCCGTTTTTCTCATAAGTGATTTTTTCATAAACGGCTTTAAGCTCCGTTTCGTATTCCATAAGCTCGTTCATTGAAATTGAACCAAAACCACCCTTAATAATACCGTAAAGCCATGAATTGAATGTTGCGGGTTTAGTGCCACGTTCGGTATCATCAACGGTTGTAACTGTGTTACTCTCATCCATTGAAAGGTCAGTTGTTCTGATTATAGCTCCACCAAGATATGCGTTATCAGCTGACAAAGGAATATTGGATTTTGGGTTAGCTTTGTCAATAACAAGGGTCTCATATTTGATTTTGAGCTGATAAAAATCAACCTTGGGGAGTTTAAGATAATCAACACGGCTATATCGGTTTAATGTTGTGCTTTTAGAACTGCCACTCTCGAATTCTTTAAGTGAGATATGGTGTTGCTGCTGAAGCTGTGCATTAAGCTTTTGTGCATTGAAATCATTAAGGTAAATCAATGCTGTTTCGGGCATATCTTTAACAACCTGACGTAAGCAACGGCAGGAAGTTTGTAAAACCATATTTTTAGGACAGTCACCCTCTTGTGAAAGTATGATACCTGTAAGGCTGCGACAGTCCCAACCTTCTTTGCCAATCTGAACAAGAAGGACTATTCTGATTTTTGATATAGATTTATCAAGAATTTCAAACTGCATCTGACTGTCAGCAGGCATAGGATACTGCTTATTGCCCTTATGGAATTTCAGAATGGTATCCGGAGAGAGACCGTATTCTGCTGCAATTCTTGATACAAGAGGATAAACGACTTCTTCAAGTTTTTCGATTTTACCGCAATAAATGCCGAGCTTTGCTGTAAGTCCGCCTTCATAAACGGTATCTTTGTATGTATCAAGAAATTCTCTGACACCGTTTTCAATAATTTCGGTGGAATCTGCATTTTCTGCAATTTTTACTACGGGTCTCTTTAAGAAATTACCTACACCATCAATAAGCGGATAATAATAAACAATATTAGTGATTTCTGCAGTTGCAACGGTAAGTTTATCAACGACGTCAATCTTTTCTGCTTTCTCAAGATAAGGAGTACCGGAAAAACCGATAACCGAATTGACGGTGCCGTTTTCAGTCCATTTGTTAACAACGGCACGTAGTTTGATTTCATCGCTTACTGCGTGGTGTACTTCATCAATAAAAATCGAAAGAGAAGGCAGTTTTCCGATAAGATTACGCAATTCGTTTGCCTGACGGTCTTTGTCATCGTCGCTTTCCTCAAACCAACTTATTTGTCCTTCTTTTTCCTGGATTCGGTCAAGAATAACCTTTTCTGCATTTGTTACAGCTACTAAACCAAACAGTTCCGAAAGAGGCTGATGGTTTGCGATTTTCTGCACATTGGGATTCTTTGTTTTGTTGGATTTATTTGCAGTTTTGCTCTGGTCAAGAACCTCAAACGAAATCATTCTCTTGATTTCTGTCGCAGCAGGTTCAGGAAGAATCCAAGTGGGATTAAAGTTCTGAATTGTTTTAAGACTTGGAACAACAGAAGATTTAAGTCCTGAAGGAGCAAAAATGATGAAGTTATGAGCAAATGCAGGATTGGTGGGCTCATTAAGAGCAAAATATAAATCGAGATAAATAAATGCTGCCATAAGATAAGTCTTACCAGCACCCATAGGCAAGCTGAAAAGATAATCCGAGTAAGAAACTCCATAAAAGACATCTTTAAAGAATTTATCATAATCAATGCTTTCAGGATTACTCTTAATAGTCTTTTCAAGCTTTACAGAAACTTGTTCGCCGTCATCATTTTTTAAACAAGCGTATTCAAACAACGCACACGCCGCAGGATTACCAAGAAGAAATGACCTTGCAGATTGCGATATTTCAATATCATCAAGATTGATAGTGTTAAACGCACCGTTTCTGAAAAGCTGTTCAAGCGACTTGCAATCGCAGGCAATCTTTAAAAACAGATAAG
This sequence comes from Acutalibacteraceae bacterium, assembly GCA_045631105.1. Taxonomy (GTDB): domain Bacteria; phylum Bacillota; class Clostridia; order Oscillospirales; family Acutalibacteraceae; genus CAG-177. Next base: position 30,183 of record JAZQTZ010000050.1, read on the forward strand.
TCTTGATGGCATCAACCTGAGCATCTCTCATTTGACCTGCTTTTTCTATATAATCAATCAAAGCTGTAACTGTACACTCGGTAGAGTTAAGCCACTGATTTCTTTTGTTTTCAATCATTTTATAGAACATAGGGTTCCTCCTGATTCAAGGATTGCAGTTTTTATTAACTCTTAAGTACCGCCAGATACTCATCCAGTCTTTCGTTCACATATTCTGCGATGAGGGCGGTCATTTTTGTTGCGTCGTTATCACGGTAATAGGCATCGAATGCTTCGTAATAACGCTTGCGGTCTGTGAATTTGACGTTAATCGGCGGATATCCGTTACGGATAAGGTCGAGATTCAGAATAAGTCTGCCTGTTCTGCCGTTGCCATCAATGAAGGGGTGTATTCCCTCAAATTCAAGGTGGAAACGTGAAATACGCTCGATGATATTCATCGTTTCGGTGCGCTTGTTGTTTTCAATCAGAAGTCCTTCCATCGCAGGCTGAACCATATAGGGCTGCAGAGGTTCTGTGTAAGCACCCATAATGCGAACGGGTATTCTGCGGTATGTGCCCTTGTCTTCGGGTCTGTTTATCAGAACAAGGGAGTGAATGTTTTTGATTACGCTCTCATTCAGCTGAATATCCTTTGTGGCGATGTCCTGAACATAAAGGAATGCATCACGGTGTCCGACAGCTTCAAGATGGTCCTTAAGAGGCTTCTGGTCTATTGTCATACCCTCAAGAGCCATTGCAGTTTCTTTGAGTGTGAGGGTGTTGCCCTCGATTGCGTTGGAGTTATAGGTAAACTCAATCATAAACTCTTCGCGAAGGCGTTCAACCTCACCTGCGGTAAGCGGTCTCATCTCTGAAAGACGAGCCTTTTTCGATTCGATATCAGCAAGAATATTATATTTAACTCTGCCGTCAGCGGGTTTCGGTGCGTTTTCGGGAATCATATAGAGTTTGCCTTTCTGAACAGCACCTTCTATTTTCCCTTCTGCACAGAGCATACGGACTCTTCTGGGAGAAATGCCCCATTTTTCCGCCGCCTGAGACGCTTTTATATAATTCATAGAGTGTACCTCCGTTCGGATACGATAATACAAAATAAGTTTATCACGTTTCAGGAAGGATATCAAGTATAAATGAATAAATTTCCTGAAACATTCTTCCTGAAAGCTGTTATTCGGGAAAAATGATAAATCTGACAGTGCCTTGACTTCAATTTTGCTCGTTAAAGTTCATAATGCTTATGCATATCCCTTCCGGGATGGTCAGAATGACCGTTTCGGATGGGATTTTATTTTTGAGTTTTTGCTTGATTTTTTAAGTTGTATAATGTAATAAAATACTTTCAAATATATTGTGCTTATCAATCTTACATACTTTTCATGATTGAGAGGCAAAAGGAGTAACATTTGAAAACCGTCAAGGGAGGTTTTCAAATGACTTTAAATAGAATACCTTGTCTCTTTTATCATTGCATCACCTACAAACTGAATATAAGAGGAGGAATTATATTTGAGAAGAAGTATCTTGTTGCAAGGTGGTGGTTTTTAGAGCCTACCGAAGCAACCTCTCAAAAACTGTAAAGCGAGCAGCACGAACCAATATGCCTCTATATATCACCTCGCAGTGCTGTATTGTGTTATCAATAATTTAGCGTAGCAACGGCGGTCCCTTGACGCTGTTGAGATGCAATAGCTGTTGTCCTTATGTTTTTTCTAAAATGTCGACCTCCTATTGACTGTTTCAGATTAAACGCGCTCCCAAAAGCAGATCACCGACGCCTTGTATATCATTTTATGTCATAAGCATCTGCATCGGGAACAACAGCAATTCCCTGTCTTGTTTCAGCGGCCAAGACAGGGAATCACGTAACTTGTACTATTTGATTCTTTGTAGTAGTACGATTTGTAAAATTTAAAAATCAAATTATCAGGAGGAATACAAATGTCAACCAACAAAATAATAACTGTTTCAACCAAAGGCGAGAAAGCCACATTTTCAATCAAGTTATCCGGCAAAGGTCATAATTCATTGGATTTTTTCTGCAATTCTTGCCATTCCGAAAAGCCTGTTGCTTCCATCCTTGATTCTTCTGAAAACAACTATTTTCTCTTTTTCAAGCGAACCGAAGACGGTTTTGATCTGAAGAAGAAAGAATATCCGCCGGAAGAAAAATGGACATACGACGGTGGGCGATACAGAATTGAACCCGGTTCACACGATGACCAATTGGAACTTCGGATGCCTAACAACAAAATTTTCATATTCAGAAATGACTATTATCAGGATATCAAGTCTGACGGTGTTACGGTCGGATTTTTTGACGGAAAATCAACCCGACTTTTCATCCGATGCTATATCAATGATGGTATGCTGATGATAGAGTTTGCATGAGGAGGATCCGGAATGTTGAAAAATATGTTCATGATGAACCACAAGGCTTGTTATTTCGCTCAGGGCTTATTCAATGATAATGAAATACGCTTCTTCAGATTTAAGGACGGCGTAAAATCAATAGTCGCAAGTATTACAGATACAGAATCAGGACTTTTGTTTTGCGAAACGGACGGTCAAAGCGAAATTGTTGCAAGGCTCATCAAAGACCCTGAAAGAAAGTTCAACGGCAGTTTGTCAAACGATGATACTCATCTTGAAGTCTTCTGCGGATCCGACAACAGAATGCTGATTCTTCAAAACCCCGAATATGGGGAAGGTATCATTACAGATGCCATTCTGCTCTTTATCGATCAATCGTGCGAAATCAAGATTTTGGCTCACGTGTATATTGACTATTTTGGCAAACTTATTTTTGATTTTGATTATGCTGAGGAGGAATAGATATTAATAAGATTTTATCTGTACTTATGTTCGTTATAATGATGGTTTCTGCTATTTCGGAAAAGAAAGATGTTATCTCAATACCTTTCGATGAAAACACAACCGCAGAAAGCGTTTGTTCTGTCACAGAACGCCCTGTGAGCAATTCTGACATCATCCACAGCAAAGAACCTTCCCGCAAAGAAAAAGAGCTGTTTGATGCGATAAACCGCGAAAGAGAAAAGGCTGGTTTGCAAAAGCTTACACTTGATAAAAGGATTTCATGTCTCGCAGAAATAAGAGAATATGAACAGCACAACGAAAATTTTCACGGGCATATCAGACCAAACGGGAATCGGTTTTCGACAATCTTCTTTGAGTACGGATATACCGATTGTTCGCATGTAGGAGAGGTTATTGCAATCATAAAAACCGGTTATTCGGTTGAAAAAACAGTAGAATTGTTTCTGAACAGTCCTTCTCATAAGGAAATCATTTTGAAATCGGATTGGGAAAAAAGTGGACTGGCTATTAATACTGACGGTCAAGGAATTTATTACGTTGTTATGCTTTTCGCATATTGATAAATCATATCTGTTCGCAGGTATACCGCTGATGCTTGCAACAGTATTATAGGTAATTTATTTAATTAATTACCATCTTTATGCTCATACAAACAGAATGGTGCTCCGCAAGGTATTTGCGGGGCATTATTTTTTTGCTTGAAATTTTTTGTTTTTCATGAAATTTGACCAATAAAAAACTTCTTTACCCTGCAAACATCTGTTCTTTATTCACAAACATTTTACCTGTTTTTGGTAATTTCTTGCCAAAACATGTCAACTTTTTGTCGTTTTTTAAAAAAATCTTGTTCAGAAACACGAATTAAAAAGTGTTTCGTACATACTTCTTGTGCAAAATGCACAAGACACTCAAAAAACGCAGAAGGAGACATGTCATGAACAAAGAGTTTATTAAAGAGTTGGAACGACCTTTTCCGAAAGAAGTTTTTGTCGACACAATAAAATCCTGCCACCCGGCGGAAGAAATTCTTCCTGTCAAAGGAACATGGATTTGGGATAACAAACGCAAATACCATTACTTAGACGATATACTTTTTCTTAATGCGACCGCAAAGTTCATTTATAAGAAGCTGAAGGACAAGCCCTACGATAATGTATTTATCGAGTTTTCGGTTCCGAAGGCCCTTTATGGCGATAACATAGCCGGTTTTCTGTATAAGGACAGCAATATTCTGAACTATGAAGCCAAGGATATTTTAACCTGCTACAACATCAACGTTGACCTTGCGGCGAACCCGATTTATTTTGATGTTTTTGATGTAAGGAGAATCGACCACAGCTTTT
>JAZQTZ010000051.1:0-3909 GCA_045631105.1 Acutalibacteraceae bacterium
TAACATCACAGACGACCTTGCAATGGACTTTGTTGTTACCACAACAGAGGGTACACAGAGAATTGCAAGACTTGCATATGACTATGCAAGAAGAAACAAGAAAGACAGAGTTTCAATCATTCAGAAGGCTAACGTTATCAAAACAACAGACGGTAAATTCCTCAACCTCTGCAAAGAAGTCGGCAAGGAATATCCCGAAATCACAACCGATGAATGGTATATCGATATCACAACCGCAAAGCTTATCGACAAGAAGAGAAGAACAGATTTCAAGGTTTTCGTTCTTCCCAATCTTTACGGCGACATCATCACAGACGAAGCTGCTGAATTCCAGGGCGGCGTAGGCACTGCCGGCAGCGCAAACATCGGTAAGAAATACGCTATGTTTGAAGCTATCCACGGCTCTGCACCCAGAATGATGAGAGAAGGCAGAGGACAGTATGCAGACCCCTGCTCAATGCTCAGAGCTGCTGTTATGCTCCTTTCACACATCGGCAAGCAGGCTGAAGCAGACAAGCTTGAAAGAGCTCTCGACATCTGCATGTATGAAGAAAAGAAGCTCAAGATTACAGGCAGAGCAGACGGCGCAACATGCGAAGATTTCGGCAACTACGTTATGGATACACTCACTACTCTTTAATTCAGTTTAACAAACAAAAATCCCCGAGAAGGCTTTAAACCTTTTCGGGGATAATTTTATTTATTGATTATCGGTGTTACAACTGGCTTGCCTTCTCGGTCAAGGAGCGGGGTCAATCCGCCTGCATAACCATTGGCAATGAAGAGATAATTAACTCCTGTTTCTTTGTCAACATAAATCATTGTTGAACCCAAATCCTGAGAATATGTTTTTTCAAATCGTTTTTCTTTTGCCATATTATCACCTCAACCCACGGAATAATCGCTCGCTCTTACAAGATGAGCATTATCGCCGTAACCTTTGAGTCTGTATACATTATCTCTTGACGGGCAGAACATTTCGAGAGTGCCTCTTTCTGCACCGCTTACCATAAGCATAAACTGCGTAATTGCGGGAATCAGAAGCGAGAAATATCCTTCATGGGTAACGCTGTTCCACATCGAAAATGCAAAGGTTGCACAGTTTCCGCCGAAGCCCCAATAGTTGGGATAGCTGAGAAGTCTGGTGTGAAGAGTATCAAGCTCATCGGCATCAAGCTCGGTGGATTTTGACCACACCCTGTCCATGCGGTTTTTGGTGTTTTCTTTATACGCCTCTATATTGTAGTATATTCCCCATCCGTCATTGACGGAGAATGAAAATACGCCGACGGAAACACCTTCACCGACAGGAACCTCATAATGACCGACCTGAATAGGTTCATCGGAATTGTTATGAACATAAATCCACGTATGACCCGAAATCGGCCAAACATATATTGCACTGCAAACCGAAAGAGTTGCTACGCATCCGTCGTTATCATCGGTTTCTTCTTCCGACTCCGGAACATCAGTTTCTTCAACGAAAGGAATGTTTTCTTCAGAAACGGCTGTTATCTGTTCAATATCCTCTGTTGCAAACGCAACGGACGGAACGCTGAAAACAATCATCATAGCAATGAAAACAGCAATAACTTTTTTCATACCAAACACTTCATTTCTTTTTTATAATCGCGCCGACAATACCTGCGGCAACTGCAGAACCTGCAAGAACGGTCATCTTTGTTTTCTCAAGTTCATCCGCATCCCAGAAATATCTTAGTTTCGAAGCAATGCCTCTGCCGCAAAGATCGGCATAAGTAAAGAAATAGGTCATGTAGTTTTCGGGGTCTCTTTCATCAATTTCAAATATTCTGACACCGCGCATCTCGCTGCCATAGCAACGGAAAGATGCACATGAGGTCTGAATGAAATCAATTCCTTTATACTTACCCTCAAAGCAATTCACATGGTCATGACCCGAAACAATAGCTTTTACGTCACCGCATTCAAGTGCAGCATCAAAAAGACCTGCCGACTCTTCGAGAATGCAAGGATATTCAAGCATTGTTCCCCTTGCGATATCAGATCTGAGTCTGCACCATCCTTTTTTCTCGGTAAGAATTGCGCCAGTATCATTAGGTCCGCATTGCTCGATAAGATTGGTTATTTCAGGGAGAGGAATATGCGCAAACATAAGCGAAGGAACGGAATTTCCGCCGTTATCTTCCTTAAGTTTTGCCGATGTCTGCTTATACCATTCAACCGTTTCGGGCTTTATTGCTGTAAAGCATTTATCCTGATATTTGTCATACCATGCGCAGTCAAGCATCCAGAGGTTGAACAAAACTTTTTCGCCGTCACGGGAATAAACAGGAACATTATAGGTATCGCAGTCAACCTTTCCGTTGCGTGTGTTCATGGGAAGACACATGGAATAGCTTCTGTAAATATCCGCCTGTTCATCCTTTGAAACAGCATTCATATCGTCATGATTGCCGTAAATCATGGTAAAGGGAATTTTTCTTTTTTCAAGAGGTGCACAGATATGATGAATTGACTCCTTCATAATCTGCATGGTCGCAGCCTTGCCGCTTGCTATCTTGCGGTCGCCTATTCTCGCATCAAGAAGATGATTGCCGAGAATGTTATCTCCCGTAAAAACAACAAGATCGGGTTTCAAAAGGTCGTAAGCATTATCAAGCATCTTAACCATCGCTTTGCGGACATATTTCATATCCTGCGTATCGCTGACCTGCATAACGATAAGCTTGCCTGAAGAATTAAATTTTACAGCGTTAGTATTTTTCATAAAAACCTCTTATTTGCCTGCAAGGCGTTCTTCCCTTTCAACAAGGAACTTTGAATTCTTGGGAACAACAAATGTTATACCCTTTTCAATAATTTCAAACGATGTATCTGTTACAAATTTGCATTCACCGTCAACATTAACCGCCGCAGGAGAATCGCTGTGGATGGTGAGTTTCTTGCCTCTCTTGAATGTTGTGATATCCCAATCAAGATGTTCGCCTCTCTTATATTTATTAAGAAGAGTTGCAAGTTTGGCTCTGCTCATATTAGCTTCAACAATAACGAAATCAAGAAGTCCGTCATCAGGCAATGCGAGAGGACCTGCCATGAATCCGCCGCCATACCATCTTGAATTTCCGCAGAAGCAGAAAAGACAGTCCTTGGAAACAACCTCGTTATCATCAATTGTAATTGTAAATTTGTTATGGAACTTTCTCAAAATTGCATAAAGGCATCCGAGATAATATGCGCCTTCGCCTGTTACGAGAGGAAGCTTTTTGATTTTGCCCTGCATAGCGCAAACTTCAGCATCCATACCCATTGAGCACTGATTGATTGCAATTTCGTTTCCGCACTTGATAAGGTCAAGTTCAACAGGCACGCCATCAATCTGATCTTCAAGAACAAGGAATTCTTCCTGAGTTCCGAAAAGACGGATAAAATCGTTACCTGAACCGAGAGGAACAACAGCAACCTGAACATTCTTATAACCATATGCACCGTTTACAACATCATAAAGTGTGCCGTCACCGCCGCAAGCATAGAAGCGAAGCTCTTCGCCGCTCTTTGCTCTTTCTTCAACATATTCAATGCCGTCGCCTTTTTTTTCGGTGATATACATTTCATAATCAAGTGAATATTTTTTGCCGATAGCTTCAATCTTTGCCTTGATAAAATCAAGTGATTTACCCTGACCTGCCGCAGGATTGATAACAAAAATGTGTTTCATTTCAAGTCTTCCTCCCATTATTTAAAATACATAAACAACTGGCATTTGATCATACCGTTGTAAAGCTTTCTACGTTTGTCAGCTTTGCGTCCGAATTCTTTTTCAAACTCCTCTGACGGGCTGATAACATAATATGCCCAGCCGTGCTTCTGCACAAATTTTTCACCCATAATCTTGTAAAGCTTCTGTGCTTCGCTGATATCAAGAAGTCT
>JAZQTZ010000052.1:0-70794 GCA_045631105.1 Acutalibacteraceae bacterium
CCCTTTTTGAAAACAAAGAAAATGCGGAAAACTGTGCTGATGAACTCAGAAAAATCTGCCCGAATGTGTTTGTTACAACACCCGTAAATCACGGAGCAATTGAAGTTTAAATTAAAATCCCCATGACTCGAAAATCATGGGGATTATTTTTATAGGTCAAAACGTTTGTAAAGCCAGGTTGCACAAAGTTCAACCCAACCCTTAAGATGTGTACTGTATTCCTCCTCCGCTTTTGAATAAACGGTATAATCAGCAAGGGAGAAGCCGTGATATCCTTTTTCATAGATATGAATTTCAAATGGAATCTTTGCTTTATCAAGTGCACTTGCATATGCAAGTGAATTCTCAATGGGCACACAGTTATCTTCACAAGACGCAATGATGATTGCGGGAGGCGTTTTATCGTCAACCTCTTTATCAAGCGAAGGCACAGGAAAAGCGAGAATTCTGCTGATTGAATCAAGTATACAGGGATAAATAAGTATGCTTGCATTGGGACGGATTTCGCCCATTGTTGAAACCGCCGCACAGAGATGTCCGCCTGCAGAAAAACCGATTGATGCGATTTTTTCTTTGTCAACGCCCCATTCTTCGGCATTCTCGTGGATAATTTTCATAGCCTCATTTACATCTGCCATAGGCATTGAAAAATCATATCCATCCTTTGCGGAACCGACGGTATAGCGAAGCACAAACGCCGCATATCCCTTTGCAAGAAAAGCAAATGCGATGGGTTCTGCCTCACGGTCGGAACACATACCGTAGCCGCCGCCGGGAATGACAAGCACACCGGGTCTTATCTTCATTCTGGGCATCTCGGGCGATGCATCGGGAATATATACGGTAAGATTTGCTTTTTCGTTTGTTAATTCTATTTTAAATGTTTTCATGTTACACCTCTTTAGGTTTGTTCATGGGACATACTTTCATACATATTCCGCAAACCGAACCTCTGCCGATATGCTGAAACTGTTTTTTCATATACTGACTGCAAGCCTCGGGGTCAAAAATTTCTTCACGGGGAGTTGCAGGAGTCCAGTCTCCGCCTTTGATTGCATTGGCAGGGCAAGCCTTGACACAGATATCGCATCCCGTACAAACACTTTTGGCAAGAGTGTTGTCACAGTCAAACGGACAGTCTGTAAAAATCGTTCCGAGACGGACATAACTGCCGTATTCATTATGAAGAAACAGAGAATTTCTTCCGATTGAGCCGAGCCCTGCAAGGCAGGCTCCTTTTTTATGGGAATATCTCGCTCTGTAATTCCAGCCGTCTTTATTTATGCTCTGCGAAGCGGCAACGGTTATATATTTATAACCCTTTCTCTGAAGAAACATCCCTGCCTGCAAAAGCATCGAGTCAATAAATGCATTGACATTGCGGTAATGATTGAAATATGTATGGGTAGGCTCATCTTCGATTTCATCGATAATTTCTTCCGAAAGACGTGCAACAATGCTCACGCCGTAAGGCAGATTTTCCTCGCCGTCCGAAACCTTGAAGAAACCGACATCGGCAACACCTTTTTCAAGGAGAAACGCCTTTAATTCTTCCTGAATGCTCATCGTTTCGCCGCCTTTGCTTCGAAGCAGAGCCAACCGCCGCTTTCATGGCGTGCAATAACCTCGAGTCCGTTTTCAGCGAATGCAGCAAGAACATCCTCTTCTCGGGGAACAATAATACCCGAAGTGATGAAAACTGCATCGGGATTCATGAAATCCTTGACATTCTTGCAAAGACCGATGATTATATCCGCAACAATATTTGCGGCAATGATATCGAATTTTCCTGTTACCTTATCGGTTGTTGAACCCTTGAGAACAGTAAATTTCGGCTCATCAAAGCCGTTTGTTATGCCGTTTTCTTTTGCGGTTTTAACTGCAAGAGCATCGATATCAACACCAACTGCGCTGTCTGCACCGAGAAGAAGAGATGCAACGGAAAGAATACCGCTTCCGCATCCCACGTCGAGAACAGTTTTGCCGGGATATGCATATTTTTCAAGCGTTTCAAGGCAAAGTCGGGTTGTGTCATGAGTTCCCGAACCGAATGCAAGACCGGGTTCAAGATGAAGAACTGCTCTGCCCATAGCATCATATTCATCCTCCCAGATGGGGCGGATGAGAAGCCTTTCGCCAATCGGCATGGGCTTGAAATATTTCTTCCAGTTATTCTCCCAGTCGGAGTTTTTGCAGATAACCTCATCAATTTCGCAATCGATACCCTCTGCAACATATCTTTCTTTGAGGAAAGAAACCGCTTCGGCAGGATTTTCTTCGGGAGAAACATAAACATGAACTATGCCCTTGCTTCTGTCTTTTGCAAGCAGATCCTCATCAATAAGGTCTATTCTTGCAATTTCCCATGCTTCCTGCTCAAGGGTGCGGTAGTCTTCAATATAAATTCCGTAGGGAACAACCATGGAGGCTATATCCCCTGCTTTGTCAACCTCATCGGCGTTGACTGTTATTTTAATTTCTGTCCAATCCATTTTATTCTCCGATTAATATTTATTATGTACATCTTCTGCAAAGCAAAGACAGTCCTTGACCTCAATAACAGTTCCGTCATCGAGAATTGCTTTGCCACTCATTCTGCCGAAAACCTGATGCTGGTCGGTAATGATAACCTTGACATCGATTTTTGCGGCGCGGTCAATAATGGGAACGAATTCCATTTCAAATCTGCCGTCGCTTGATGTGAATGTCCAGGGGTCGGTATATCCGCTTTCGGGAATGTTGAATGTTACATCGTCAAGCTTATGGCATTTTCCGTCATAGAAAAGCATATTTTCGCTTGCGGCTGTTGTGTCACCGAAGCCGTAGCCGATATTGAAACCGAACGCATGGCCGTCGATATCCATGTTACCTGAGCCCCAGTACCATGTGTTATCGTAAGTCCAGACGCCTCTGCCCCAGTCAAGAGTACCGAAATCGGTTGAGGGGTCAAAAACATATTCCTTGCCGTCAAAAACAGCCTTTCCGCTAGCTCTCATGCAGTTGATTTTCTGATTATAATAGAAAGCTGTTTTCTTTTCTTTCCAGGGAGTTGCGATAACCATTGTGTCCATATCGGGCTGGTCAAGAGTGATATCACAATAAAAATCCTTGCCGTCGCAGAATTTTTTGAAGTTGCAAACTATTCTTCTCTTACCTTCAGTTACCTGAAATTCCATATCAAGACGCTTATCGTGATAAACGGTATCACCTTTTGTGCTGGTTGAAGGAAGCTTGAATTTACCCATAGGAAGCGCATTGAGAATTGTTTCTGTATGTTCCCAGGGTTTTGAAAAATCAAGAAGGGTTGCAGACTGCAAACCGATATATCCGTCATCGGAAATTGTGAACGCAACGCCGAAATTATTCTTTTCGGAAATAACGAGATAATAATCCCATTCCTTGATTCTGAATTTCGGAGCTTTGATTGCATTGCGGTCATACACCTGATAAAGCTGTTTTGACCAGCCGGGTTCTCTGAGGCTTCCGTCCTCCTTAAGCAAAGGCTGAACCTTGGTTACTTCATGGTTTCTCATGCATAGTCCTCCTTTTATTCACTCATTAATTCCACGTCGCCGATGTAAGCTCTGCCGTGGTTATAAAGATTTCTGTTTTCGAGCGCCCACTGTCTGGGAGTGAATGCGCCTTCTTCAACGGCATCGACTGCCTGACGCATTTCATAAAGACGGGCATCCATTAAGTCGAGCTCGGAAAGAAGCTCTGCTTCGATAAACATCGGAAGCTTTGCCGCACCGAATTCCGGAGTGCCGTGGTGGGAAATGAGCATATGCTCAACAAGGGTGAGCGTTTCGTCGGAAATTCCGAGATTTCTGCCTATTCTGTCAATATTTATCGCACCCATAACAAGGTGGCCGAGAAGATTACCTTTTGTTGTATACTCACTTGCGATACCTGTTGAAGAAACATCAATTTCTTCCATTTTGGCAACATCGTGAAGAATTGCGCCCGTGCAGAGAAGGTCGTAATTAACAAATTTATAAATTTTGCAAACGCTTTCCGCAAGTCTTAAAATCGAGAGGGTATGCATAAGCAGACCGCTTCTTACCGCATGGTGAAGATTCTTTGCTGCAGGCCAGAAGAGAATTCTTTCTCTGTATTCCTCAATAACGGCAAAAACAAGTTTTTTGAGTTCTTCATCCTTGAATGACTCAACGATTTTTTCAACCTCAGCAAGCATGACATCACCCGTAAGGCAAGCTGAGGGAACATAGTCCTCAATCATAACGTTATCCTCGGGCAAAACCTGACGGATGCGTTCAACTCTGAACTGCATTGTGTCGTTGAAAGGAACATAAGAGCCTCTCACCTTAACAAAATCAGACTTGTTATATTGATTAGTCGGCGATTCTTTATAGTCCCAGAGCTTTGCGCTGATTTCACCGCTGTTATCGGCAAGAATAAAATCAAGATAGGGAACGCCCTTTGCAGTAAGCTTTTTTTCAACCGATTTTATCAGGCAGAAACCTTCGTGAGTTCCTGCTCCTCCGACGGGAGTAAAATTCATATATATCATCCTTTCGGGTAATATTTTTAATTATAATCATTGTATCATATATTTATTTAAAACACAAACTCAAATTTTGTTAATTTCGATATTTTTATTGACAAAATCACAGCAAGTATTATAATAAAATCAATAACAGTTCTCGGGGCGGGGTGAAATTCCCCACCGGTGGTATAGTCCACGAACTACTTTCAAGTAGCTGATGCGGTGAAACTCCGCAACCGACGGTAAAGTCCGGATGAAAGAGAATGCTGATAAACCAAGCATTTCGCCCTGCATTTTTGCAGGGTTTTTTGTTTGTTTCGGCATCTCCGTGCAGAGCTTTAAAAAGGAGATAAAAACATGAAAAACAACCAACAAAAAGTTATCAAAACCGCCATAATGGCAATGCTTACGGCGCTTTCGATAGTGTCGCTCTATGTTGTCAGATTCCCGCTGATACCTGCCGCACCTTTCCTTGAATATGACGCCGCAGACATTCCCGTTCTTATCGGTTCAATGCTTCTCGGACCCGTTTCGGGCATTGTTGTTCTTCTTGCAGTTTGCATCATTCAGGCAATAACCGTCAGCGCATCAAGCGGAATCATAGGATTTTTTATGCATTTCATTGCTTCAACGGTGCTCATTCTCACAGCGGCGTGCATTTATAAGAAAAAGAAAACAACCGCAAGCCTTGTTGCAGGTCTTGTTATCGGTTCAATCGCAATGACAATTGTTATGATTCCTCTCAACCTCATTTTCACGGGAATTTTCATGGGTGCAGGCACTCAGACTGTTGTCGGCATGCTTATCCCTGCAATCATTCCGTTCAATCTTCTCAAGGCCGGCATAAACTCTGCCGTAACCTTTGCGGTATTTCTTCCGATTTCAAAGGTTCTCAAAAAATATGTCAAGGATGCAGATAAAGAATGATAGTTCACCCTATTCCCCCGTTATTTGACGAAAACTCAAAAACGCTCATTCTCGGTTCATTTCCGTCAGTCAAATCAAGAGAAGCCGCATTTTTCTATGGTCATCCGCAGAACAGATTCTGGTCGGTTCTTGCAACAATTTACGGAGTTGAGAAACCGAAGAGCGTTGAAGAAAAGAAAAAACTTGTTCTTGAAAACAACCTGGCTTTGTGGGATGTTATCGCTTCATGTGAAATAGTGGGAAGCTCCGACAGTTCGATATCCGACGTTACCGCAAATGACCTGAGTATTATCATCAACAACAGCAAGGTTGAACGCATTTTTGTCAACGGAAAGACGGCTGAAAAATATTATAATAAATACACCTATCCGAAAACAGGAATAAAGGCGGTATGCCTCCCATCAACAAGCCCTGCAAATGCAGCATGGAGTCTTGAAAAACTTTCCGAAGCATGGAAAATCATAAAATAAAGCGGTGCAAATATCTGCACCGCTTTTTATAATCCGAATATACTGATAGCAGAAGGACAGGCAAATTTGAAATTTTTTGCTCCCCGATTTCAAATCTGCGTTTATTTTGCCTGCCACATGCCAAAAATAGTTGTGAAAGTTAAACTTTGCATTTTCGGAGAGTGATTACATGACCGTTAAACGGGGAGAAATTTATTATGCAGACCTGAGTCCCGTCATAGGCTCAGAACAAGGAGGCACAAGACCTGTTCTGATTGTTCAGAACGATGTCGGCAACAAATTCAGTCCGACGGTTATCGCCGCCGCAATAACAAGCCAACGATTCAAAACAAGTCTGCCGACACACATAAGAGTCAATGCCGACGGTTGCGGACTTGCCAAAGATTCGATTGTTTTGCTCGAACAGGTACGTACTCTCGATAAAAAAAGATTGAGAGAAAAAATGGGAATTCTTGATGAAACCGATATGGTGAGAGTGGACAGAGCTTTATCGGTGAGTCTGGGGATAGGTGCAACCGAATAACAAAAAAGACTTGCACGGGCAAACAGCCTATGCAAGTCTTAATTTTTATAAATTAAAGGATTTCACCCATCATGCCGGGAACTGCACCAGCAGCATTTGATTCGTCTGTATCAATGTGCATAGCAAGAGCAAAGTTGGGGTTAACTCTTACAACAACGTCATCAAAAACAAGCTTTCTGCCATCGGATTCAACCTTAACGCAAACAATCTGCTTATCCTCAAGACCGTATTTTTCAGCATCTGCAGGAGTTGCATGAATATGTCTCTTTGCGGAGATAACGCCGCATTCGATTTCAACTTCACCCTTGGGTCCTACGAGCTTGCACTTACCGCTTTCTGCGATATCTCCGCTTTCACGAACGGGAGCCTTAACGCCGATTGAACGAGCATCTGTGAGTGAAAGCTCAACCTGGGTTGAGGGACGAACGGGTCCAAGAATTGAAACTGCGGGGAAGCTGCCTTTTTCGCCTACAACTGCTACTCTTTCTTCGCAAGCGAACTGACCGGGCTGTGAGAGGTCTTTTTTGTGGGTAAGTTCATAACCTTCGCCGAAAAGAATATCGAGATCTGCACGGCTTACATGAACGTGACGGGCTGAAGTTTCAACAAGAACTTCCTTTTTCATAATTAATCACCTTTATTTCAAGAATTTTTTAACAGAATAATGGTGACCGCATAAATACGGTCACCAAAAATCAAATTACCAGTTGATTGTGTAATCGTTCTCTGTTGAGAAGGGAAGAACAACGTCTGTATCACCGAGAGGGATATAGAGGGTCCAGTAAAGCATATAGTTAGCTGAAAGAACGTTGCCTGTTGCAGCGTCAACTGTTACCTTAACTGTACTTGCAGGGTAAGCTGTTGCAACTGTACCAACGCTGAACATGCTCTTAACAACACCGGGAATATAAGCGTCGATAATACCGGGAAGAACAGCGTTGAAAGCCTTGGGAGCATGGCCTGAACCGTGCTTATAGCTTTCTGAACGGGGATCGTCCTTTGTTGTGATTGTGATTATGTATTTGCCGTTGTTTTCTTTGATTGTTGCTGACTTAACGTCTGCAGCTGTGAGCTTGCTTGCATATGTTTCATTTTCAACAGGGAAGAAAGCATTCTTATCTTCAGCTGTTGACCATGTAACGTTCTTCTTGCTTTCGTCTTCGCCCATGTTATCCTTGATAAGGCTCTGGCCGATTGAGTCAAGAGCCTTGGGGATACCTGTGATTTCGCCTGCAACTGCATGCTTCATGTAGTTGGAATGGATGCTCTTTGACTTTGACTTTGCATTGTTGATAGCTGTGTTGTAATAAGCAACGATTTCTTCTGTGCCCTGAGGTATAGCGTTTGCAGCTTCTGTTGTTTCAGCAGTTGTTGTTTCGTCTGCAACTGTTGTGTCTTCAACTGCAGCTGTGGTATCTTCGATAGCTGCTGTTGTGTCTTCGATTGCAGCAGTGGTATCTTCGATAGCTGCTGTTGTGTCTTCTTCAATAGCTGCTGTTGTGTCTGCGGGAACGGTTGTTGTTTCGTCTTCTGTTTTGCCGCCGCATGCAGCGAAAGCAAATACGAAGCTGAGTGCGAGAAGAATTGCAAGAATTTTCTTTGCCATTGTCTTTTCCTCCAAAATTTTGTTTTTTGATACGCTACAGACAAAATCTGACAGATTACTGCTGTAACGGCGTATGAAATAAGTATAGTATAAAACTATTATAATTGCAAGCAAAAAATTGATATATCGGACACATTTTTTGAAGTTTGTCAACATTTCATTAACAACAGGCATAAAAATCCGACCTGCAAAACAAAGTGCAGGTCGGTACAATTTTTTATTTTGCAATGTAGAAAGCTTCGTCAGAAAGCAAATCTTCTCCGACAAATCCAAGGCTTTCGTTAACAAGCATCTTCATTTTTTCTCTTTCGGCATAATTGAGGCTGCAGTAATAACTGAGATAAGTCATTGATGTTTCAACATCCGCAAAGAAACCTGCTTCATTCAAATGAATTGAACCCGATTCTGCATTGTTGATTATAAAGTTTACGGAAACCTCGTTGAACATTATAAATTCTTCAACAATGTCGGGGTTTGACTCAATATACTCATTTCTTGCAACAACAACACTGTGAATGGGAAGACTCTTTTTCTGCTCTATCCATTTTCCGGTAAAGTCAATAGCTGTTTTTCTTCCTTCATCAACGGGAAGCTTTGCTGCGTCAATGCCCGCAAGCATAAGCACATATTTATCCTTACTTGCTATTTCACCCGCAAGTTCATCAACGCTGTTCATTTTCTGAATATCAAGGCTTTCATAATCAACGCCGTTATCTTTGATAAGTGTTTCTGTGAAAAGCTGAGTTTCATAGTCATTTTCCAACGTATAGATTGTGTTTTTCTTCAAATCGGAGAAACCAGAAATTTCAACACCTTTTGTTATAACATACATCGATGTCAAATTGTTTGAAGCAATAATTTTAACGCCTGCATCGGTCGTGCAAAGCTCTATGGCATTTGAAAGACCCATTGAAGCAATATCGGCTTTTCCGCTTCTGATCATATCCATAACCTGCTTAACATCATCATAATAAGTAACGTCATAAGCATAGTCCCTGTCTTTGGCGAGCTTTGAAACGCCGAATCCGCTTACGTCGTTCACCGCAGCAACAACTGTTTTGGTTTCGCGGACGTAGTTTGTTGTTGACGGAGTATCGGTTATTGTTTCTCCGCCGTTTTCACCGCATGAAGCAAATGATAAGAGCATGAGAACTGCACTTAATAATGCGATAATTCTTTTAGTCATGTCCCTAACCTCGTTTCTGTTTTTATACTTGAATTATACAGTTATTCCGTTTGATTGTCAACATTTACGCTTTCCAGAAAACCGTTGAGGCATTCTTCAATATCAGCATTTTCTGCTTTTTTCATAAGATAGTAACGTTTTGAATATTTGTCTGCTGAAGCGGAAATATAACCGTCATAATCAACGGTCATCACAACAGGTTTTGAAAGAGTCCAGAAATCCCCCTCGCCCTCAAATGCATAATAAACGGCTGTCAGGTCCCAGCTTTCTCTCATATAAGGAGGCTCTTTTCCGCCGATATAATGCTTATAGCTGTCATAAACGGGATTGTTTTCTTGCTCGCTTCTAAATCCTGTTTTGATTTTTGAACCGATTTCAAATCCTGAGCAAACAATAACATGCTTGAATTTTTCAAAAACTGTTTTTGCGGCAGCAGGGTCACACTCAATATTGAATTCTTTACCCTTGGGGAATTTGCCCGCCATCGCAACAATTGAATTAACCTTTTTATTGAACAAATCGGGTTGTTCATTGAGAATTTCTGCTATGTTTGTGAGAGGTCCGACGGAAATAACAGTTACCGAATCATCCTCTGCTTTTTTCAGCACGGATTCATAGAAATCAAGTGCGGATTCAACATGAATAGCGCTGTTTTCATATTTGCAATATTTCTTTGTCACGGGTTTATTGTATTTATCGTTATCTTTGAGAATCTCGTGCCCCTTATGTTGACCGATTTTTATGTCTTCATATCCGTAATACTCAGCAATTGCACGGACAGCACCGTTGCCGTAAGGATTCGAGGTGCAGTTTGCAACGCCGAGGATTTTAACCTCATATTTCTTTGCCAGTTCAAACAAAACAGCCAGCGCACCCGCATCATCGCAGTCGGGTCCGATATCGGTATCAAAAATAACATATCGGCGGCTGTCTTTAATGGGTTCATAGGGTGATTTACCGTAGTTATCCTCTGATTTTGACATTTTAATTGCATATCTTATAACCCACACAATCAAAGCAACGGGAATAAGAATTGCGGCAACAAGAACAATTTTCTGCATGGGGAAATAATCGTAGATTCCGTCGCCGAGAATCGTGAAAAGAATAACTCTCGGAAGAATTCCTCCGAGCGAAACAAGGAAATACTGAAGAAATTTCATTCTGACCGCACCGAGAAGAAGGCTGACTATATCAATCGGGAAAACAGGCAGAACTCTGATAATAAAAATTGCGGAGAGCTTGTTTTTCTCCTGAAGTGCAAGGATTTTTTCGCCGTATTTGTTCTTTTCGAGCTTGTTTTTTACATATGGTCCGCCCATAATAATGCCGAAAAGATACGAAACGCTTACTTCAATCATTATTCCGACAGCGTTGATAAGTATTGCCCAATGTGACGGAAAACACATTCCGACCGCTATATAAATAAGCGAAGCTGGTAACACAAAAGTTACCGATTTGAGAAGATAAACTCCCCAGATAAGACCGACTGCCATAAAAACATTTGAAGCCGAATCAACAAGACCTCTTATATCTATGTTCTGCAATTCATCATATTTCCATATTATCAGGGCAATAATAAAAACCGATACCGTTATTCTTGCCGCAAGACCCAATGCATGAGATGAGCGAAGAAATTTTTCCTTCATTTTTACATCCTCCTAAATGCTGCTAATATAATTATAAGATTCTTTTTTCATTTGTAAAGCGAAAAAGAATATTTTTTTGTAGACAAACAGACTTTATTATGTTATATTTATATTTATCTATGATTTTGATTTTATAATACTGCAAGTATAACCTTCAAAAAGGAGGGTGTTTCAATGACAGTAAAAGAGAAAATAGAAAGAGCCTCTGCTTCGGTTGCTTTTGACGGGATTTACAAATATGTCAAGAAAAATCCCGAAGAAAACATAATCAAGCTTATCGACCTTGCTCAGAAACTCATGGGCGGTGCTTTCCCCGAAAAGAATTTTGATTCCTTCCGTAAAGCTATCAACGACCCTGAAAACGTCTGGCACACCTTCGCAATGAACATTCTCAACGAATGTGACGGCGGAGTTATCAAGAATATGCTCCTTGCTCTCGGTCTGGGCGCAGGTGTCAACGGCACAAAAGCGGTCAGAACAAACCGCGAAAAATATAAGTGCAACATTCCTTTTATAATGCTTTTTGACCCGACAAGCGCCTGCAATCTTCGTTGCAAAGGCTGTTGGTCGGCTGAATACGGTCATAAGTCAAGCCTCACTCTTGATGAAATGAGAAGCATTCTCAGTCAGGGAACCGAGCTCGGAACTCATCTTTATATGCTCACGGGCGGTGAACCTCTTATCAAGAAAAAAGAGGTTCTCACCCTCTGCCGTGAAAATCCCGACTGCGCATTTCTTGCTTATACAAACGCAACTCTCATCGACCGTGAACTCTGCGAAGAAATGAAAGAGGTCGGTAACCTTGCTCTCGCTTTAAGCATCGAAGGCACAGAAGAAAGCAACGATGCAAGACGCGGTGACGGCGCATACAAAACAACTATTGAAGCAATGGATTTGCTTAAGGAATACGGACTCCTTTACGGCATTTCCGTTTGCTACACAAGTCAGAATATTCCTTATGTTACAAGCGACGAATTCCTTGACCTCATGGTTAAGAAGGGCGCAAGATTCGGCCTTTATTTCAACTATATGCCCGTCGGTAAGGATGCGATTGTTGATCTCATCCCCACTCCCGAACAGCGAGTATATATGTACGACTGGCTTCGCAAAGTAAGAAACGGCAAAACAGGTAAGCCCATGTTTATCATGGACTTCCAGAATGACGGCGAATATGTCGGCGGATGCATCGCAGGCGGAAGAAATTATATCCATATCAATTCCGAAGGCGATATGGAACCTTGCGTTTTCATTCATTATTCAGACTCAAACATCAGAACACATACTATCCTTGAAGGACTTAAAAATCCTCTTTTCCAGGCATTCTGGCATAACCAGCCGTTCAACGACAACCATTTAAGACCTTGTCCGATGCTTGAAAATCCGCAATGTCTTCGCAAAATGATTGCAGAAACAGGCGCAAAATCAACCGACCTTATCGAACCAGAAAGCGCAGAAACGCTTTGCTCGAAATGCGATAAGTTTGCAAACGCATGGGCACCCGTTGCCGAAGAACTCTGGAATTCAAGAAAGCATCCCAATCCCAAAACTCAATATTACCGTGACACTCCCGAAGGCAAGAAAGGAAATGATTAAATGTCGGTAATCAATAAAATAATCGGTTTTGTTCTTCTGATACCCGCACTTCTCGGTCTTTTCTCAAGTGATGCAAAAGACACCGAAGAAGCTTACCGTGAAAAGGTTTCGGGCATCGCATACGAAAACACAATCGAAACCGCAATACCTCAGACAGACTTATATGATATAATCAAAAACCATTTTTCTTCTCCCCTTCCCGAGGGCAAAACAGAAAAGAAAGCAATCGTTATCGGTTATGACGGTTGCCGTGCAGATGCTCTCAGCCTCATGCCGAAAGCGTTCAGCGGAATTCAGAAAATGGTTGACGAGGGATATCCTCTCAACATTTCTTATTGCGGCGGAGTTAACTATCCTGCAAAAAACACTCAGGCAACCTCAACCGCTCCCGGCTGGTGTTCAATCCTCACAGGTAAATGGGCGGATGAGCACGGCATCACAGGAAACAGCATAACAAAATCCGTTGAACCAAAAACTCTGCTTGTTTCACTTGTTGAAGACAAGACAATCGATTCCGCAGCATTTATCACCCGTTGGGACGGACATTTCGTTGCCGACGATTCAACATACAAAGCAGAAAAAGAATACTGCGAAGAAAAAGGTCTTGATGTTGAATATATCTGCACCGCAGGCGACCTGACAAGCGCAAACGAAACAATCGGCAACATAAAACAGGCAGATTGCTCCGACTTTATATTTGCAATTTATGAAGGTCCCGATGCAGCAGGTCACGGCTTCGGTTTTTCAACCAACAGTCCCGTTCAGGAAGCAGGCTTCGTTATCAATGACATTCTTGCTTACAGCACAATCAACGCAATTGAAAGCAGAGATACCTACGAAAGCGAAGACTGGCTCATCATTCTTACCGCTGACCACGGCGGCTACGGCACAGGTCACGGCGGCGATACAATTCAGGAAAGAATGACATTTGTTATCTGCAACAAATAAAATTAAGAACGCTGAGTTTTAAACCTCAGCGTTCTTTTTTATTACTTATTCTTTTTTTCAGCCTTCAGTTTTTCGGCATATGCCTTTTCTTCAGCTTCCTTGCGTTCTTTTTCTGCCAGTGCGTCTGCCATTGCCTGTTCATGACGAAGCTTTGCATCTTCATACATAGCGGCAATTTCATCAAACTTTGCATAATTTTCGCTCTGTGTTATAAGCTTCTTTGCGTTGATATAGGGCTTTGCAGCTCGGTTATAAACAGAGTTTTCGTTTGTTGCCTTCTTGATTTCGTTTTCAACATTCTTCTGCTCTGCTCTGATTGATTTTACATCCTTCATATACTTTTCAACAGAAGACTTATCTTTTTTATCTCTTGCTTCATAGAGCTTTTTATAGGTTGCTTCAAGGTCTTCGGCGAGCTTATCTTCCTTATCAAAGAGGGTTTCAAATACGCCTAAATCGAATTCCTTTATGCCGTTGGGGAAATATTTCGCCGCAGCTTTCTTTGCATGGACAAAAGCCTTAACTCTTGAAAGTGCATTCTTTTTGTATGCTTTTTCTTCGGGGGTTGCCGAAGGAAGAGCTTTAACTTCCCTAATTTCAGAAGCATCAAAATTATAAATTGCTTCGTAGCCTGCGCTTACAGTTTTTCTTGCTTCGTTAAGCTCCATTATACCGTATGAGGTGTTGAAACGGTTCATTTCATCGATAACAAACTTTGAAATTTCAACATTCTGATTGAATGCAACCGCTTCCTTATATGCCTTTTTAGCGGCTTTCTTTTCTTCTTTGCCCGAAGCATTTCTTTTTGCCGCCTTGAACTCCTTGAGATTCTTCGGCTGCGCATTTTCAAGTTCGTTTGCTTCTTTGATTATTTCAATTGCTTCAACAAGGTCTTTATCCTTAAGAACACCGTTACCGTAGTCTTCAAACAATGCACGGATTTTGAGAACCTTGATCATACCCTGCTGCTTAACTTCTGAAAGGTCATAGAAGAAATAGGGAACAACATTCATGAACGCACCGAGAACGGAAACTACAATCAGAGTTCCGAGAATGCTTATAAATGTTTCTCTGTGATAAAGAACATTATAAACATTTGTCGGGTCAAGAAGCTCGCCCTCCTGAGCGATAATCTCGGGAAGAAGCTCATTGAGCTTTGTTTCGTTAAAACCGACTTTTTCATAAATTGCGGGAAGAACCGAGCTTGTTGCCATTGTGATGACGCTGCCGATAAGACCGACTGCAGCAAACATACCGTCGATTCTTTCACCTGTGATATACTGCTGATAGTCACGGATATCACCGTTAAGTGCAGGATTAAGAATATGGGCAAATGAACCAACAAGTGCATTGAACCAAAGGCAAATCATAACAAGCCAAATCATTATATCCATGCCAGCGTATTTAACAACGGGATAAACCGCGGCGATGAAAATGATGTTGAGTGCATTGGTAAGAATAAGGGTGTTTCTTTTGCCTATCTTCTTGATTGAAAGAGGTGCAAGAAGCATACCCCAAAGGGATGCGTTACCGTAAATGGTAACAATAAGCGAATATTCGCCGCCTGTACAAGCGTGCTGATAAGAATAGAGCCAGTTGAGAATATTGAGGAATGCGCTTTCAAGGAATCCGAGCCAACCGGCAAGAGAAATTACCCAGAAATACTTGTTCTTTGCAACTGCACGGACAGCATCAAGGAATTTAATCTGAACAACGTGAGTTTTCGCCTGAACGATTTTTTCTTCGGTATTAACATAAACAATAACGCTCAGAAGGAAACCGAAGATAAGCACGGGAGGCCAGATATATCTGTAAAGACGAATATCATTGAGGTTATTTGTTCCGATAATTGAAGTTGCAAGAAGAGGAATTACCGCATTCGTTATAGTCGGAGCAAATGAATCTGTTACGGATTTGATTGATGATACGTTTGCTCTCTCCTGAGTATTGGGAGAAAGAACAACAATATAGTTATCATATGCATCATAAAGGAAATTATAGAAGAACTGGAAACCGATGTTAAAAAGAAGAACAACGGCACATTTGAGAGCCTGACTGCCCATTTTTTCATAGGGCATCCAGAAATATCCGATTGAAAGAAGAACGGTCGGCAGACCCATGGTTAAAATATAAGGTCTGTACTTACCCTTTCTGTTTCGGGCATTATCAATTATGTAAGCTCTGAGCATCGTCAGCGGAAAGCTGATGATAACCGCAATAATATAGATATAGTACATATTCATCGGTTCGATACCGATGGTATTACCGACGAATACGTTTGTTGCAGAAAGCAATACCGCAGCAACGCAAGTGATAATAAACTTAACACCTATACCGCCGCCTGCAAGCGATACGATTTCTTTGAAATTCATGTAGTTACCCAGAGGGGGTGTTTTCCAATAGGTTTTAACCTTGGAAAAGCCGTCTTTTACCATTCCGATGGGACTCATAATCTTCCTCCTGTCAATTCGCATTATATGTAGTTTATTATATCAAACCAAAAGAAAAAAATCAACATAATAAGATGCAATTTGTTCGGAATTCAAATTTCTTTTTATCTTGACTCGGGTTGTTCGTTTTGGTATTATTAATATGTATATTTTATATGGGAGTGATTTATATGGAAAACATAAAGCTTGCAATTGAAAATGCTCAGACCGCTCTCGGCATCGAGTTCGGTTCAACAAGAATAAAGGCTGTGCTTATCGGCAAAAACCATGAGCCTCTCGCTTCGGGAAGCTTTGACTGGGAAAACAGCTATGACAACGGCGTGTGGACTTATCCTCTCGAACAGGTTTGGGAAGGTCTTCGCGGCGCATTCGCAAAACTTAAGGCAAACGTTTTTGAAAAATACGGCGTCAAACTCACATCTGTCGGCGCTCTCGGTATCAGCGGCATGATGCACGGCTATCTCGCATTTGATAAAGACGGCAACCTCCTTGCTCCTTTCAGAACATGGAGAAACACCATAACAGCAAAAGCAGCCGAAGATCTCAGCGCACTCTTCGATTTCAACATCCCTCAGCGCTGGAGCATCGCTCATCTCTATCAGGCAATTCTCAACGGCGAAGAGCATGTCAAGGATGTTGACTATATTGCAACTCTTGCCGCTTATGTTCATTGGAAACTGACAGGTAACAAAGTAATCGGCGTTGGCGAAGCATCGGGTATGTTCCCCATAGACAGCGAAACAAACGATTACGATAAGAAAATGCTTTCTCTTTTCTCCGAGAAAGTTTCACAGTTCCCCTGGAACATCGAAGAAATTCTTCCGAAAGTTCTTGTTGCCGGCGAAAACGCAGGCACTCTTACCGAAGAAGGCGCTCTTCTTCTTGACCCCACAGGCGAATTCAAAGCAGGCATTCCTCTCTGCCCTCCCGAAGGCGATGCAGGCACAGGCATGGTTGCCACAAACTCCGTTGGCGTAAGAACAGGTAACGTTTCTGCAGGTACATCCATTTTCCTTATGGTTGTTCTTGAAAAGGCACTTTCAAAGCTCTATCCCGAAATTGACATGGTAACAACACCTGCAGGCAAACCCGTTGCGATGGTTCATTGTAACAACTGCTCGGGCGAAATCGATGCATGGGCAGGAATGTTCACATCAATGTGCAAAGCCCTCGGAATGGACATCAGCATCTACAAGGTTCTTGACAAGATGTTTGAAAAAGCCCTTGAAGGCGATAAGGACTGCGGCGGTCTTGTTGCTTATAACTACATTTCAGGCGAAGTTATCACAGGTCTTGACAGCGGCAAACCCATGTTCTTCAGAGGACCCGAAAGCAAATTTACTCTTGAAAACTTTGCAAGAGTTCAGCTTTCATCTGCTGCGGCAACTCTCAGTATCGGCATGGAAATCCTTGCAGACGAAGACGTTAAGATTGACAGAATCCTCGGACACGGCGGTTATTTCAAGGCTCCCGTTGCAGGTCAGAAAATCATGGGCGCAGCACTCAACGCTCCCGTTTCGGTTATGAAAACCGCAGGCGAAGGCGGTCCTTGGGGCGTTGCAATCCTTGCTGAATACATGGTAAGCAAGGCAGAAAATGAAGCTCTTGACGAATATCTTGAAAATAAAGTTTTCGCCGGTCAGGATTCAACCGAAATCAGACCCGATGCAGATGACATCGAAGGCTTCAAAGCTTTCCTCGAAAACTATAAAAAAGGTCTTGCAGCTGAGAAAGCGGCTGTTGATGCTTTTTGAATTAAATAGTATTGACTTTTACACTTTAACAAGTTATAATGTTAAAGGTTCGCAATAAGTGGTGGAGTCTGTCATAGAATATTAATATTCTATTTGTTGTGAATTGTTATTTTGTGCGCCATACTGTGGCTTTAATCAAAATTTCAGGGCAGAATCCGCATTTTACGGATTCTGCCTTTTTTCGTGCAGACTTAATAAAATACAGGAGAAAAGATATGAGTCAGATCACAATCGCAGCCCTGGTTATTTTTGCTGTCACCTATATTTTGATGATGGCATTCCAGAAAATCAGACCCTATGCCGCCGTTGGCGGTGCGTTGGTATTTATCGCACTCGGTATTGTTCAGGCAGCTAACCCCTCTCTTTTCGGCGAAAATTTCTTTGCCGTTGGCGATTCGGTATATAACTACGGAATCTCTCAGGCTCTCGGAGAAATCGACTGGAACGTTGTTATGATGATAGCAGGCACAATGGGTACTGTTTATCTCTTCATCGAATCAAAAATGCCTCAACTTATGTCCGATGTTCTTATTTCGAAAATGCCCAACATGAAATGGGCAATTGTTGCAATGTCACTTTTCGCAGGCATCGTTTCCGCCTTTGTTGATAACGTTGCAACCGTTCTGATGATTGCACCCGTTGCTCTCGCTTTTTGCAAAAAGCTTAATGTTTCACCTGTTCCCTCAATCATCTGCATTGCAGTTTCTTCAAACCTTCAGGGTGCTGCAACATTGGTTGGCGACACAACATCAATCCTTCTTGCAAAACAGGCAAACCTTGACTTCTCTGATTTCTTCGTTGACAGCGGAAAACCCGGTATGTTCTGGGTTGTTGAGGCAGGAGCTCTTGTCAGCGCGATTATTATTCTTTTCATGTTCAGAAAAGAAACAACAGAAATCAGTTTCAACAGCAGAACAAAGGTCGAGGATAAATTCCCCACTTTTCTTCTTCTCGGAACCGTTGTTGCTCTTATCGCCGTTTCATTCATTCCTTATAAAGACGGCGCTGCTCCCGGTCAGTTCTACAAACCCGACATAACAAACGGCATCATCTGTATCGCTTTCTTTGCAATCGGCATTCTCCGTGAGCTTCTCATAAAGAAAAACACAGAGATTGTTAAACAGGCATTCAAGGAAATTGACTACTACACAATCGTTCTTCTCGTTGGTCTTTTTGTTGTTATCGGCGGTGTTAAAAGCGCAGGCGTTATCGATGTTATCGGTTCTGCAATTGCAAAACTCGGTTCAGGCTCGCCTTTCATCGTGTTCACAATTATTGTTTGGATGTCCGTTATTCTTTCAGCGTTTATCGACAACATCCCCTACACCGCAACAATGCTTTCCATCGTTCCTGTTATCGCAATGGATATCGGTGTTGAACCCAAGCTCCTTTATTACGGTCTGCTTTGCGGCGCAACCCTTGGCGGAAACCTTACACCCATCGGTGCAAGCGCAAACATTGCAGGTATCGGTATTCTCCGCAAGGAAGGTCATCTTGTCAAAGCATCAACCTTTATGAAATACGGCATTCCCTTCACCCTTGCGGCGGTTATTACGGGATATATTCTTCTCTGGACAATCTGGGGATAAAACATTCAAGAGCAGGCAATTGCCTGCTCTTTTTTCTTGACAATATCGCTATTCAATAAAGGCAATAAATAAAAACAAAAATCCCGCATCCGAAGATGCGGGATAATTTTTATACAATTATTAGTTGTCCTTACCCTTGATTATGTCGTTAATCATGATATAGAACTGATCATCCTCAAAACCGTTATCATTAGCCTTGGGAGCTTCTGCTTCGGGAGCTTCCTTAACTTCGTTTACTGCTGAACCGAAGTGGGGAATGCTGGGAGTGCCTGCAGGAGCTGCAGGGGCTGCAGGAGCTGCTGCCTTGGGTGCTGCTGCGGGTTCTGCAGGAGCTACGGGAGCTGCAGGAGCCTTATTTACTGCTGCAAAGAAAGGATTTGAGGGAGCTGCAGATGCTGCTGCGGGAGCAGTCTGCTGGGGCTTTGAATCAAAGCCTGTTGCGATAACTGTAATAACCATTTCATCGTCAAGGTCAGGATCAAATGCGATACCCCATGTGATATTTGCATCTTCATGAGCCTTAGCGGTGATGATTTCTGCTGCATTTTCAACATCTTCGAGGTCAACGTCGTCAGAAGCTGTGATGCTGATAATAACGCCCTTTGCACCTGCGATTGATGTTTCGAGGAGAGGACTGGAAACGGCTGCATTTGCTGCTGTTTCTGCCTTGTCCTTGCCCTTTGCTCTGCCAACGCCCATGTGAGCATAGCCGGCATCCTTCATAACGCTTGTTACGTCAGCAAAGTCAAGGTTGATGAATCCGGGAACTTTGATGAGCTCGGAAATGCTCTTAACGCCCTGAAGAAGAACTTCGTCTGCCTCTGCAAAAGCTTCAGCGATAGTCTTCTTTCTGTCATCAATAGCACGAAGTCTGTCGTTGGGAATAACGATAAGGCTGTCAACATTCTCTGCAAGCTTTGCGATACCATCCTGAGCAAGGAGCATTCTTCTGCGACCTTCAAATTTGAAGGGCTTTGTTACAACGCCGATGGTAAGGCAGCCCATATCTTTTGCAACCTGAGCAATTACGGGAGCTGCACCTGTTCCTGTGCCGCCGCCCATACCGGTTGTGATGAATACCATATCTGTGCCCTTAAGAGCATCAGCGATGGAATCTTTGCTTTCTTCTGCGGCTTTTGCGCCGATTTCAGGCTTACCGCCTGCACCCTGACCGTGAGTTGATTTTTCACCAATCTGGATTTTGTGAGTAGCCTTGGAGTGAACAAGAACCTGCTTATCTGTGTTGACAGCGATGAATTCTGCACCGAGAACGCCTGAAGTTATCATTCTGTTAACTGCGTTACCGCCGCCGCCACCGACACCGATTACCTTTATCTGAACCGCACTCTCAAATTCGTTATCAATTTCAAATGCCATTTGGTATGACCCCCTATATTTTTATTTTTCCTTATAATACTGAATTATATTACCATGTATTTGGTAAAAAAACAAGAATAATTTTTAAATTTAATGTTTTTTTTACATTTTATATATATATTTCTGATTATTTTGCTTTTTATTCCTCGTTTTCCTTGTTTTCCGAGGCATTTTTATCCTTGTTTTCTGCGTTTTCTTTCTCTGATTTTTTGGGTTTATGCTTTTCTATATATTCCATTATTTCGGGAATATCTTTCATATCGGAAGGATTGAAAACCGCCTCTGACACAACAGTCAGATTAACCGCACCGAACTGGAACGGATCAATATTATTTTCGCTGTTGATAACCTTGTTTCCGAGCGAAAGTTTTGAAGCAAGTTCGGAACTGTTGCCGAGTTTGAGAACGATTCTTTCCTGATAAATAAGATAGATATCATTTCTCTTGGAAACATTGATAAGGTTTATATTCTTCGCTTCATTTTCTTTGAGTGCACCTGTGATTTCAAGAAGAAGCTTAAGACTTTCGTCAACAATCTCGCCTTTCTTTTCTCCATCTTCAGGTGTTTCAAAAACAACAGTTTCGCCTATCTCCGCCTTATAGGGTACTGCTCCGATTATAAGCGTTATATCAGCAGGCTGTTCGCCCGTAACCTCAAGCACCTTGAGATTGCTGTCTGTCAGCGCATAAAGACCGTTTGTCATTCCGACGGCGAAAGCTTTTTCAGTTGAATCGCATCTTATGATTATTCCGTCTGGAAGTTTTTTTGTTATCTTTACATCGTGAGTATAAGGCAAGAGTTTTTCAATATTTTCCGCCGCTTCATCAAGATCTGCAAACAAAAGATTCTTTCCCTTAACAATACCGCTTGCCGAAATAATCTGTTCGGTGGTATATATACCTACGCCCTCAACGGTGAATGTCTTCACTCTGAAAAGAGTCAATATCAATACCGGGCTTATAATCAGGCTTATTGCCAGCAAAAATCCGATAACAACAATTGCTATGCGGAAATTTCTTTTTCTCTTATTCCTCTTTATTCTTATTGCTCTTTCTTCGGGCGTCAATCTCTGCGCCGGTACTCTCTGGTTATTTTCTGTGTTCATTGTTATCCCGCCATTTTCATTCTCTTTTTATTTCTGCACCAATCAGGGAAAGACTTGTTTCAAAAGCCTCGCATCCCCTGTCAACATGATGAATTTCATCCACAAATGTTTTTCCTTCCGCTCCGAGAGCGGCAACAATCAAGGCGCATCCTCCGCGCAAATCGCTCGATGAAACATCGGCGGCACAAAGTTTTTCAACACCCTCAACAACAGCTATCCTGCCGTCCTCAACCCTTATATCCGCACCCATTTTTATAAGTTCGGGTACGTGTCTGAATCTGTTTTCAAATATTTTTTCGCTTATAATGCTTGTTCCGTTTGCTTTGGTAAGCATTGCCATTATTATTGCCTGCGAATCCGTCGGAAATCCCGGATACGGCATTGTTCCGAGAGATTTGACTCTCGAAAGTCTTTCGGGAGCTTTTATTATAAGTTCGCTTTTTTTGACGGATATTTCGCACCCTGCCGTTTCAAAAACAGGGATAACAGGAACAAGATGATCTCTGCACACGCCGTTGACGGACACTTTTCCGCCTGCCGATGCAACACAAGCCATAAAAGTTGAAGCAACAATTCTGTCAGGGATAATCGTATGCTCCGTTGAATGCAGCTTTTTGCACGGTTTTATCCTTATAACGCTCTGCCCTGCTCCGTAAATTTCCGCACCGCATGATTTCAGAAACTCTGCAAGGTCAATGATTTCGGGTTCTCTTGCAGCATTTGTAATTACCATTTCGCCTTTTGCACCCATTGATGCAAGCATAATATTTTCCGTTGCGCCTACGCTCGGAAATGCAAGAGTAATATTTTCACTCCGAAGATTATCCGTTGCGCATTCAAGCAAACCGCCTGTCTCATTAATAAAAACATTCATTTTTCTCAAGGCGGAAAGGTGCAGATCTATTGGACGGAGTCCTATTTCGCATCCTCCTGGTGAGGAAACACAGGCGGCTCCGAATCTTGCAAGCAATGCACCGAGAAAAACAATCGACGAGCGCATTTCACGCATGAGCTTTCCGGGAATATAAAATCGGTTCGCGCCCGTTGCATCAACAATAACAGTATGCCCCTCACGTTTTGTTTTGCATCCGATATATTCAAGTATTTTCAACGCCGCCGACACATCGGTGATATCGGGGCAGTTATGTATAACGCTTATTCCGTCAACAATAACGCAAGCGGAAAGAATAGGCAAAGCGCTGTTTTTTGAACCTTGCAAGTCAACTTTTCCGCTGAGTTTTCTTCCGCCGTTTATAATCAATTTTTCCATTGCCCACACTCCTTGCTATGTCTACATTTTATTCAAGGAATGTGAGAAACGTGATTATTTTACTATTTCGCAGAGAGTGTCATATATTCTTGCCGTTGCATCAATAACAGCCATATCTCTTGCGCACTTGCCGATTTTTTCAAGCTTTGTTCTGTTTCCGATGAGTTCATTCACCTTTGCGGTGATTGATTCTGCATTAAGGTCTTTTTCTTCAAGAATAACCGCCGCACCGTTTTCAACGAGAGCCATCGCGTTGTGATACTGGTGATTTTCGGTTACATAAGGTGAAGGAATAAGAATCGAAGGTTTGCCGAGCGCCTGAAGTTCACTCAAGGTGCTTGCACCCGAGCGGCCGATAACAAGGTCTGCTGCAGGAAGGCACTTCGGAATATCGATATATTCAACAATTCTGATATGAGGATTAGCCGCAAGGTCAACACCTTTTTCAACAAGACCACGCTTGAAATCCTCGCTGTTTTTGCCCGTTGCATGGAGAAATACGCAATCGTTATCCTTATACTTATTGAGAATAAGACTCATAACCGCATCATTAACGGGTTTTGCGCCGAGACTGCCTCCCATTGAAAGAATGAGAGGTTTATCATCGGTAAGACCGAGCTCTGCACGGGCAAAATCTCTGTCGCCCTTAAGGATATCGCCTCTTATGGGAAGACCTGTAAGAACACAGGGATTTTTTGATTTTATATATTTTTCAGCCTGAACAGCGGTAAGCATAACTCTGTCAACCTTACCTGCAAGAGCTTTGTTTGTCACTCCGGGGAAGGCATTTTGTTCATGAACAGCAGTAGGAATTCCCATTTTTGCCGCCATGCGCAGAACAGGTCCGCTGACATATCCTCCAAAACCGATTACAAGGTCAGGCTTGAAATCTTTTATGATTTTCTTTGCCTGCGATGAGGATTTGAGCAGCTTCAGAAGAGTTCCGATATTATGCTTTATTGCTGTGAAAGAAAAGCTGCGCCAGAAGCCGCTGATTTCAATTGTGCGAAGCTCATATCCCGCTTCGGGAACAAGCCTTGCTTCCATTTTATCTGCAGTTCCGACAAAAACTATTTCTGCCGAAGGATTTTTTTCTTTTATGTAACCCGCAGTACCGAGAGCAGGATTTATATGACCTCCGGTACCGCCTGTTGCGATAAGAATTCTTTTATTATCAAACATTATTTTGTCTTCCTTTCGCTGTTTCTTGAAACTGCAAGCACCATACCCATTTCGATGAGAAGCATAACAAGAGATGTTCCGCCGTAGCTGAAAAACGGGAGGCTTATGCCTGTGTTGGGAACGGTGGAAGTAACAACCGCTATATTAAGAGCCGCCTGCAAACCAACCTGAAAGCTTATTCCCATTGCAAGCATTGCTTCAAATCTGCTTCTTGCACGAAGACCTATTATAAAACCTCTTCCAACAAGAAGAATGAAAAGAAGGATTATAAGAATTGCTCTTAAAAATCCGAGTTCTTCGCATACAACCGCAAAAACAAAGTCATTCTGAGGTTCGGGGATATACATATGCTTCTGTTTTGAATTTCCGAAACCGAGACCGAAAAGTCCGCCCGAACCGATGGCATAAAGCGACTGAAGGCTCTGCCATCCCGAGCCTGACATTTCATCTTTTGTCAGTTCTTCTCCCGTGAGAAGCTTGAGCCATATACCGATTCTTGCACTCGCATAACCTTCAAGAAATTTATCGGCATTAAGAACAAACCATATTCCCACGATAAGAACAAGTGCACCGATTCCGGCATAGAAATACCAGGGTATTTTCACTCCGCCGAAATACATTGTTGCAATTCCGATTCCGAAAGTAAGCAAAGTTCCCGAAACGTGGTTTTCTTTATAGATGAGAATACATACAAGACCGATAATCAGGATATAAGGAGCCATCATCCACGCAGTTTTTTCAACGAGTTTATGATATCTTTCCATGCTGAATGCAATAAACATCACTATTGCAAGCTTTGCTATTTCCGATGGCTGAAACGTTCCGACAATCGGCACGGCAATCCAGCGTTTAAACTGTTCTTTTCCGGGAATAACCGCAGGATTGATGAGAACATAAATAAGCAAAGCCAATGAAACAAGAAAAATAAATGTTGAAGCACCTCTGAAAACATCGGTGTTTATGCGTGAAACAACAAGCATCAGCGTAAGCCCCAATGCGGCGTACAAGAGCTGATTTTTTACATAAAAATACGGATCAAACTTTGCGTCTGCATCATACCACGCATTGACGTAGCTTGCCGAAAACATCATGATTATGCCTATTGTAAGAATCGTGATAACAAGGGCTAAAAATGTTATATCCATCGGACCTTTTGAAAACAAATCTTTTATTTTCTTTTTGCCCGAAAAAATATCTCTCAGGATGTAAAATATTCCGAAATGAGCCAGAATCTCATTTTTGAGATTTACTTTATCCAAAATTCCCTCTCCTCTCTATAAAGTGGCAGAAGTAATCCGAACCATGTTTTTATCGGATGATTTCCGCCTTTTCTTTGTTAAAATACTCGCAAATCCTGATGCCTTTCAATCCCGAAACGCCGAAAAGCGTTGAAAAGACTTGCTTTCAGGCATAGTTTGGATTGCTCACGTCACTCTAATAATACATATCCTCCGAAACACATAACAGCAACTGCGACAACTCCTCCGATAATATTGACCGCAGTAAAGATCAAGGTTATTTTATTATCGCTCCAACCGCAGCATCCGAGATGATGCTGTAAAGGTGCGCTTTTTCTGAAAAGGTTCTTGCCTGTCTTTTTGTGGTAAGCAACCCTTATGAAATCCGATGAACCGATAACAAAATACGAAACGCCCGACAAAATCAATATAAGCGGACATCCCGTTGCATATGAAATCGCAACAAGCATTCCTGCGAGAAACATTGTTCCCGTTTTTCCCTCGAGGATTTTTGCGGGATGCTTGTTCCATAAAAGAAATCCGACGCATGAACCTGCAAGCGCCGCAGACATCGCGGAAAAGCCGAAAAGACCTTTGAAGGCGGCAACCACGCCGAGCGAAACCGCCGCCGTAAAGGTCATGCTGCCGCATAATCCGTCAACCCCATCCGTTATATTGACGGCATTAACCGCGGCATAAATCAGTAAGAATCCGATAATCCAGTAAAAAAATCCCGGTTCAACATTTCCGTAAAACGGAACAAACATATAGGGCATACCGTTCATCCCCATATAAAGCCCCGTAAGATATGCAAGAATCACGAAAAACTGCATAACCGTTTTCTGCTTTACGGTGAGACCGATGTTCCTGCTTGTTTTGATTTTATAATAATCATCCGTTAAACCGATAAGAGCAAAAGACAGCGCCATGAAAAGTCCGCTCCAGAATTTTGTGTGCATTTCACGAGCAATAAGACTTCCCGATGAAACAATGTCACCGCCCGATAATTTATCAGTTGCAACCGCAATAACAACAGCCGATACCGTTCCGATTGCAAGCAATATTCCGCCCATTAACGGAGCGGGTTGTTTTTTCTCAAATGCAGGGTATGACCTTCCGAATTCAATCTTTCCGAGCCACGGCACAAGACTGAAACCCATTATGAAAGTTACGGCAATACCTGCTATGCCCGAAACGGCAATTATTGCGAGAGGACTCATTTGTCGAGAGCCTCATACACGGCAAAAATAACATCTTCGAGCTTCATTCCTCTGCTCGCTTTAAAGAGAACTGCATCGCCTTCTCTGAGATATGAGATAAGCTCATCCGAAAGCTTTTTCTTATCATCAAAACTCTTTACGCAGGGAACATTTCCGTCGGCCGCACCCTTTGCAGTCTGCAATGAGCGTTCACCGTAAGTAAACACGGCGTCAACACCGTTTTCAGCAGCTTTTTCGCCGACACCGTAATGTGCGGATTCGCTGACTTCACCGAGTTCAAGCATATCTCCGATAACAGCGATTTTTCTCTTTGCATTCATGCTTCCGAGAACAGCAAGAGCCGCCGCCTGCGAATCGGGACTTGCATTATAACAGTCTTCGATAAAAGTCATTCCGCCTTTTTTATTGATTCTCTGGCGCATACCTGCAGGCACATAATTTTTCAATGCTTCAAAACCTTCAAGAGGTTCTATACCGAAAAACGAACCTGCAGCAACCGCTGCAAGAGCATTGTAAACATTGTGACGGCCCGGGAAAGGCAGGCTCACCCTGCCCGAACCGCCATTGTTGAAACCGACAGTCAACTCGGTCTCATCTTCTTTGGAGGTTATTTCAATTGCCTTAAACATTGATTTTTCGTTATTGATACCGTAATAAGTCACTGGGTGCGTATCCTGACATACGGTGATAAGCATATCGTCATCGGCATTGAGAATAAGCGGAGCATCAGCTTTCATTCCATGAAGAATTTCAAGCTTTGCTTTTAATATTCCTTCTCTTGAGCCGAGCTTTTCAATATGCGAAACTCCGATATTACTTATTATCGCAATATCGGGTTTTACGGCTTTGGTCATTCTTGAAATTTCCTCAAAGCCGCTCATTCCCATTTCGATAACCGCCGCCTCGTGGCTCTTTTCAAGCCTGAAAAGAGTAAGAGGAACGCCGATTTCGTTATTGAGATTGCCCTCGTTTTTGAGAGTGTTATATTTTGAGGACATAACCGCATGGGTCATTTCCTTTGTTGTTGTTTTTCCCACACTTCCCGTTATACCGATAACAGGAATATTGAAAAGGCTTCTGTAATATCCTGCAAGGTCAAGAAGCGCCTGACGGGTGCTTTCAACAAGAATCTGATTTTCTCCGAGACCGCAGTCTTTTTCGCAGACAACAGCCTTTGCACCGCTTTCAATCGCTTTTGCGGCAAAATCATGGCCGTCAAAGTTTTCACCCTTAATGGCAATAAAAAGACTGCCCTCGGTTATTTTTCTTGTGTCGGTGCATACGCAGTCAAATTTTCCCTCAAGATTTGTTGAGGAACTGACTGCCGCCGCAGCCTCTTTGAATGTTAAGGGTAACATTTACTCACGCCTTTCAGGAAAGAATCTGAGCAACTACTTCTCGCTCATCAAAATGAATTTTTCCGCTTGCAAGAATCTGATAAGTTTCCTGACCCTTGCCTGCAAGCACAACGACATCGCCTGCATTAGCCGCATCAAGCGCCTTTTTGATTGCATCCTTGCGGTCGCTGTCAACAATAACTTTTGCACCGCCTTTGCCGATGCCTGCCGTTATATCTTTGATAATTGTTTCAGGGTCTTCGCTTCTGGGATTATCGGACGTTATAACAACAACATCCGAAAGTCTTACGGCAATTTCTCCCATAATGGGACGCTTTGTTTTATCTCTGTCACCGCCGCAACCGAAAAGGCAGATAACCTTTCCTTCGGTTATTTCACGGACACAGTTAAGAACATTTTCAAGTCCGTCGGGGGTGTGAGCATAGTCGATAAGAATTGTGTAAGGTACATCGGCAGGAACAACTTCCATTCTGCCCGGCACGCCGGTGCAAAGCGTAAGCGCATCAAGAACAGCTCTGAAATCCATGCCCATTTCTATAAGGCAGACCGCCGCACCCATCGAGTTATAAACCGAAAACTTACCGGGAACCGCAAACTTGACTCTGCCGATGTTTTCGTTGCATACAAGCTCATATTTAACGCCCGATGAAGCTATGCGGATATTCTTTGCGGAATAATCGCATTTGTCGTTATTAACAGAGAATGTAACTTTTCTGCAATCAAGACCGTCGGTCATAAATGCCGCGCTTTCATCGTCGATATTCATAACCGCAAGCGATGAATTCTCAAAAAGCTTGCGTTTTGCAGCCATATAATTTTCAAAACTGCCGTGATAATCAAGATGGTCCTGAGTAAGATTTGTGAATATTGCAGCTTCGAAATGAATGCCGTCAACTCTGTGCTGATCAAGCGCCTGAGAAGAAACCTCCATTACGCAGTATTCGCACTCTGCTTTCACCATTTCATCAAAAAGTCCGAAAAGCTCATAGCAATCGGGTGTTGTCAAAGCAGCAGGATATTCTTTATCGCCGACGATATTTTTAACCGTACCGATAAGACCTGTCTTGTGACCCATACCGTCAAGAATCGATTTGAGAATAAAGCACGATGTTGTTTTTCCGTTTGTGCCCGTAACACCGATTATCTTAAGCTTTCTCTCGGGATGACCGTAAAAAGCCGCGCAGATATAAGCATAAGCGCTTCTTGTGTTTTCAACAAGAATCTGTCTTTCAAGCCCGAGGTCTTTCTGAACAACAACTGCCGCCGCACCCTTTTCAAGTGCTTCCGCCGCTTTTGTGTGTCCGTCAAAATGTTTTCCCTCGATGCAAATAAAAATGCAGCCTTCGCTTACCTTTGCTGAATTATCGGTTATAAATGTAACCTCTCTCTCCCCGAAGCTTATGCTTTTCCCCAATTCCGCTGCAATCAAATCAAGCTTCATCTTCTGTCCTCCTTGTTGCAGGATTCTGTTATCCTGCGTAATCGTTTACGTCCGTATTGGACTTGAAGTAGACGGTTATTGTTTTACCGTATTCCACCTCTGCTCCGGGTTCTTCGCTCTGGTCATAGGAAACAAGCTCTCCCGTATTCAAAGCATTACCCGAAATCTTGATATTTAAACCTGCCGCAAGGGCATATTTATTCGCCTGAGAAACCGTCATTTGTCTGAGATCCGGAACGGTTGCTGTCAGTCTTTCGGCATCGTTTTCCGTATACAGCACAACTATACCGTTTTTGGGCATTGTCTGCTGATATGCAGGCATCTGGGCGGTAACGATTTCGCCGTTACCGACGGTTTTAACTTCGTAGCCCTCTTGTCTGAGCGCCGCTCTTGCTTCGCCGATTGTTTTTCCGATAAGATTCGGAGCAGTAACATCAAGCGTTGCAAGTTCTTTTTCGGTATACTGTCTTTCAACATTGAGATATTCAAGTGTTTTTTCGATAACCTGCGCAGCAACGGGCGCACAGTTCTGACCGCCGTTAATCTGTCCGACAGGTTCGTCAACAAGAATGAGAATCGCAACTTTCGCATCATTTGCAGGCGCAAAACATCCGAACGAAGAAACATATTTGCCCTTATGGCCGAGTTTCTGGGATGTTCCTGTTTTGCCTGCAACTCTGTATCCCGAAACGAAAGCATTTTTACCTGTACCCTTTGAAACAACAGCTTCCATCATTTCGGCAACCGTCTGAGCGGTTTTTTCGGAAACAACCTGTCTTCTGACAACAGGTTCGGTTTCTTTTATAACATTTCCGTTTTCGTCAAGCTGTTTTGCGATAAGATAGGGTTTCATTAGTTTTCCGCCGTTTGCGATTGCGCTGATAGCGGTAACCATCTGTATGGGTGTAACCTGGAACGACTGTCCGAAAGATGAACTTGAAAGTTCAACGATACCCATTTCCTCAAGCGGATGGTAGGTTACGCCGGGAACCGGAGTGCTTTCGGCAGGAAGGTCAATTCCTGTTTTTTCGGTAAATCCGAATGCTTCGAAATATTCATAAAACTTTTCCGCACCAAGCTTCTGTCCTATTTTGATGAAGAACGGGTTACAGGAATTCATAAGTCCCTGCTGAAAATCCTGTGTTCCGTGACCGGTTCGTTTATGGCACTTAATAGTCCAGTCAGAAACCTGAATTTTACCCGTACATGTATGCGTTGTTTCGAGATTTGCAACGTTTTCTTCAAGACATGCCGCTGCAGTAACGATTTTGAAAACCGAACCAGGTTCATAGCTGTCGCTGACTATAAAGTTTCTCCATCTTGAATAAAGAAGTGCGTTGCGTTCCTTTGTTTTCTCTGCGGAATCTTCAAATGCTTCGAGAGCCTGCGTTTCCGCTTCCGTAAGACTCTGCGGATTGTTAAGGTCATAATTCGGCATGGAAGCCATCGCAAGAATTGCACCTGTGTTGACATCCATAACTATTCCGTATGCGCCCGCACCCTTTGAGTCGATATATGCCTGTTCAAGAGAATCTTCGAGATATCTCTGAATAACCTCATCTATCGTCAGCACAAGTCCTGTGCCTCTGGTTGCATCATAATATGTTTCAAACTCCTGCTTCATAACGTCGCTTCTGCCGTTCTGAGCAGTAATTATTCTTCCCGGTGTACCCGTAAGAATGCTGTCATATTTAAGTTCAATTCCCGATCTTCCGATATCATCCGTACCTGTAAAACCGATAACATTGGATGCAAGAGTACCGTAAGGATAATATCTCT
Source organism: Acutalibacteraceae bacterium (assembly GCA_045631105.1). GTDB lineage: Bacteria > Bacillota > Clostridia > Oscillospirales > Acutalibacteraceae > CAG-177. Next base: position 31,170 of record JAZQTZ010000052.1, read on the forward strand.
TGACATCGGGATCAAGACCGATTGCGGAGCTGTAATAAATATGCTGTTCCTCGTTTTCGAGCACGCCGTCATCATTCTTCTTGAAAATGTTATATTCGTAATAACCGTTCATCAATTCGGCAAGCTTTTCTTTTTCTTCAAACTCTATCTGTCTTTTTATAACAAGATAAGCATAACCGCTTTTATCAGCTTTTGTTTTTATATCTTCAAATTCAACACCCGTAATTTCAGAAATCTTACGGCAAAGGTCATTTTTGAATTCTTCGTTTTCAGTCAAGGATTCTGCATTGGGTTTTATATATAATTTCCAGACGGATGCGCTTTTTGCAAGCACTGTTCCGTTAGCATCATAAATAACGCCTCGCTCTGCAGATATCTCTGTATCATGAAGCTGATTTCTCTCTGCTTTTTCTTTGTATTGTTCACTGTCTATAAGCTGAATTCTCGCAAGATTAGCGGCAGTTACACCGAAAATACCGACCGACAATGCAAGAAATACTGTCAGCGCTCTCATGAAAAGTCTTCTTTTGGGAGATATTTTATTCAAGCGGTTTCTTCCTTTCCAGAAAAATAAATAACGCTGTCCCAAAAACAGCATGCAAAATTCACAATTCCCGATAAACGATGCATCGGAAACGGTTTCTGCGTCCGTAAAATTGAGACAGCCTCGACTATAACTCTTTAATGTATATGCCGTTGTTCTGCATGCATATGCAATCAAGCAGGCAAAACGCCGCCGTTATTTTCAGTCGGCTGATTTTACCTCTTCTTTCTCAACAGCTTTTCCGCCGGCAACAACTACTTCGTCGCCATCCGTGTTGCCGAAGTAGTGTATCTGATAGCGTTCAAGCTTATGCATACCCAAAACAGAAACCGCATATTCATCAACTTTATCAAGAGATACCGCCGAATTGAGCTGCATCACAAGTCTTGTGTTTTCGCTCTTAGCTTCTTTAATCTTGGTTGCCCAATTTTCAGCATCTCTCTCAAGCATTACCAACGAAATCTTTGAGAAAAGAACCGAGCCGAAAAGCAGAATAAGAATTGCTGAAACAACAAAAAGCTTTATCGCACGAGAAGCAGAGGCAACCGACTCATAACGAACCTTGGAAGCTCGCTGCGTTTTTTCTTGAACAGGTCTTTCTCTTTCAGGTTCCTGAATCTCAGGTTTCAACGCCGGTAAATCATAAAACGATAAATCCAACGCTTCGCTGCGATTATAGTCTGTCATCCTCTGTCACTCCTTTCATAAAGTCTGATAAATCAAATAGGTTTTAAACGATTTTTTCAGCCGAGCGCAACTTTGCACTGCGGCTTCTGTTATTATCCGAAACTTCACCTGAACTCGGTGAAACAGCTTTCAGAACCTTTGCTCGCGGTGAATTGCCGCAAACACAAACAGGGAAATTTTTCGGACAAGTGCATCCCTTCGCAAACTCCGCAAACTGTTTTTTAACCGTTCTGTCTTCAAGTGAATGGAAGGTTATTATGCTGAGTCTGCCGTTTTTATTCAGACAGTCAAACATATCCTCGATAGCCGTATCAAGTCCGTTCAACTCGTTATTCACAAAAATTCTTATAGCCTGAAATGTTCGGCGGGCGGGATGTCCGTCTCTTTTTGCCGCCGCTGGCATTGCCGATTTTATTATTTCCGAAAGTTCAAAAGTTGTTTCAATCGGCTTTGTTTCTCTTGCTTTAACAATCGCTCTTGCTATTGACGGAGCGAATTTTTCTTCGCCGTATTCATAGATAATCTTTTTCAGTTCATCCTGAGATAAAGTGTTCACCGCCTGCGCAGCACTCATCCCGTCAAGACTCATCCTCATATCAAGAGGAGCGTCATGATGAAAAGAAAAGCCTCTTGAAGGTTCGTCAAGCTGATAAGAGCTGACTCCGAGGTCGGCAAGTATTCCGTCAACCCCGTTTATGTCAAGAGAAGCAAGAATGTTTTTTATATTGAAGAAATTATCGTGAACCAGAGTTACGCATTCAAACGGAGCAAGTCTTTCTTTAAGAGTTGCTATCGCCTGAGGGTCTCTGTCTATGGCAATCAGCCGTCCGCCGTCAAGACGTTTGGCAATCGCAGTTGAATGACCGCCGCCACCCGATGTGCAATCAACGTAAATTCCGTCGGGCTTTATGTTTAGCGAATCGATGCTTTCTTCAAAAAGAACAGGAATATGTCTGAATTCGGGGATTTTGTTTTCACTCATAGCTTTATCCCCTATCAGTTATAGTCCATGACGCTGAGATCAAAACTTGCTTCATTATAAGCCGAAGTGGTTTCAACCCATGCATCATAGTTCCAGAGTTCAACTCTGTTCATAATACCGACAACATAAACATCCTCAAGGAGATTTGCATATTCCTTAAATTCATCGCCGATAGTAATTCTTCCCGATTTATCAACCGAAGCTTTATCAACTCTGTTTGCAAGCCAACGCTGAGCCGCAATAAGCTGAGTGCCGGAAAGTTTTGAGGTAAATTTCTCGTTAAATGCCTGCCAGCTGTCTTCCGACATGAGAAGGAGACAGGGTTCTTCATGGATTGATTTGAGAATATAGACCGTTGAACCAAGCTTTTCTCTGAACGAAGGAGGTATGGCCATTCTGTTGACCTGATCAAATTTTCTTATTTCTTTTCCACAGGTTGTAAAATCCATTTTCCTCCTCCTTTCTGAAACGCTTTTTTCTTTCGAAGAATTAAGCAATCCCCTTAACTCTCCAAAACGCCCCTTTATCACCCTTAAGTAAACACATTATAGCGTGTAACAATAATAATATCAAGGGTTTTTTCAAAAAAAATTAAAAAATTTTTGAGTTTTTTTATTTCCGAACAAGAAGATTGAAACCGTCTTGTTTTTTCGTTGTGCCATGCTCAAAAACCTACCACAAGATGTAGTTTTTTCGTAAAAAAAGACCGTCCGAAATAGAATCGGACGGTCTTTTTATGATGTCAGAACAAGCATATCTTCAGGGCTGATATCAGGCTGAAGAGCGCAGTTGATTGCAAGAGATGTCAGTTTTGATGCCCTTTCGATCATCAGATCGATTTCTCGGGGTGTAACCATCATACTTTTTGCTTTGTCGGAAACAGCATCTTCCTTTCCCGTGCAATCCATAATCAGCGTTGCAGCATCAACAACAGTCGGTACTCCGATTGAAATCACGGGTACACCGATTGTTTTTTCGCTGATTTCCTGCCTTGAATTCCCCACTCCCGAACCCGGAACAATTCCCGTGTTGCACATCTGTATTGTTGTTCCGAGCCGCTCCGTGTTTCTTGCCGCAAGAGCATCAACGGTTATTACGATATCAGGCTTCAAGGTACGCACTATTCCCTTTATAATTTCTCCGGCTTCCGCACCTGTTTCTCCCGTAACTCCCGTTGAAACGGCACTTACGCAACGAAGTCCCGAAAGACCTGTTGACTTAAGCAACTCACCCGTTATATGTCTTGTTGCAAAAATCATTGATGCGCATTTCGGCCCAAGCGCATCGGGCGTTATCTTCATATTCCCGAGCCCGGCAACCAAAACGCTTCCTTTTTCAGGGATTATCCTCCTGATTTCATCCGATACTGCGCTGAGGCTGTCATCAATAAACTGCGGCTGACTTGCAAAAGGAGCAACCTCAACGGTAACATATCTGCCTATAGGTTTCCCCACCTTTTTTTCACCCTCGGAATTTATGACATCAATCCTCGTTATTCTTGCATCTTTCTCTTCAAGAGTTTCTATTTTTACTCCCTCAAGGGATTTTTTATCAATGTTTTCGCATCTTTCAAGTGCAAGATCTGTTCTGAAATTCATATTTTGAAATTACCTCTTGATTTTTTTCTCAATATTTAGTATTATAAATTGCAAAAACTTGCAAATCTTTTAAAGATTTTTTAAAAACTTCTTGCAATTACCGAAAAAATGTGTTATTATAATCACCTGTATGAAGAAGGAGGTGTCGTTATGCCCAATATTAAGTCAGCTAAGAAAAGAGTTATAGTTAACAAGACCAGAGCTGCAAGAAATAAGTCACGCAACACAGCTCTTAAGACTGCTATCAAAAAGGCTCACGCAGCCGTTGAAGCAAACTCCCCCGAAGCAAATGCACTTGTTAAGGAAGCTATCAAGAAGGTTGATCAGGCTGCGGCTAAGGGTCTTATCCATAAGAACAATGCTGCCCACAAGAAATCAGCTCTCGCAAAGCTCGTAAAATAAGTTGCTTTCAAAATTTCAAAATTTTACTGAATGACCGTGGTTGTAAATTTTTTATGACCACGGTTATTAAGTTGTTGACATTCAATGACAATTAAGATATAATTTCTATTGTAATATTTATTTCGGAGGTATATCCCATGAAGAAGGTTCTCAAAGTAGTAGGCATTATCCTCGCTGTTGCAGGCGTTGCAGCAGGCATTTATTTCGCTGTTAAAAAGTTCCTCGACAAGAAGAACCAGACAGCTGACCTCGAAGAAAACTACGTTTCCTGCTCATGCTGTGAAGCATAACTGAAAAAATTCCCCCGTCATAACGACGGGGATTTTTCGTTTTTTAAGATTTTCTTAATTTGCATCTGTTTTCATTGACAAACGCTGAAAATAGTCTATTATTTAATTGATGAGCCAACCGAATTATTTTTCTTTCGGTTTTGCAACGAATGACGCTATCAGTCCGCAAAGCACGGCAGCGGTTATCCCTCCTGATGAAGCAGTCAGAGCACCTGTAATAATTCCTCTTATACCCTGCTCTTTTATTGCAGATTCAACTCCCCTCGCCATGAGATAACCAAATCCCGTCAAAGGAACCGTTGCTCCTGCGCCTGCCCATTCAACAACAGGCTCATAAACCCCGATTGCAGTTAAGAAAACACCCGCCGCAACAAATATAACAAGAATTCTCCCGGGAGTAAGTTTTGTTATGTCAATAAGAATCTGCCCTATGAGGCATATTCCGCCGCCAACAGCAAACGCTTTTATTAAATCGGTTAATATTTCCATTGCACCAACCCGTTTCTTTTTTTTATATTATCAGCAAAGTTTTTGGATATATTCCCGATTTTTCGATTTTGGTATTGACAAAACAAACAAATATCAATAAAATTTATATTGTAGTTTCTCAGGGGGAACAAACATAATTTAAAGGAGAATTGAAATGGTATTTGAAAATCTCAAAAAAATCATCAGCGAACAGCTCGAAGTTGATCAGAGCATCATTTCCGAATCATCAACAATAACAGGCGACCTTGGCGCAGACAGCCTTGACCTTGTTGACCTCGCAATGTCAATCGAAGATGAATTCGACATTGAACTTTCCGATGAAGCTCTCGACAAAATCAAGAATGTTGGCGACCTCGTTGCATACATCGAAGAAAAAATCTAATCAGAAAAAACCGCAGTTCATCTGCGGTTTTCTTTTTTGACAGTTTTGATTTATTATGATAAAATATCACCGAGGTGTTCAATATGATAATAAAAAACGCATTGGTTTACGGAAAAGATTTTAGCCCGGAAATTTCCGATATAGTAATTGAGAACGGAAAAATTATTTCTGTTAATAAAACCGATAAAGACGGTCTTGATTTTTCAGGCTGTGTTGTTTTGCCCGGATTTATTGATATTCATATCCACGGATGCAACATGGCAGATGCCACCGACGGCAAACCCGAATCCGCAGGAGAAATGAGCAAATGGCTCGCCAAAAACGGAATAACATCCTTCTGCCCGACAACAATGACTCTCGGCATTGAAATGCTCAAAAAATGTTTCGGATACATTGCTGAAACAATGGGTAAAGAAGAAGGTGCATATATACACGGCATAAACATGGAAGGTCCTTTCATCGCTCCTGAAAAAAAGGGAGCTCAGGCGGCAGAACATATTCTTGAACCTGACTTCGAAATTTTCAGCGAACTTAATTCAATCTGTCCTGTTAAGGTTGTTGACATTGCACCCGAAAGACCAACCTCTTTTGAATTCATTGAAAAAGCCAAAAACATTTGCACAATTTCAGCCGCACATACTACTGCGGATTATGAAACAGGCAAAAAAGCAATTGATGCAGGGATAACTCATGCAACGCATCTCTATAATGCAATGAACGGTCTGACATCAAGAGAGGCGGGTATGGTCGGCGCTGTTCTCGACAGCGATAATGTTAATGCCGAAATGATTTGTGACGGAATTCACATCTGCCCCGCAACATTGAGAATCACATTCAAAGCACTCGGTGAAGACCGCACGGTTGTTATCAGCGATGCAATGATGGCCGCAGGCCTTGATGACGGTGAATACACACTCGGCGGTCAGAAGGTTATCAAAAAAGATGGAGCTGCAAGACTTATCGACGGAACTCTTGCCGGAAGCAGCACCAATCTCTTCGATGAATTCAAAAATCTTATTGCATTCGGAATCCCGCTTAAACAAGCTATAAAATCTGTCACAATCAACCCTGCAAAGGCGATCGGAGTTGATAATATAACAGGCAGCATTGAAGAAGGCAAGAATGCCGATCTTCTCATTTTATCTGATGATTTTTCAGAAATAAAAGCTGTATTTGTTAAAGGAAAACGTATAATATAATGTAATATGAAATATAACTTGCAAATAATATAATATATTATATTAACATGTCATAAATACACAATGAATATATACAGACAAGTAAAAAGGCTTTACAGCAAAACGCTGTAAAGCCTTTTACTTGCACATGTGGATAACTCCGTGGAAAAAGTGAATAACTCGATGTTTTATTTCTAATTTGACATTATACACGTAAAGTTATTCACTTTACGATGCGTTTTGTTGACAAACAGGAACATTTTTATGCTGTATATACCGCATAAAAATGTGGATAACTTATGCAAGTTTTAAGTTCAGAACTTGCATTTCTTGTTTTAACATGATTTTTGTGCAGCAGACATATTGCATTTTAATGATATTCAACCAAAGGATTTTTCACCTTAAATCAAATAATTCAAAGCAAGAAAAAGCCCCCAACATCAGATGATGTCGGGGGCAGATTTTATTTAGTTGCCATTTATTTCGGATTAATCAGAAACTCAGGAAACAACTGTTGTGCTGTGTGTCTTCTGGTTAATCTTTGAAACGAATGTGTAGTGGTTAACGATGCCGTCGATATCGTCAGGGTCTACGAAACCGTCGTGGTTAACGTCAGCAGCTTCGAACTTTGCAGCGCTGCCGAAATCATCCTGAGTAAGAGCACCGTCGCTTGTCATCAATGCAATTTCAAGGTGGGATACGTCAGTACCGTCAACTCTTGTATCGCCGTTGATATCACCGTAAACAACTGCGTAATATCTGAATCTTTCTCTGTTTTCAACTGTACCGATGTAATAAGCACCTGTACCAACGCCACGGCCTGAACCTGTGATGGTAACCTTAGTACCTGAAGCTTCGTCTTCTCTCATACCAACAACCTGGATAAGATCCATAACTGCGCCAACGCCTTCTTCAAGGCCGAAGACCTGACCTGTGATACGAGCTGAAGCTGAGTTGGTAATAACTGTTCCAACAAGATTGTTGCCTGCTGTGTCAATGTTTGACTTAAGGTCGGGATTGGTGAGATAGTTGAGCTTGTAGATAGCCTGATAGAGAGCTGCTGCCATGTCGTCTACTTCAGACTGACCTTCACAGTCGATGGGTGATTGGCCATCTGCATAAAGTTCCTCGGAGTCGCCGAGAACGGCTACCATGATATCCCACTGACCGTCATCCATGTTGTAACCAACATTTTTGTCATATGAAAGAGGATCATCGATAATTGCATTTGCAAGTTCCATATAAGCTTCGAGCTGTGTCCAATCTGCAGGACCGGTATAAGGAACAAGTTTATAATAAGCATCAATGAGACCGTAGAATGCTTCTGATGCCATTGACTGAGTAAGTTCATCACTTGCAAGAAGCGAGTTTGCAGATGCTTCGATCAATGAAACAGCAAAGTCATAGGCGATTCTGAATTTTTCATAGGATGTTGTTGTGTAAACTCTTGTTGTTCTAAGAGCACCTGTTGCATCAACACCGTTGTAATTAAGGTTACGACCGGCTGTACCTTTATATGCGCTTGCGAAGGTGTTCTTTGCCCATTCAAGCATTGTTGTGTTAATAGCCTTGGATCTGTTCTTTTCAGCTTCTTCATGACGGTAGGAGATAAGGTCCATATGGTCATAGAGAGTTTCTCTGTTGTCATAAAGAGCCTTGATATAATCACAGTATGACTTCTGAATCTGAATATTAACTTCTTCAGCGTATGTCATTTCTGCGTCGCCGCCTAATAAGGGATATTTAGCCTTAATAGCGGTGCTTTCAGCTATTGTCATGGGAATTGACGATGCGCCGTTTACAAGAGCGTTACTTGTGTCGATATAAGCGAATCTGGGACGGTAGAGAGCGTAGTCTACTGCACCATATTCGGAATTCTCAATTGCCTTGTATGTGAGATTCTTTGACATGAGCCATGCAGCGATTGTGTTGAGATGACCAACTGAGAGGTCTTCCCACTGATAAGCGCCGTTATAAATGAGGTTGCCATCTGCATCTCTGCCGTCAGGAATAATATCAAACTGGAGGCAATCGAAATCAGGTGTTGAGGCAAGAGCGAGTCTTACGATTGTTTCAACTTCTTCTCTTGAGAACTCAACGTCATATCTTTCGTCAGCGCCCATTTCAAGAGCAATTGCAAGCTGATCATAGTTTGCCTCGTTCATTTCAGCCATATTGATTGTGTTGGTGTAACGAGTCGGACCGCCTGTTGCGCCCCAACCGCTTTCTGTTGCGCCGAAGTAATAGTCTGTATATGTGTAAGAAGTTGATGCGGTTGTGTAGAAGGGATACATTGAACCGGGGATGCCGGGTGTACCGTCGGCATAGTTTGTTACTGCGCCGTTTGCATCGGTGATATCGGTTGCTGTAACAATACCGTCATTATTTGTATCAAGCTTTCCGAGGTTATAAAGCTGAGATTCAACTGAATGCATGAACCAATCATGATATGCACTTGAAAGATCGTTTTCAGCAAAGCCATGATAGGATGAAACAAAGCTGTCTGCATCCTTAAGTACATCGCCTGCGCCTGTGTAGAAATAACCTGCTGCGCCTAAATCTTCATAGTTAAGGAATCGGAACTGATCCTGTTCATAGCTTATGAAGGGGTTAGATGCTGTTCTGTTTGTAATATTTGAGAATCTGAAATCAGTAAATTCTGAATAACTACCGTATTCATCTGATTTAGCTGTCTCTGTTAAAGCGGTTTCAAGATATGACCATCTTCTCCAGATGTTATAAGCATAAACTGCTTCTTCTGTTGCTGTTGCTTCAGTTACAACAACTTCTTCAAGATATGTGTTTTTGAAGCTTTCTACAACTGCGTCAGCCTCTGCCTTTGAAGCATATGAACCGTAAACTACGTTGTTTGTTGTGATGATAAGATCGTATGCAGTACCTTCAGCATTTCTCTTGATTGAGAACTCACCGTTTACGATACCTTCAGCAGTTTCAAGGTCTGTCATTCCTTCAACGATGATAGATGCGTTAACGTTATCTGAAAGCATTGAAACATAGTTTTCAAGATCTTCAATCTTATAAACCTTCATTGTTGTTTCAAGCATGCCATCTTCCTTGAATGAACGTATATAGTCCATGTTTGCAAGGAGGGGAAGAGCTGTTGAAAGAAGCTCAAACTTATACTTGTTGAGGAGTTCAAGAAGTCTTGAAAGGAAGGTGGGAAGCGAACCGCTTGTTGAAGCGTTACCGCTTGAATCACGGCAGGAAAGAAGATCGCCGAGAGTCTGAACGCTTGTGTGACCGCCGCCTGAAAGAACGTTGGTTCTTGTGGGGATAAGTACGCTTTCACCGTTGAACACGAGAGCGAGAACACGGTCGATAACTCTCATGATAACTGTAAGAGGAGGCTGGTTAAGTTCGCCGTTTGTATAGTCCGTGTTAACCGAAAGAAGGTCAAGGATACCGATAAGGTCGAACTCGATGAGGTTGTTGAGAAGCCAGCCATTAATCATCTTGGCTGAACCATTGATATCGGGAAGCCATGATGTGGGGATAAGTGAGAAGAGAGTTGCATCGAGAAGGTCATAGATAGCGTCAATCTTCTGAACACCCTGTGATGTATACTGTTCAACGTCATCCCTGAATGTAAGGGTTGAAACGTCTGAATATACGGTTGAGATAAGGTTGTTGAAGTTTGAAGTCCAAAGACCGGGATATTCGCCTGTTTCACCGTAAACACCGTTACCGTTTGTATCGTAACCGACAAGAACGGGCATATACTGGTCGAGAGCCCATGTTATGAACTGAGTAACAAATTTCTCGAAGGTTGTGTCTGTGCTGAGAACAGCGGACTTATTGAGCATAAGAACGTTGTTGAGATAAGCTGCAAGATAGGAGCAGCCGATGTCAAGAGCACCGCTGGGGATTGTAACGTCTTCTGTGCCGATAACGTTACCGCTCATATCCTTATGAGAAATTCTCTTGATTGAGGTGTAAGGAATGGGATCGATTTCATTGTTGTTACCGTCAACAACAACGCCGATACCGCCTGCCTGCTGAAGTTCATGATATGCATCAAGTCTTTCATAGTAGTTATTCTGGGGAAGAGCCTGAGATGCGAGACCTGCCATTGCATAAGCAAGAACAGAGGGAATATCGTTTGCCCATTCAGGGAAATAGCAACCGTCGATGAAATCGTTGAGAGCCATCTTGATAACAGTCGCATAAACTTTATCTGTTTCAACAACATAATTGGGACGGATAAAGTCGGGGTTAGCGTATTTTTCGCCATCCTTATCGGAGATGTTAACGGGCATGTCGTTTGCAACATAGTTATAAGCTGTTGCTTTTGTTACACCGCCAATTTCTTCATACTGAGTTGCATAAAGGATATCGCCTGTTTCATAGGTGATATATGTCTGGTCAACTGCTGCTTCGTCATCAGCTGCAACGAGAGTCTTGGGATTGGTATCTGCATAGTACCAGATAGCTGTGAGCTCGTCGCCTTTGAAACCGAGGTGAGCTGAATCAGCGAAAAGACCAAAGCTGGGAAGCATGTTAACGAGAAGACGAATAACGTCATTAAGGAGTGACATAAGGTTATCCTGAAGGTGGATTCCCTGATAGTCGATAAGGATGAAGGTGTCGAGACCGCCCTTATTGAAGAGCCAGTCAAGCATTGCTTCAATCTTAAGGAGAGGATATGTGTTCTGTTCTTCTGTGTAAACGGGTTCGGGAGCACCGTTCTGAACAAGGAGAGATTCAACAAGACCGATAATCATTGTGAACATCTGGTCTGTGAGGATTTCGGGATCGCCGTAAGGCTGATCTTCTGTTATTTCAACGTCAAGTGCATCGCAAAGAACTTCTGTGAGCATGGGAACTACCATGCCGTCAAGGAGAGCTCTGATAACGTTGTTGATGAGCTGATAGAAGCTCATGGTATGTGCTTCGGGAACGCCGTCAAGGTCATGGTCAGCCATGATGGAAACGCCTGTGAGAGATGCGCCGCCGGGCTGAGCTGCAAGGGATTCACCAAAGAGAGGTTCGAAGTTTGCACCGAGAAGTGAGTTTGCACCTTCTTCTACTGTCATGCCTGTACCGGTGATAAGAGCCCAGTCAACAAGCTTCTGAACACCCGCATCAAATGTTGCCTTATCAACAGCAGTTACTGTGTCGTCAATGAGCATACCGTAAAGCATTGTCATGAGAGCGTTGTCAACGTTGTGAACGGTATCTCCGCCTGTGTAGCCTGTGAGGTCGGTAAGAAGGTCATCAAAAACGCCCTCGAGGAGTGAACCGTAGTTGAAAGTACCGGAAATGATACCTGCAAGAAGGTTTCTCTGGTTTGAAATCCAGTCAATGAGCATTTCAAGAACCTTAGCGTCACTTACTTTAGATCTTGTTCTGTCCCAATGGAAGCCGTTCTTGTTAAGACCTTTTTCAGAGTCAACAAGGTCACCGAGAACAGTAATAACGTCAGCTAAACCAACAATCCAGTTATCATCGAGACAGTTAAGAACAGCGTCAAGGGTTCTGATAACACCGTCAACGCTTCTCAGGTCGAGAACACCTTTAGCGTTACCTGAACTTTCGAGTTCATCGTCAAGGTCAAGAAGCGCGTTACTTGTGAAAATGTTGATACCGATGTCAACCATTTCGTTCAACTGGTCACAAGTTATGGTCATGTTTGCATCTGCAAGCATACCGTCAAGCATGTCAAGGAGCCAACCTGCGCCCTGCTCATAGTTGAGGTAGTACTTAGCACGGGATTTTGACGGGGCAAGGTAGTTATTGGAGTCAGTGAATGCATAAACATTTACGCATGCAGCCGAAAGCACCATAACAAAAGCCATAAGAACCGCCAAGAGTCTTTTTGCCTTTTTCATATTTGCACCTCCATTTTTGATAGGCGTTTTCACGCCCGAAGCCCTTGCAAGAGGCTTCTTGAAACAGGCATTCTTATAATGCCTTAATTTACAATAGTTACTCTATAAGGGAGTTGTTGCATTCCTCATGCAAAATTTTAAATATTTTTTAAACATTTTATGAACAGATTATGAACACGACAGCTTTTTGTTTATGTTTAACAAAGGATTTTAATCTGTTTTGGCGATAATTAACAACTGTTTTTCGAACACATGTTCTGTCAGAATTTATGAATTCTCATGATCGGTCAGCCATACAATATTTGTTTACTGTTCTGAATTATAACAAAAAAGCAGACAATCCATTATGAATTGTCTGCTTTTTCAAGCATATTTACAAGCTCAGAAAGATCATTTATAAGGGGTTTTTCTGAGTTCTTCAGACGTTCGGGATGCTCGTGTCCTGAGGTCAAAAGTATACAATCTGCGCCGAGAATGTCCGCCATTTCAGCATCATGCTGAAGGTCTCCGATAACAAGAATTTCTTCTTTTGAGGCTTTATTTTTGGTTAAATAATCCTTTGCTCGTTCGATTTTTGAGCCTGCAAAATAGTCTCCTGCGCCCAAAATTGCATCAAAATAATCCGAAACACCGTATTTTTTTGCATTCATACAAAGCTGTTCATTATTTGAAGATGAAACAATAACCTGCTTTGCACCGTTTTCAGCGAAAAATTCAAGAGCTTCAATCGCTCCGTCGGTAAGTCCCACATCTCTGAGATGGCGGAGATACCCCTCATTATATTGTTTTATTATAATATTGTAGTCTTCTTTTTCCATATCAAAGACTTTTTCATAAAATCTGATGATGGGTACACCGATGCATTCTTTATAATAATCAATTTCAATCGGCTCTCTGCCCCTCAAAGCAAGCATATCGTTTACACTTGCCAGGGATGCACCGATATCATTGAGCAGCGTTCCGTTCCAATCCCATATTATGAACTTATATTTCAACATTTCGCCTCCTTTATTGATATCCGACACCAAATATGGTATACTATCAAAGGTGATTATATGAATACTTTTGAGAAAATATATGATGCTGTAAAGAAAATTCCAAGGGGAAAAGTATGCACCTACGGTCAGATAGCCGCCATGGCTGGCAATCCGAGATGGTCGAGAGTTGTCGGTTATGCTCTGCACGTCAATCCCGAGCCGGGCACTATCCCCTGCCACCGTGTTGTTACAAGAAACGGCGAAGTTTCAAAGGCGTTTGCTTTCGGAGGCGAGAATATGCAGAGAATTCTGCTTTCCGAAGAAGGGATTGAATTCCTTGATGACGGCAGAATTGATTTAAGCCGATACTTCTGGAACGGTGACACAATATAATGTATATTATAATATTATCCTAATAATTTATCCTGCAATTCAATGATTTCAAGAAGTTCTTCGCTGACTTCTTTCATATATTCAAGAATCTTTTCATCCTGAGCAAGATATCGGGCAGTCTTTCTGACTTCCTTGATGAACGAAGGGTCAAGAGGTTCTTTTTTTGCCGCAAGGGGGCACATATTAGCACGGGGGTCATAGATAACCTCAAAATTCAGCTTGCCGTCAAACTCATAAACAAGAGGAAAGAGCGGAAAAATTCTGCAAGCAAGCGGTCTTTCGGCTCTGTTGCACTCTCCCGAGCAGACTACCATAGGATAACCGTAGTTTCCTTCGGTTTCACAGACCTCAAAACCTTCTTTTCCCGCAAAGAGCTCCTCCTCACCAGGGTAAAGCCACATGCCTTTACAGTCACCGCGACAGCAAAGACCATCGCAAAGTCTTCCGCAGTTATAAAATCCGAGGGGTGTTTTGTGGTAAAGACGCTCATATGCGCCAAGAATTATATTTTTCATAAAGTCAGTATCCTTTCAACAAATGCCTGAAGCGAAAAATCACATAATGTTCTGGGATGGCGAAGATATTTCCCAAGAATTTCCGCAGTTTTTGCTTTGTTTTCATCGGAATTATCATTAAAAATCGAAAGCGATAATTTCAATAAATCAAGTGCGATTTTCTGTTTCTCAAGCCACGGTGCAAGTTCTGAAACCATAGAATTATCAATGGTTTCAAGAGTTGAACAACATTTATCAAGAGCTTCGATATATTTGACAACAGTTGCAACCGCACCTGAAATATCATCCGAGAAAAACTGCTGCTGCGCAAGATTTAGCGTTTCATTAAGCATGGGCGAATTTTCAACCTTAAGACATGAGGTGAGAAGGTTATCAAGGAGGGGCATAAACAGCTCTTTTTCTTCTCCGAGGATGATTTCACACGCCTTTTGCCACGAGTCAAATCCGTCATATGAAACAGGGTTCCAAAGATAGTCACAGACAGTGAGTAAAGGTATTCTGCTTGACAGAGTATACTCCATTGTGTTGGAAACAACACCTCTTGAATAGCGGTACAAATCGCTTTCTCTGCCGTTCAGATAGCCGATATGCATCTCATTATACATCTCTGCATCGTTAACGGGGAAGTTATCCCAATAAAGCGGAGGTCTGTTGGTTGCATTTTCAAAAATGACTGCCTCACGCACCGTTATTTCCTGCGAACAGATATTTTTACCCGTCCAGAAAATATCAATATCGCCCGAAATTCCTTGACCGAGCTTTGAAATATAATATTCATCTCCCCTGCCATGATACTGCAAAGGGCAAACGGTAAGTGTGCAGTTTTTATCTTTTTCTTTAAGGAAATTGCGGAATTTATCTGAAAGAACAATATGAGCATTGACTGCCTCGCCGTCAAAAGCCTCTTTATCTTCCTCAAACCAAAGATCTTCGGGAATATCATCGACAAGAAGTCCGAAATTACGTATTCCGATGTTGTAAAGTTGTTCAGCTTTACAAGTGAGCTTATCAAAATCTTCGTCCGATGAGTATTTCATGCTGAGTCCTGGAGCGATACAGTAATGAAAACTGACGAATTTCTCCTTGCAGAGCGATGCAAGTTCGGAAAGCGCAGAAAGTTCGCTTTCGGGATAAAGCTCCGACCATTTATCACGGTGATAAGGGTCATCTTTCGGGGCATAATAATATGTGTTCATACCGTAAAACGACATGAGTTCAAGCATCATTCTGCGATTTTCATGAGTCCAGGGTTTGCCGTAAAACCCTTCTATAAAGCCGCGAACGGCGAATAAGGGATAGTCTGTTACAACACCGACAAAGAATTTTTTATCGGTTATCATCTGAACAATTCTGTTGACCGCTCTGAAAAGTCCTTCACGGCAAGATACTGTTAAAGTTAAGTTAAGTCCGTTTTCGGATTTTTCAGATGTGATTATATACTTTTCGCCTGTCAGTCTTCTTGCTTCATCGATATATTCAAGCTGACGGGTATTTTCTTTTTTGATGTTTATGTAAAGCTTGTTGCCTTTACATTCTTTGTCGGTATAAGAATCAAGTATGCCAAGTGCATAATCGCTGTCAAAACCATTTATCTCGATTTCAGAGGGTGAAAAATCAATCCAACCAATGATTTCGGGTTTCTGAAAAGCAGGATAAATCATAAAGACTTAATCTCCTTCTTATATTTTTCGATGTAGGCATTATTGATTTCATCGCCGCCGTCAACATTACTACTCGAGAAAACATCGGGAATATAGCCGTCGGCAATCATAAGCTCAACAGCTCTTGCTTCAATTGCATTGAGAATTGCCGCACCTGCAGCAGTTGAGGTCGGAGCAACATTTCTGTTAATTTCCTTAACTTCGATTGATGCGTCACCGTAGCAACCGCAATTATCGATAACTATATCGGCAACTTCAAACAGTCTTTTGCCGCTTGAATGTCTTGATGCACCTTTCATGGTATGCTCCATATTGGTGATAACAACAGTCTTCACGCCTTTTTCCTTTGCAATAATAGCAAGGTCAATAGCAACACCGTTTCTGCCTGAATTTGAAAAAAGGAAAAGAATATCTTTATCGGTTATTGAATGGTGGCTGAAAAGAATTTCCCCGTAACCTTCAAGACGCTCGAGCTCTGTGCTTTTTGATGCGCTTTCGTGGAGCATAAGGGATGATTCAAGAATGGGATTGACATTCACAAGTCCGCCCGCACGGTAAAAAATCTCTTCTGCAAGCATATGGGAATGACCCGTTCCGAAAGTATGTATTCTTCCGCCGTTTTTAAGCGTGTCCGCAACGGCTCTTGATGCGGCTTCTATGCTGTTATATTGCTCCGTGATTATGCGTTCAAGTATATTTTGTAAGTTTTTGAAATATTCAACTGCCTTTGACATAATTACCTCCGCAGCATTTTTATTTTATTCTAATATTTATTCCCGCAAATATCAAGTTTTTTTGAAAATATCTTTATTTTCATTACCTTATATGATATAATTTGTTATTAACAGGAAGGTGTAACTAATGAAAAGACAAAGCGGAATTTTAATGCATATCTCATCGCTTTACGGCGATTATTCAATCGGCACTTTCGGTAAAAACGCAAAAGAATTCATCGATTTCCTCGTTGAAAACGGTTTTTCCGTGTGGCAGGTTTTACCGTTTACCGTTACGGATGAATATAATTCACCCTATAAATCATTCTCTGCTTTCGGTGGAAATCCTTATTTTATTGACCCCGAAAAGCTTTATAACGACGGTCTTATCAGCGCAGAAGATTTAAGAAACTGCAAGCAGGGAACTCCTTATTCATGCGAATTTGAAAGACTCGGAAAAGAACGCATGAATCTTTTGAAAAAAGCATATAAGAACTCAAAAAATCATGATGCGGTTCGTGAATTTATAGCTTCACACCCGAGAATTGAAGCATTCTGCCGTTTTATGACATTGAGAGAACAAAACGGTCTTAAAACTTGGCAGGAATGGGAATCTGACGAAATCACGGATTACGAACTGCTCGGCACATGGCAATTCATACAGTATGAATTTTTCACTCAATGGGCAGAAATCAAGGCTTATGCAAATTCAAAGGGTGTCAGCATAATCGGTGACATTCCCATTTATGTTTCGGACGACAGCTGTGACGTCTGGGAAAACAAACATCTTTTTGATGTTGACGAAAAGGGTTATCCGACACTTGTTGCGGGCGTTCCGCCTGATTATTTTGCAGAAGACGGTCAGCTCTGGGGCAATCCCCTCTATAATTGGGATGAAATGAAAAAAGACGGCTTCAGATGGTGGAAAGAAAGAATCGACCATTCGCTTGAAATGTTTGACGGCGTAAGAATTGACCATTTCAGAGCAATTGAAGCATATTGGGCGGTTGAAGCAACTGAAAAAACTGCAAAAAACGGCAAATGGATAAAAGGACCCGGCATGGATTTTGTCAATGCAATAAAAGAGGGTCACGACGATAAGCTCATCATTGCAGAGGACCTCGGAGATATAACCGATGAAGTGCGTGCACTCGTTGAAGAAAGCGGTTTTCCCGGCATGAGAGTTTTCCAGTTCGGTTTCCTCGATGACGGAAACAGCATTCATATGCCCCATAACTATATCAAAAATTCGGTTGCATATTCGGGCACACACGATAACAACACAATTTTCGGTTTCCTTTGGGAAAGCGACGAAAACACTCGCAGAAGAGCGCTTGATTACTGCGGATTTTCGGGCGGCGACTGGGGCGGTGCAAGTCCGTTGTTCCTGAGAGCAATTTTTGCAAGCGTCAGCGACCTTGCAATCATTCCGATTCAGGATTTTCTGATGTACGGTTCAGACACAAGGATCAACACTCCCGGCGTTGCAAAAGGTAACTGGAGCTACAGAGTTACAAAAGAACAGCTCGACAATGCAAACAAGGAATTTTTCAGATCACTCAACAGAATTTATAAAAGGTAAGGTTACGAAGTTGAAAGAGTTTTTTAGTATAAGCGAAAAAATCAGGGTTGCAAGCGATGCGGCTCTTGAAAAAGCAAAGAAAAAGTTCGGAGAAATCGAAGATATAACGGAATATAACCAGCAGAAAGTTCTTTCTGCATTTATCGAAAACAGAGTCAGCGAAACGGATTTCGCAGGCTCAACGGGTTACGGCTACGGCGACACAGGCAGAGATAAGCTCGACAGAATTTATGCCGATGTTTTCGGTGCTGAGGATGCGATAGTGCGTCATTCGTTCACCTGCGGCACTCACACCCTTGCTGTTGCCCTTTTCGGCGTTTTGCGTCCCGGTGACACAATGCTCTGCGTTACCGGAACGCCCTATGATACAATTCACAGCGTTATCGGTCTGAGCGGAAACGGAATGGGTTCGCTCAAAGATTTCGGAGTAAGCTATGCTCAGGTTGACCTCGATAAAAACGGCAGACCAGACCTTGAAGCGATTGAAAAGGCTCTTGAAATGAACCCGAAAATG
This sequence comes from Acutalibacteraceae bacterium, assembly GCA_045631105.1. Taxonomy (GTDB): domain Bacteria; phylum Bacillota; class Clostridia; order Oscillospirales; family Acutalibacteraceae; genus CAG-177. The sequence continues at coordinate 49,926 of JAZQTZ010000052.1, forward strand.
GTTTATATCCAGCGTTCAAGAGGTTACTCTCTCCGTCCGAGCATTTCGGTTGACGAAATCGGTGAGATCTGCGCTCTTGTTCATGCAAAAAGCGATGCGGTTGTTATGGTTGACAACTGCTACGGCGAATTTGTTGAGAAAAAAGAACCCACCGAGGTTGGCGCAGACCTTATGGCCGGTTCACTCATAAAAAATGCAGGCGGCTCGATTGCAAGAACGGGCGGCTACATAGCAGGCAGAAGCGACCTTGTTGAGCTTTGTGCATACAGAGCAACAACTCCGGGTCTCGGAAAAGAGGTCGGATGCACTCTCGGAGAAAACAGAAATATGTTCATGGGTGTTTTCCACGCACCCCATGTTGTCGGCGAAGCGTTAAAATCGGCTGTTTATGCGGCGGCGCTCTTTGAGAATTTCGGTTTTGACGTTACACCGTCAAGCGACGAAAGCAGACACGATATCATTCAGGCTCTCTGCCTTGAAAATTCCGACAGACTTGTTGAATTCTGCAGAGGAATCCAGAGCGGAGCTCCCGTTGATTCTTATGTTTCACCCGAACCCTGGGATATGCCGGGTTACGACAGCAAGGTTATCATGGCGGCTGGTGCGTTTATTCTCGGTTCGTCAATCGAACTTTCAGCAGATGCCCCTCTGCGTGAACCCTTTGCGGTATGGATGCAAGGAGGAATTAACTTCCATTCGGCAAAAACCGCAATCATGCTTGCGGCGGAAAGACTTTATCAGGGAGGTCTTCTCAAATGAAATATGACGGCATAACCCGTGAGTCGCTTTTTCTTCTTGCGGATAACCGTTTCAGAGATTCAAAGGCATATTATGAAGAGCATAAGGAAGCGATAAAAAGCGGCGTTACTATTCCCATGCGTCAGATTGCGGGAATTATCGGCGAAGAGCTTGTTTCCATCGACCCTCTTATGAATACCATTCCGACCAAAATGGTTTCAAGAGTAAGAAGAGATACGAGATACACAAAGGATAAATCCCTTTACCGTGAGAATATGTGGATAATGTTCATGCGCCCGAAACGAGAATGGGTCGGATATCCTTGCATGTGGTTTGAGGTGACTCCCCGAGATTATTCCCTCGGTGTCGGTTTTTACGGAGATGAAGCAGGGCTTCTTGAAGCGTACAGAAAGGCTCTTCGTGAAAGACCCAAGGAATTCAAGGAAGCTGCAGACAAATGCATAAAATGCGGCTCCGTTTTCTTCAAAAGACAATATAAAAGACCATTCCCCGGTTGTCCTGAAGGTCTTGAAGAATTTTATAATGCAAAGGATGTTGGTTTCATCTCTTTTTCGGGAGATGTTGATGACCTGAAAGATGAAAGAATTATTGAAATAATCAGAGGATATTATCAGGCATATATCCCGATGTATAAATTTTTGCTCAGCGTTTCCGATGAATATTTTTCCAAGGAGGAATAACCGTGGATTATTCAAAATTCAAAAGCGGAAGTGACATCAGAGGCTATGCACTCGGCGACGAAACCAATCCCCTTTTCATGAGTGACGAAATGGTTATGAGGGCAAGCTTCGGTTTTCTTTCATGGCTGAAAAACAAAACAGGCAAAGAAAATCCTTGCGTTTCGGTCGGTCATGACAGCCGTCTTTCGGCAGAGAGAATAAAGAATGCCGTTATCAAAGCTCTTGTTTCAAACGGCGCAAAGGTTATCGACTGCTCACTTGCGTCAACCCCTGCGATGTTCATGACAACGGTTGAACTCGGCTGTGACGGCGCCGTGCAGATTACTGCAAGCCATCATCCGAAAGACAGAAACGGTCTTAAGTTTTTCACTCGTGAAGGCGGTCTTGACGGCTCGGATATCGCAGAAATCCTTGATATTGCAGGCAAAACCGAAACTCCTCTCGGCAACGAAAACGGCGAAGTTGTTCCTTGCAATTTCATGAAGCGATATTCTGAAATTCTCCGTGAAATGATAATAAATGGTGTTAACAACGGCGAAAAACCTCTTAACGGAATGAAAATCGTTGTTGATGCAGGCAATGGAGTCGGCGGTTTCTATGCTTATGATGTTCTTGCACCTCTCGGTGCGGATATTAACGGAAGCGTTTTCCTTGACCCCGACGGAAATTTCCCCAACCATGCACCAAACCCCGAAAACGCAGAAGCCATGGAAAGCATTTCAAATGCGGTCAAGGATTCAGGTGCTGATTTCGGCGTTATATTCGATACCGATGTTGATAGAGCAGGTTGCGTAGGCAAGGGCGGTTTTGAAATCAACAGAAACCGACTTGTTGCGCTCGCTTCAAAGGTTGCTCTCGATTCTTGCAAAGGCGGTACGATTGTTACCGACAGCGTAACTTCCGACGGCCTTGCAGAGTTTATTGCAGAAAACGGCGGTGTTCATCTCCGTTTTAAAAGAGGCTACAGAAACGTTATCAACAAACAGATTGAGCTTGAAGAAAACGGCGTAAAATGTCCTCTTGCAATGGAAACTTCGGGACATGCGGCATTTGCTGAAAACTATTATCTCGATGACGGCGCATATCTTATAACCAAACTGATTATCGAGGCGGCATCCCTTGCAAAAGAAGGAAAAACGCTCGGCGATCTGATTACAAATCTTCGTGAGCCCATCGAAGAAAAAGAAATGCGTTTCAAGATTCTCTGCGACGATTTCAGACCCGAGGGTGAGAAGATAATTTCGCTTTTCGAAGATGCTGCAAAGATCAGCGGCAATTGGTCTGCTGCGAATGATAATCACGAGGGAATCAGAATCAACGCCGATAAAGATAACGGCAACGGTTGGTTCTTACTTCGATTGAGCGTTCATGACCCGATAATTGTTCTCAACGCGGAGAGCGATGAAAACGATGGTATCATGAAAATGGCAAAAGATATTTACGGCATTATTTCAACTGCCGAAAGCCTTGATATGCTTGATATTTCGGCGTTGACAAATTATATAGGATAAGGAGAAAATAAAAATGATTGATAAAATCATCAGTGGCTTTTTTGCAATTATCACTGCAATACTTTCACTTTTTTACACCCCGACACCTGTTACGCAGGTTAACCCCGCAACAATTCCCGAAGCCGCAAAATCTCAGGCTGTTACCGTTATGAGCTATAATGTCTGGATTGGCGGCTCGGGCGAAAAATCTCCCGAAAACAGAACTGATGAAATCGTTTCAAACATCAGAAAATATAACCCCGATTCATTCGGCCTTCAGGAAGCGGATGAAGGCTGGATGGAAAGACTTCCCGCAGAGCTTACCGATTATGCATATGTCGGCATAGGCAGAAATTCAAACAAGGGCGGCGGTGAAGCAAGCCCCGTTTTCTATAAGAAAGATAAATATGAACTTCTCGATTCGGGCACTTTCTGGCTTTCAAAAACTCCCGAAAAAGCTTCAAGAAGCTGGGATGCAATGTTCAAGAGAGTCTGCACTTATGCTATTCTCAAAAACAAGGAAACAGGTTTTACATATGCGCATTTCAACGCTCATTTTGACCATATGGGTGTTATCGCAAGGAACGAATCCGTTGCTGTTGTTTCAAAGAAAATCGCTGAAATTGCGCCGAATATTCCCGTTGTTTTCTCAGGTGACTTCAATGACGAAGAAGGCGGAGATGCATATAACAGAGTTATTGAAAGCGGATTCAAAGACACAAAATATGTTGCAGTTACAACAGACAGCGGCATCACCTATCACGGCTATTCCGAGCTTGTTGAAAAATCAAAGCCCATTGACTATATCTTTGTGAATGACTTTGTATCGGAAGTTAAATATTATAAAGTTGATGACGAAAAAATCAACGGCATTTACACTTCTGACCATCATCCCGTAATTTCAGAACTTACTCTCATTAATGGTTAAGGAGGATTTATAATGTTATTCAAATTCTGTCAGATATTCGTCAGCATTATTATGGCGATAGCTTCTTTATTCACAACAACCCCGCCTGTTCAGACAGAACCTGTAGGAATAAACATAAACCCCAATCCCATTGCCGAAGCCGAATCATATCAGGATATCAAAACAATGTCGTTCAATGTTAAAATCAGCGGCGAAGGTCTTCAGTCAAATGATTTAAGACTTCCCCGTACCGTTAAAATGATTGAAAAGCATTCTCCCGACTCATTAGGCGTTCAGGAAGCGGATAAGTGGTGGACCGATTCTCTTGAAGAAGCTCTTCCTCAGTATGCAAGGGTCGGAACATACAGAGATGACGGCATTTCTCTCGGCGAATCCTGCTCAATTTTCTATCTGAAAGATAAATATGAGCTTGTTGATTCAGGCAATTTCTGGCTTTCCGAAACTCCTGACACTCCCTCCTGGGGTTGGGACACCGCCTGCCCAAGAATCGTTACATATGCAATCCTCAGATGCAAGGAAAGCGGCTTCGTTTATGCGCATTTCAACACTCATTTTGACCATGTAGGCAAAGTTGCACAATCAGAATCCGTACCTCTTCTGGCTTCAAGAATTGCTGCAATCGCCCCTGATATTCCAGTTATTCTGACAGGTGATTTCAATGTAAGCGAGGGTTCGGAAATATATAACAAACTCGTTTCGTGCGGTCTGAAAGACACAAAATTCATGGCTGAAAAATACGATGACTGCGCAACATATCATGACTATAATCCCTTTGTTTTCAACACAAAACCCATTGACTATATTTTTGTTAACGGATATTGCTCATCGGTCAAATCAAGCAAAGTTGACTCGAATATGATTGACCTTATTTATCCCTCAGACCATTTCCCCATAATCATTGAACTTACACTTTTTAACGGAGGTAAATAAAATGTACAGGGTTTTAACCTTTAATCTTCTTTGCGGAGGCAGAAAACACAGAAAATGGTATAAAAGAGCTCCCCTTGTTTATAAGGTTATACGTGAAGCAAATCCCGATTCATTCGGTGTTCAGGAAGCTCATTGGTCATGGATGAAAAAGCTTGCAAAAAATCTTCCCGAATATGCTTATGTCGGCGTCGGCAGAGATGACGGCAAGAAAAGAGGCGAATTCTCGGCTGTTTTCTACAAGAAAGATAAATTCACTGCGAGCGACAGCGGTAATTTCTGGCTTTCCGAAACTCCCGATAAGCCTTCAAAGGGCTGGGATGCTGCCTGCATAAGAGTTGCAACATATGTTAAACTTACCGATAAGGAAACAGGCAAATCCTATGTCCATTTCAACACTCACCTTGACCATGTCGGCATTCAGGCGCAGATTAACGGAGTTAAGATGATTCAGGAAAAAGCGGCTTCATTCGGTGGCGTTCCCGTTGTCTGCACAGGCGACTTCAATGTTTATCAGGATTCCGAATGCTACAACACTATGGTATCCGCAAACATGAAGGATGCAAGAAAGCTTGCTCCCGAAACCGACGATTGCCTTACATACCACGGTTTCAGACCCGATGAAATCAAGGCGATAATCGACTTCGTTTTTGTTGATGAAGCAACGGTTAAACCCGTTAAATTCAAGGTTATCGACAAAATGATTAAAGGCGAATACTATTCAGACCACTATGCCGCTTATGCGGATATTGAACTGAAATAAAACGTGTAATATTTTCTTGAAAAATGTAACACTTCCGACCTTGTTTGTTGACAAAAAAATTCCGAAATGTTAGAATTTTGTTATATCATGCGAAAGGGGAACTATTAATGAATTTACAGAAAATCATTGACCAAAAAGACAGCGCCGCAAAATATATGGTTAAAGAAATTACTCATGTTATCAAAAAATGCGGCAAAAGAGACCCCGGTTCAGAGGGCGAAAAGAAATCCTGCGAATATATGGCAAAGGTTCTTGAAAAGAACTGCGGCTGTGAGGATGTTAAAATTGAGAGCTATGAGGTTGCTCCCCGTGCTTTCTACGGCTATCTCTATTTTACTGTAACATTCGCCATTCTCGGTGAACTTCTTTTTCCGTTTGCGCCCATAATCTCAATTCCGCTCATCATTGCCGGTTTTGCAATCGTTCTTCTTGAATTCGGTCTTTACAAAAAAGTCATTGACCCTCTCTTCCCCAAGAAAACAAGCCATAATGTTACTGCAATCAAAAAGTGCAAGGGTGAAGTAAAGAGAAGAATCATCTTCAACGGTCACCCCGACGCAACATGGGAATGGCCTGTTAACTACGCACTTGGCGGCATAGGCTTTGAAGGCCATGCAGGTATTGTTATCGTTACTGCACTTTTCTATCTTATTCTCTCCATTATTTATGTTGTTAAAAACGGTATAACATTCGGTATGCCCGATACCTCCGACACCCTTGTTAAGATAGGTCTTTGGGGACTTGTAACACTCCCGCTTTCAATCGGACTCTATTTTATGGTAAACTACCGCAGAGTTGTTGACGGTGCAAATGATAACCTCACAGGCTGCTATATGGGTATTGCAATCCTTAAATATCTCAAGGATGAGGGTATCGAACTTGAAAACACCGAAATCGGCGTTATTCTCACCGGTTCTGAAGAAATCGGTCTCAGAGGTTCAAAGGCATGGGTAGAAATGCACAAGGATGAATTCAAGGATGTTCCCACATTCATTTATGCTTACGACACAATCAACGACCCCAAGTATCTTATGTCAAACTACTATGACCTCAACGGTACAGTAAGAAGCGACAAAGACTGCGCTGACCTCTTTATGGAAGCTGCAAAAGCAGTAGGCGTTCCCTGCAAGAAGGGCGGCGTGCCTCCCATGGGTGGTGCGGTTGATGCTGCAGCATTCACACAGGGCGGTTTCAGAGCTGCGGGCGTTACAGGTCTTAACCATAAGCTTGAACGTTATTACCACACAAGACTTGACACATACACCAACATGAACGAGAAAGGCATTGCAAACTGCTTTGCAGCAAGCGTTAAGATGCTTGAAATGTTCGACGAAGGCGCAAAACAATAAAATAAATTTGGGCAAGGATAACAAATCCTTGCCCTTTCTTTTTATGTTTTCAACAATTGAAAAAGTTTTTTATAATATGATATAATTACAGTATATTATATCGGGAGATGAAACTATGAAAATTGCCCAAAAAATAATCTCGCTTCTCCTCGCAGGAACAATGGTGTTCGGTGCTTCCCCTGTTTTTGCATCGGACTCAGCACAAAAAAACTATATAATTGATAATCCCTATGAGGGCATCAACTGGGATGAATGGGAAGACTACAAAACCCAGCTTCATTGCCACACAACAGCAAGCGACGGTTTTCTTACCATTGACGAATTCTGCAAGATGCACTACGCTCTTGATTTTGAAATTGTTGCCCTCACAGACCACGGCACAATCAACAAGGGCTGGAATGTTGAACCTGAAACCGTACCTCTTATGCGTTTCATAAAGAAGGAACGTACAAAGATGGCGGATATTATCCCCATCCCCGAGGATGAATATCAGGCATATATCAACGGCACACATCCCGAAAGAAGCTTTGTTACATCTGCAGGCGACACCCTCACAAGAACAACTGAGAACGGTATGCTTGACGTTCCCAAGGGAATCGAACTCAACATGGCAACTCCCGTTGCAGACTGCCATCTCACAGGCTATTGGTCGGATTACGGTCAGGGTCTTGCAGGCGTTTTCGGTGACTACGAAACTCCTTCAAAGGGAGTTAAGGAAGCGGGCGGAATTTCCTTCCTTTCCCATGTAGGCGAATATGTTTATACCGATAAGGATTCAGAAAAATATGTAGGTCAGAAGGTTGACGAATATTACGTCAACAAGTTCGCAAAGATTTTTATTGATAATGCAGGTTCATCACTCGGAACGGGTATCAACAGCGCGACCGATGCTCATACACGTTGCGACCGCATACTTTATGACCAGATTCTTCAGAAAACCATCCCCTACGGCGTTGTACCCTGGGGAAATACATTTGCAGATTCACATAACGAAACAGCAATCAACGATGCTTACACAATGAGCTGGATGCCTGAACATACGCTTGAAGCATTCCGCAATTGCCTTGAAAAAGGTCAGTTCTTCTCAATTTCCCATTTCTCCAACGGCGTTGAACTTAACGGCATGGAAGAAATGCCGGGCTTCGTTGAACAGGATGTTTATGACACAAAAGCTTACTGGCTCGACAATACTCCTCAGGTTAAGAGAATGAGCGTTGACCAGGATGCAGACACAATTACCGTTGAAGGCATCAACGCAAACATCATCACATGGGTTTCAAACGGCGAAGTTATCAAGAGAGAAAGCATCGAAAACGGCACTGCAACTCTCGATCTCCACAACGACGAATTTCTTGCAGAGCCTTATATGTATGTCAGATTCTATCTTTCGGGCGATAACGGCATCTGCTATTCACAGCCCCTCGTTCTCAACGTTGAAGGCGAAGAATTCGAAAAGGTTGACATTCCCGAAACTCACGATATCTCAACATTCCTCAGAGGTCTTGTAACGGTTGTTGACGTTGCATTCTTCAGACTCAATCCGTTTATCTGGATACTCAAATATTTCGGTCTCGGATATAATCCGATAACCTTTGACAGACTTTTCAATCCGTTTTAAAATAATTAATCCCACCTGATTTCAGGTGGGATTTTTTTATGCTTTATATATTCTCTCTGTACTTCTTTCTTGCATATCTGAAAATAATATATGCAATGCAAATCAATGCGAAAATTCCGATATAGAGCGCATACTTCTGCGCCTCGGGAGTCATTTCTTCGCCGTTATCGATTGATGCATCTTCACCGCCGAAGAAAAGTGCAGAATTGCCTGTGCCGGACGGAACGTGGTTTTTAACATCGTCCCAGAGTGTACTCATAAGAGCAAGAATCTCGGGTTTGAGATTAAGGAAAAGCTGTGTCTTGAACTGACCGTCGGCAGGATAAAGAATTTCATCCTCGTAGAATGAATATTCAGGGTTGGTGTAAACACCCGTATGAGGGCTTGCATAGCAGATATATTCGGCATTTGCAAGAGCAACCTCGGGTTCAAGAAGGAAATTGATATAAAGCTCTGCTGCAAGTTTATTCTTTGAGCCTTTGAGGATGCAAGCGCCGTCAACAAAGAAGTTTACGCCTTCTTCGGGATATACAAACGCAAGGTCAGGATTATTCTCCTGCATTGAAAGGAAATCTCCTGCATAATAGGGTGCAAAAGCAGCTTCGCCCGATTCCATTTTAAGGAAAACTTCGTCGTTTACATATGCGGGTGAAACACTCTTCTGTTCCTTGAGAAGCTCTGCGGCAATTCTCCATGAAGCGGGAGATTCGTTGTTATAGTCCATTCCGAGAACGCTCTGTGCAATCGCAAAAGCATCGCGGGGATTGTTGAACATGAGGATACTGTTGGAATAATTTTTATCCCAGAGTGAAGTCCAGCTTGTGGGAGCTTCTTCAACCATTGCCGTGTTATAGATAAGACCAACCATACCAACCGTATAGGGCACGGAATAGGCATTTTCAGGGTCATGAGCAAGGTTTTTATACTTTTCGGGGATATATTTATAGTTCGGAATATTCGAAAAATCGAGAGGCTGAAGCATATCTTCGGCGATCATTCTCTGAATCATATAATCCGAAGGAATAACGATATCATAGGAAACTCCGCCGCCTTTAAGCTTTGAATACATAACCTCGTTGTTGTCATAGGTTTCATAAACAACTTCGATACCGTATTTTTCTTCAAAAGCCGCATTTACGTTAAGCGAATCATCGACACCGTCGGAAATATATTCACCCCAGTTATAAACATAGAGGGTTGTGCCTCTGAGGGCATCTATCTCACTCTGCTCCGCCGCAAATGCAAACGAACACGGAACAAGAGCTATAATCAGCGCAAGAAGCGCTGAAACTATTCTGTTTTTCAAATTTATCACTCCTTTGAGTAATAATTACTTCTTCTTTGATTTTTCATCGCTCTTCTGCTGTGCGATATTATAAAGAATAAGGAGCAGAAGAATGCTGACAAATATCAAAGCGGAAAGCGCATACATATCGGGTTTTACCCTCTTCTTTGTCATTGAGAAAATCGCAATGGGAAGAGTCTGGAAGCCCGGTCCGCCGGTGAAATAGCTGATAATAAAGTCATCCAGCGAAAGAGTAAACGCCATAATCATGCCTGTTATAATACCCGGCATAATCGAAGGAAGAACAACCTTGAAGAATGCCGATGCAGGCTTACATCCAAGGTCCTGTGCAGCTTCAGCAAGATTTCTGTCGGTCTGGCGAAGCTTGGGAAGAACGGTAAGAATAACATAAGGCAGATTGAATGTGACGTGAGCGATAAGCAATGTTCCGAATCCGAGAACAGCATCAATATTGACAAGTCTGCCGACAAAAACAAAAAGGAGCATCATTGAAATACCCGTTACGATTTCGGGATTCATCATGGGGATATTGGTTACCGCCATAATACCTGAACGGGGAATGCCTTTTTTGAATTTATCGATTCCCACCGCTGCGGCAGTTCCGAGAACCGTTGCAATAACGGACGAACTGACTGCAAGGATAAGAGTATTATAAAGCGCTCTGAGGGTTGCTTCATCCTCAAAGAGAACTTTATACCAATCAAGCGAAAAGCCTGAAAAAACGCTTGTGCTGCTCGATGAATTGAATGAAAAAACAATCATTACAATAATCGGAGCATAGAGGAATGTGAATACGAGAGCGGCATATACCTTTGAAGCAATTTTCATATAACCATGCCCTCCTCGTCACCCGAAAAGCGGTTCATAACCGCCATACAGATAAGAATAAGCACCATGAGAACAAGTGAAAGCGATGCGCCGAGATTATAGTTATATGACTGCTGAAACTGTCTTTCGATAACGTCGCCGATAAGGTCAAATGAACCGCCGCCGAGCTTCTGTGAAATATAGAATGTGCTGACGGAAGGAACGAATACCATGGTGATACCCGAAACAATACCGGGCATACTCATGGGAATAATGCATTTTCTGATAACGGTGAGTCTGTTTCCGCCGAGGTCCTGACAGGCTTCAACCATGCTGTAGTCAAGCTTTGCCATAACAGAATAAATCGGCATAATCATATAGGGCAGGAAATTATAAACCATACCCAATATAACGGCGCCCTCGGTGTTAATCATATGTATCGGGTCAATTCCGAGTTTTCCGAGAAAGCTGTTAATGATACCCGTATCCTGAAGAAGAGCCATCCATGAATATGTTCTGATAAGAAAGCTCATCCACATCGGGAGCATAACAAGCATAACGAGGGTCCGCTGAACTTTTTCGGTTTTCTGCGAAATGATATAGGCAAGAGGGAATGCAATGATAAGACAGATTATCGTCGCAACTATTCCGAACCATATCGAACGCAGAAAAGTCGGAACATATTTTCCGAGAGCTTCAATGTTTTCAAAAGTAAAAACTCCCGAAGCATCAGTAAATGAATAATAAACAACAAAAATCAGCGGAGCAACTATGAAAAGAACCGACCAGACGATATAAGGAGAAGCAATAAGCTTTGTTGCAAAAGAAGAACGGTTGTTCATTCCTCAACCTCCTCCTCTGCATTGGAAAGCTCGTCGAATTCTTCGCTGAATGAGCTGTAATCACCGTAAATACCCGAATATTCGGATTTTTTCATGATGTGAATTGCATCGGGTTCGATGAAAAGACCGATTTTTGCGCCCTCGGGCTGATAATCGGTTGTCTGAATCATCCACTTGAAACCGCCGATATCAACGATGATTTCAAAGTGAACGCCCTTGAACGTTACGGATGTTACTACACCGCAGAGCATTCCTTTTTCGGGTTCAACAACGTCAACGTCTTCGGGACGGACAACAACGTCAACTGCCTCGTTTTTGCCGAATCCCTTATCAAGGCATTCAAAACGATGACCAGAGAAATCAACAAGGCAGTCATCAATCATAACGCCGTCAAGAATATTACTTTCGCCGATAAAGTCAGCAACAAAAGCATTCTTGGGTTCATTATAGATATCAAGAGGAGTTCCTATCTGCTGAATAACGCCGCCGTCCATAACAACGATTGTGTCAGACATTGAAAGAGCTTCCTCCTGGTCATGGGTAACGTAAATAAAGGTTATGCCGAGTCTCTGCTGAATTTTTTTCAGTTCAACCTGCATATCCTTACGGAGTTTGAGGTCAAGAGCGCCGAGAGGTTCGTCAAGAAGAAGAACTCTGGGTTTTACTGCAAGAGCTCTTGCGATTGCAACTCTCTGCTGCTGACCGCCTGAAAGCGAATTTATGTTACGTTTATTAAAGCCCGTCAGGTTAACCAGAGCGAGCATTTCTTCAACGGTTTCTTTAATCTGCTTTTCGGGAACTTTCTTTATTCTCAGACCGAAAGCAACGTTTTCATAAACGTTAAGGTGCGGAAAAAGGGCATAACGCTGAAAAATAGTGTTAACCTGCCTTTTGTGAGGAGGAACACCATTAATTTTTTTGCCTTCAAAAATGACCTCACCTTCGTCGGGTTCGATAAATCCCGCAATTATCCTGAGCGTGGTAGTTTTACCGCAGCCCGAAGGACCAAGAAACGTTATAAACTCCTTGTCACGAATGTAGAGGTTGAGATTCTTAAGCACCTGATTATTCCCGAAAGTTACGGAAATGTTTTTTAAATCGATTATCGCATTTTTCTTCAATTATGCAGCCCCTCTCTGCCTTTGCCGGGTTACGTAGTTTCATCAAAAACTGTTACGGCGAAGCGGCCAATAATATCAATAATATATTAGGGTAACAAGCATAGTCCGAATCTGCCCGAAAGCGAGCCTTTTCAGCGCTTTTCGGGGTTTCGTATTAGAAAGGCGTCAGCCTATCGTCATCCTCAACCACCAAAAATCATCTGAAAATCCTTCGATTTCGGGTCGAAGATTTTTTGTCGAGAGGATTTTCGGATAATTCAAGGCAAAAACGGAGCAAATCCTTGACGGATTTGCGAGTATTTTAACGAAGAAGTAACGAAAATAATCCGACAAAAAACACGATTCGGATTATGCTCGTTACCCTACTATAAAATATAGTGCAAAATATCGCAAATGTCAACAATTTTTTTGAGAAATTCACGATAAATCCATTGCTGTTCAAAGCTTATAAATATTTTTCTTTGATTTACTCTTAAATACTCGTTTTTACTCCGTTTTGCTTGCTTTTTTGTTTTAATAATTTTTTTGAAATTCTGCGGTAAATTATCCCGTTTTCAGGCAATACTTTAACTGTCAACAAAATTTATCGGGGTGATTATTTGCAGTTCAACAAGGTTGAAATATGCGGAATCAACACAGCAAAGCTGAAAGTTCTTAAGGAAAGTGAAAAAATCGAACTCCTCAAAAAGGCAAGAACGGGAGATAAGAATGCAAGAGATGAACTTGTGACAGGTAATCTGAGGCTTGTTCTGAGCGTCATTCAGAGATTTGCAAACAGGGGTGAAAATCCCGATGACCTTTTCCAGGTCGGATGCATCGGACTGATAAAGGCGATAGATAACTTTGATTTAAGCCTGGATGTCAGATTCAGCACCTATGCCTGTCCGATGATAATCGGCGAAGTGAGACGCCATCTGAGGGATAATAATCCCATAAGAGTCAGCCGTTCTGTCAGGGATACGGCATATCATGCTATGCAGGTCAGGGAAAGGCTTATAAATGAGCTTGAACGCGACCCAACTCCCGAAGAAATCGCAAAAGAACTCGGCATAGACAAAGAAAGCGTTGTTATTGCGCTTGATGCCATAGTCGAACCCGTTTCGCTCAACGAACCCGTTTATTCCGACGGAGGCGACACGATTTATGTTATGGACCAGATAGGCGACACCGAAACTGACGAAAACTGGCTCGAGGAAATTCTCCTTCGTCAAGCAATTAAAAATCTGAGCGCAAGAGAGAAAAAAATCCTCCATCTGCGCTTTATGCTCGGTAAAACACAGATGGAAGTTGCCGATGAAATCGGGATATCCCAGGCGCAGGTTTCGAGACTTGAGAAAGGTGCAATCAAACGCATCAAGGACAATAACAAAGCATAAAAAGGCGGTCAGATGACCGCCTTTTTCTTATTTTTCAACTACATATGTTGCATAAGCAAGCATTTCGCCTCTGAGGAAATCAACCGCATTGAAAACGATTTTATCCTCATAAACAGTTACTATCATACCCTCGGAAGAACGCATATAATGTTCGGTTGTATCGGCGAGATTTGCCTTTGTTCTTCTGGGTGAAGAAACGCTTGAAAGATGAACCATCGTTGCATATTCACCGTTATAATCCGCAATGTTGAGGTTGGGATTGAGTTCCTGCATATCATATGCCCAATGGGAATGACCGTTGAAATAAACAACATTTTCGTATTTATCCATCATTTCTCTGAAACGCACCTCATCGGGGCATCCGCTTGTGAAAGCAAGGTCATAGTGGTGTCCCTTGTTGTTGATAAGGTTGCCCTCACCCATCTTGGGTTCTTCACCCTCAACGGGATTATTGAGGAAAGTGTGGAAGAAAAGATAAACGGTTTTATCCTTATAGGTTTCAAGCTGCATTTCAAGCCAGTTGAGCTGGTCATCAGTCAGAATGCGGCTTTCGGGTCTGTTATAATCCCATTCATACTGTGAAAGAAAAATAAATGCATCTCCGTTCACGCTGTCGGGCGCATAAACAAAATCAAGTCCGTTTGCGGCAACATCTTTAACGCCGGCTGCCTTTGTTTCACCGTAAACGCCCGTATTCATAAGCTCCTGCCAATTTTCAAGGGTATAATCATCACTTACATCATGGTTGCCTGTGCAGGTATATACAGGGAAATCATGGTTTGAAGCTATGGTATTATACTTTTCAAAGGCATCTCTCTCACCGTCTGCGGAAATATCACCCGAAATTCCGACAACCTCAACATCGAAACTTTCAATAAAATTGAGAGCGTTGTGGAAGGTAAGGCATGCGTCATCGCCCGTAAGAGAACCGTTATATCTGTTGAAATGAACGTCGCTGAGCGCACCGAAAGTATAAGATTTTTTGCCGTAATCGGGAATCTTTTCTTCGGGAATTTCAGCTTCGCCTGTAAGAACACCCGTTTTATATGCAAGAATATATTCCGCACCCTCAGGGATAGCGGTGAATGACTGAACCTCGTATTTACCCTCGCCGCCGTCAACGTCAACGGTTGCAAACTCGCTGTAATAAGCCTTTGTTCCGCCGACTTCAACGAAAAGCTTTTCGCCGTTTTCGTTTCCCCAGTAAATGTCGTAATTGCCGTCCATCGAAGCGGTAACTGTTATTTCGCCTGCAGCGGAGCCTGCTTCATCGTTTGCAAAATCATATTCGATAACAGCAACATCATTCATAAACGGAAGCGAAATCGAAATACTGTTGAATGCAACAACAATCGGCATGAGCATTGTAAAGAATGCAGCGGAAATTTTTGTTATAAATGTCATAGTCATTTTCTCCTTTTTACATCAGTGCAACAGACATCGCAAGCAAAATCTGTGCGGGATAATATGTTGAAAGTTCAATTGTGACCCATATATTTTTTCTTTTTATCGGTGTAAAATATAAAAAAGCGAGGCAGGTATCACTCACCAAGAAAAGACATGAACCAACAAAAGCGAGCCACAAAGCGGGATTTTTTTCGCCGATTGCAAGAAAAGCGGATACTGCCACTTTATAAATCAGAGCGCCGTAATAAACGCTCATGACCGGAGCAAGCTTTTTATCAATCTTCATTTTGAAAACCTTCATCATTGTCATCGCAAGAAAAACTCCCGCAATTCCGATTATGAGAGGAATTATTTCAAAACCGCCTACCGAAATAAAAGCTGAAAGCGCAAACACATGTCCGATAAGAAAATACAATGTGCCGAGAGGAATAAGTTTTCCTCTGAATGTCGGAGCAACTTCTTTGATGCCGAGAAGCACATCTCCGAAAAATCCGAACATCAACGAAAAACAGACAAGGCAGAAATAATATGTATCGTGGGGATTCATGCAATAACCGACAACGGCAACCGATATAAATCCGAAACTTGCCATGAATTTGCACATCATGCCTTCAAATGCCTTGCCGACACGACGGAAAGAAACGCAACCGATTGCAAACACAACGGTCAAAGCCGATAAAACATAACAAAGCGGTGACATATCATCCCCTCCTTATTGCCCATTTTCCGACGGTTTCAAAGCCGATTTTTGAATAAAACGCCTCCAGACCGTCATTTCTGCAAAACAGAAAAACATCCTTGTCGGATTTCTCATTTGCAATTTTATTAACTATTTCAGAGGCATAGCCTCTGCCTCTTGCCTCGGGTGAGGTTGCAACCGCGCCGAGCAAAACGCTCTTCTCACCTTCAAAAAGAGCAAATGCACAAGCTCGCAGACTGCCGTTTTCTTCGGCGGCAATCATTGATGCCGTACCCTTGTTGAGCCGTGAACAAACATCGGATAAAAACGAGCCGTAGTCACCAAGCTCAAAACCGCAATCACAAAGCAAATCATAGACTTTGCGCTTATCATAATCGCTGACCGTATTGATTTTGCGGTCGGTTTTTTCGCCTTTAAATTTTACGGTAAATGATGAATCGGTCGGCTCGAATCCGAGCTTTTCCATATCCTCATACGAACAGGTAAGGCTCTGAAATCCAACGGCATTCACAAAATGAAAAATCTCTTCAAAATCTGCATTTCCACAGGAACAAAGAGTCATATTTCCGTCAATTCTGCTTATCGCCGCAGTCGGAACTCCGTCAATACTCTGCACCCAGAAAAGCGCAAAATCATAGTCTGAGCCGTATGTTCTGAACAGCGCCGTTATCCTTGCTGCATAAGGGTCTGACGGCAGAAAACCGAGCTGTTCATATTCCTTGCAGAGGGTCAGCATTTCGCAAAATCCTCCGCAAGAGCTTTTATAAGTCTGAGCGATTCTTTAGCATCGTTATATTTTATAACGCATGAGGGGGAATGAAGATATCTGCAAGGAACAGATACCGTCAGCACCTTGACACCGCCTCTGCTCTTATGGATTACACCCGAATCGTTACCGCCTGCAACAACGGTTTTAGGCTGGCAAGGTATATTTTCTCTTTCTGCAATTTCAAACGCTTTATCAAAAAGCTCCTTGCTGTAAAGAGTGCTTCTGTCCATGAAAGAAACCGTTCCGCCCTTACCGCAGATGCAGACTCTTTTTTCGTCTTTTACGCCCGAAATATCAGCAGCTGTGGTGGTTTCAACGGCAATTGCATAGTCGGGAGCAATTGTGAACGCAGCGGTCTGTGCGCCTCTTGTTCCGATTTCTTCCTGAACACTGAATGAAAACCACATATCATATTCAAGCTCGCCCTTTATCATCTCGATAAGAATGGCACAGCCTGCTCTGTCATCAAGCGCCTTAGCTTTTACAAATCCGTCGCCGAATTCAACAAAATCACTTTCAAAACAAACGGAATCACCGAGGCGTACATATTCCATAGCCTCTTCCTTTGATTTCGCGCCGATATCGATATAAAGGTCATCCGCCTTGGGAATATCGGCTTCGGCTTTTTTATCAACAAGATGAACGGGTTTTATGCCGATTACACCGTTAACAGCCTTATCGCCGACCTTGACCGTTCTTCCGAGGATAACACGGCTGTCTATACCGCCGACTTTGGTAAAACGCAGAAAACCGTCGGAAGTTATTCCCGTAATGATAAATCCGACCTCATCCATATGAGCATCAAGCATAACCTTATTCTTTGCAGGATTTTTGCCCTTTTTGAAAACAAGGAGATTGCCGAGGGGATCAATGCTGTATTCTGCATAGTCTTTTATCTGCTCAATTATATAATCACGAACGGCATTTTCTCTGCCCGATATACCGGGAAGAAGACAAAGCTCTTTAATCATTTCAAGCATTTCTTTCTCCCCTTTCAATGATATATTCAGCCATGAGTTTTGCCGTGTTTTCAATATCTTCAAGGTCGCATACTTCAACTGCGGTGTGCATATTTCTCAAAGGAATTGAAAGAAGAGCAGTTTTAACGCCTTTGCCTGCAACCTGAATTTCGTCACAGTTTGTTCCTGTATTTCTTCCCATAACTTCAATCTGATTGGAAATACCGTTTTTCTCTGCAATTTCGGTAAGCTTTTTGCTCATGTCATAGTCAAGCAAAGGAGCGTAGCCTATCATTGTTCCGCCGCCGAGAGATGCATATTTTTCTGAGCTTATGCCAGGCGCGGTTGCAAAGCTGACATCAACTGCAATCGCTTCATCAGGCTGAGCCGAAAATGCGCCTGTCTGCGCACCGCTTCCGCCCGTTTCTTCCTGAACCGAGAAAAGAACGCTGATTTTACAGCCGTGGTTCTTTCCTTCAAGCAGTTCCAAACAACGGAGAATTGCGGCAACGCCTGCTCTGTCATCAATTGACGGAGAAGAGATTCTGTTGCCGAGAAGCTTTGTATATTCACCGTTAAAGGTTATTCTGTCACCGAGCGAAACAAATTTTTTTGCTTCATCTGCCGTCATGCCGATATCAACTGCAATATCGTCAAATCCCTTCGCCTTATCGGAATCTTCGGGCTTTGAAAGATGTGGCGGAGTTGAAGTTATAACGCCGTAAATAGGCTTTTTTCCGTGAACGGTAACTTCTGCCGCAGCAAGCACACGGATATCCGCACCGCCGCATTTTGTGACTTTAAGAAAACCGTCTTCATCAATTGCCGTAACAATAAGACCTATCTGGTCAAGATGGGCATCGAGAAGAATGTGGGTGTCTCCCTCGCCCGTTGTTCCCGTTACGCTTCCGAGCGCATCGGTTTTGGTCGGCATATATTTTCCAAGCAACTCAGAGGCAACCTTTGCCGCCTCATTCTCGGCACCCGAAACACCCTTTGCCGAGCAAAGTTTTTCGAGAAGCACCGAAACTTCTTTGAAATTTTCCATATTCATACCTTCTGCAATTCAGGGGCACACATAGTGCGCCCCTTTTGATTTTAGATAACTTTTATACCGCCTTCGGGACGGATATTGAGAACATAGCAGGATTTTTCGCCGAACACAGCACAGATTCTTGATTTGAATTCATCAAGAAGTTCGTAGGGCACAAACGCCTGAATTGTGCCTGCAAAACCGCCGCCGTGAACTCTCCATGCACCCTTTCCGCAAAGAACATCCTGACAGATTGCAAGAGCAACGCTGACCGGCTGATTTCCGGGCGCACGGGTTGTGTAGACATTCTGATTATACATATATGATGAGAAACCGCTTTCAACAACAAGAGCCTTGAAAGCTTCAAAATCGCCGGCTTTGAGAGCCTTTGCCTGCTTTTCAACCCTTACGTTTTCGTTATAGAAATGCATTGCACGAAGAACAGCTCTGTCACCCGCAACATCACGGATAACCGAGATATTCTTTTCGAATTCCGCTCTGTCAACATCACGGAGAACGCTCTTTCCGAATTTTGCGGCAACCGCCTCCATTTCGCCTCTTACTGCAGCATATTCGTCGGTAAGGTCGGAATGATCTCCGCCTGTGTCAACGATGCAGAGAGCATGACCGCATGCGCCGAAATCAAAATCAAGCTTTTCAATAACGGGCTTTGAGGGATCGTTGAAATCAATCATAACGAAACCGCCGACGGAGCAAGCCATCTGGTCCATAAGTCCGCAGGGTTTTCCGAAATATTCGTTTTCTGCAAACTGAGCAATCTGTGCAATTTCAACGGCGCTGATTTTTCCGTCATTAAAGAGATGGTTAAGAATAGTTCCGATAAGAACTTCAAAAGCAGCAGATGATGAAAGTCCCGAACCTGAAAGAACATCGGAAACAGTTGCTGCATCGAACCCGCCGATGCCGTAGCCTCTGTTCTTGAATGCGGCGCATACGCCTCTGATAAGAGATTCTGATTTTCCTCTTTCCGAGGGCATAACGCCAAGCTCTGCAAGGTCAACCGCATCAATCTTATAGCCTTCCGACTTTACTCTGACGATATTATCGCTGTTCTTTGAAACAACTGCAACAGCGTCAAGATTAACGCTTGCGGCAAGAACGCAGCCGTGGTTATGGTCTGTATGGTTTCCGCATACTTCTGTTCTGCCGGGTGCACTGAAAATTTCAACTTCTCTGCCATTTCCGAAATATTCTTCGAATTTCACAGCAAGCTTTGTGTATCTTTCTTTCTGAAAAGCAATATCCTCTTTTTTATAGTTTTTCGCAAGCACTTCATCATATGTTGCACCTGCAAGCAATTCTTTGAGTTCGGAAGTCTTAATCATTGTTTGCAATTCCTTTCTTTTCTTCTTTATTTGAATTCTTTTTCTTTGCATATTCTATTATTTTTTCAACCGTTGTCCATATTCCGTTGACTGAAAGAAGCGAAAGCCCCGAGAAGAATGTGAGAAACATAATCGGGACAAGGAATCCTGAGGAAAGAGGGTCATAAAGATTGCGGCCGACGAATGTGAATGAAATCAGTTTCGGCATAAATCCGATAAGCGAAAGCAGAACGAATTTTCCGTAGCCAAATTCAAACGAGCCGTATATTCCCGATATACTGTTTATCGGCATTGCAGGAATCAGTCTCAACGCTATGAGAAGGGCAGGATTGCCCTTTCCGTCTTGCTGAATAACCCTGCGCAGCACATCGGTTTTTGAGATGAGCAGCCATGCACTTCCTGCACCGAACCGTTTGCCCCAATAATATCTTATCGTCAAAAGCAGAATGAATCCGAGGATGTTGACGGGGATTGCATAATACATCGGCAACACGATTCCCGACAGAAAACAGACTGTTGATGTGGGATAAATAGGGAAGAAACTCTTTATTGCAAAAAGAAGCATTATCGCTCCGAAAAACTGCCATACAATATCAATATGCGCTATATATTCTTCAAGCCTTGCAAGATTCTCACGGGTCACGGCGTACCAATGCCATAATTCGTCATACTGAAGCGAAAACAAAAGC
>JAZQTZ010000053.1:0-22598 GCA_045631105.1 Acutalibacteraceae bacterium
AGGAACTGTTATCTGTTGATCCATCATCAACAATAATAACTTCATAATCGTCAAAAGTCTGATTTACAACAGATTCCAGACATTGTTCCAGATATTTTTCAACATTATAAACAGGTATCAATATACTGAATTTCAAGTTTATGCCTCCAATAATTTGCACCAATCGTTAAAATATCTTGCTTTTTCGCTTGAATAATCAATTTCTGACAGAGTGTTCTTCATTTTTGTTCTTGCTTCCGGATTTGTTATCATTTTTTCAAGTGCTTCTGCTAATGATTCCGGGGTTATATCTGCCAAATATCCTGTTTTTCCTTCATCGACCATAACAATACCGCCGGCTGTTTTTGTTGATACCATAGGTAAACATAAAATCTGAGCTTCAAGCATTGCGATTGACAAAGCCTCTTCATACGAAGGCTGAACATATACATCGCTTATCCCCAAATACGGATACGGATTTTTCTGCATACCGGTTAAGTTAATGCAATCATTAAGTTTATATTGGTCAATCAATTTTTCAATTTCAGGTCTTGTGGGGCCATCACCGACAAAATACCATAAAAATTCAAAACCTTTGTTTTTCAATATCTTAGCCGCTTTCACTGCCAAATCAATACCTTTTACAGGTGAAAAACGTGCGCAGGTACAAAAAACCAGCCTGTCATCTTTTTCGATTTCTGCTTCAGAACTCATTTCTTGTATCAACTGAGGATTTGTATAATTTTCAACAACAAAAACCTTGCCGTCTATACCGTTATACCATTCATACAACGATTTCTTTATATCTTCGTGTTCAACTACGATCGAATTATAGTTTGGCATAGTTGCCTGATGAACATCGTGTAATTCATCAGTAGAAACCTGATAAAACATTATTTTTCTTTTTGCCTTTATATACTTGTCAACAAACAGGGTATTATAGCCTTGCCAATAAGATATTGCTACATCGTATTCAACGTCAGAAAAATATTTCTTTTTCTCATTTTCAAACATCGAAAACATAACATATTCAGATAATTTAGCATTCAAATTATCTGTTTTTTCTTTTAAGCCAAAAAACTTGCAAATAAAAATCAAAACCTGTAAATATAACGCATATGGCAATCTATAATAACGGACATTATCTTCATTAATCAAAGTTCTCACGTTTTTATTAACATACGGCAATAAATCCAATCTGTTTTTTCTGATATATAATGTTACTTCATTAACATTGTAATCAATACTGTTAAGAGCAGAAATCAAAGATTTTTGAATTCCTCCGACTGTCATATGATTAGCTACGAACAAAACTTTTCTCATAAAATCAAGTCCTTTAAAATAATTCCATCCATTTTTTGGATATATTCTCAAGTGATAATTCATCGTGGATTTTTGCTGCGTTCAATGATAATGATTCTGCAAGTTCTTTATCCGACAACACCTTTATAATTGCATCTGCAAAATCTTTCGGATTGCCGACTTCGGTAAGAATACCGTTTTCATTGGTTTTAATAACTGCGTTTGCGCCGCCAATGGGACAATCTGTGCAGATAACAGGCATACCGATTGCCATTGCCTCAAGCATTGCGTTGGACATACCTTCGTAATCCGATGAATTGACATACATAGCATCGTGAATTATGAGATTATGAACCTCTGAACTGAACGGTTGGAAGTCAATATATTCTGTGATACCGAGCTTGTCGGCAAGAGCTTTTGTCTCTCCCAAATGCGCTCTGTCATCATTATTCTGGGGTTCACCTATGATTTTGAGCCTGTAATCGCTGAATTCTTTATGAACATCAGCAAACGCCTGAACAAGCACAGGCAGGTTCTTCTGTCTTGAAACACGGCAGAATGTGGTGATGTATTTTTCTCTTTCACCGTGATATGGCTCAGGAAGTTTATCGTTTATCGGATTGAAGATAACTGTTCCTTTTGATGAAACGTTATCGGGATAAGCCGATTTTGCATCGTTGGTCTGGAACACAACAGCGTTGGCTCTGCTGTAGTATTTTTTGATAAAATTATATCCGTAGCGTTTTTTCAGCAGTCTTTTGGGATCTCCTCTCTCGGAGATAACAACTCTGTTGGGCAGATTTTTTGCAGCAATCAGAGTCATTGGAACTGAGGGCTGAAGGAACGAGATAACAACTGTATCAGGTTCGCTTTCAAGCTTTTCTTTCAGCTTTTTTATTTCATTGTGGTATTGAGAAACAAATGAAAGTCTGGCAAAGCAGGCGGGAACGTTGAGTTTTAATATTTCAAAAGGTTTGCAAAACAGGGAAGAAATGATTTCTGCCGCTTTGAAAAACAAACTCTTTTTGTTGGATTTTTCATAGACCGATGTTATGGGAATATAGGGGTTAAGATCACGGTTGATAACGTCGTTTTTATCGGACGATGTGAGCAGAAATTCGCAGCTATATCCGTTACGTCTGAATTCGTTTAGGAGCAGTGATGCAACTCTTTCAGCACCGCCGCCTTTCATAACGGGCATAACCATCAGAATTTTTTTCTTTTTGCTCATTTTGTTCCTTTCAGCAGTCTGCCGACTGTTTTATCAAAAATTTTATATATAAACCAGAAAGCCTTTCCGTAACAACGCATTTTGAGGGCGGTATCGCCGAAGGCTTCGTTTCTGAGAATATCTTTTTTTACTTTTTTGAGTTCAGCTTTGCAGATTTTTTTATCTGACTTATCGAGTTTTTCGTAAACGTTGAAGATATTGAAAGCACATCTGCACACAAATCCGTTTGCGGCGGAAACATCGGGTTGGTTGATTTGTTTTGTGAATTCTGCGTTGGCGGTATAAACCTCAACACAGCTTGTAAAATATTTTTTTGATTTTGACGAGGTCATAATGGAGTTTTTGCGGTATCTTCGATGATAAAGAACTTCAGAACATTGCGAAACGGTTGCTGCCTTGCAGAAAAGCTGATATGTGAAAACCATATCTTCGTAAAGAATACTATTGATAAACGATATGCCGCTTTTAAGCAAAAACTCTCTTTTGATAAGCAGAAGAGGTACTGCGCTGTGGTATTCTTTGTTTTGAGTCATTGCAAAAAATACTTCATAACCGTTATCGGTTTTATATTTGTTTTTTCTGTTATAGTTCTGACTTACTTCAAAATCGTCGGTATCCGCAAAAGAAACCGCATCAAAGAAAACTATATCGCTATTATCTTTTTCAGCAATTTCAACGAGTGTTTCGAGTGAGTTATCGGCAATATAATCATCGCTGTCGAGAAAATAAAGGTATTTACCTTCGGCTTCTGACAGACCTGAATTGCGTGCCGACGAAAGGCCGCCGTTTATCTGATGAATAACAGTGATTCTGTCATCCTTTTCAAGATATTCATCGCAGATTTCTCCTGATGAATCGGTTGAGCCGTCATCAACGAGGATTATTTCAAAGTTTCCGTATGTCTGACAAAGAACGCTGTCAACACATTCGCGCAGATATTCTTCGACATTGTAAACAGGGATTATTACGCTTATGAGAGCCTGATTTTCCATTATCTCATCTCAATCTTTCTTTGATAACAATTAAAACTGTTGCAATGAATTTCTTTACTTCAGAAATAAAGCCGTAGGAATAGTGTTTTTTCATTATTTTCTGAATACGGTTGTCGATTTCAACATCGTCAAAAACAGGATTTTCAATTGCTTTTGACAAATCCACACGCATTTTTTCGTTATCTTCCGATTTGCTGTGAACGCCTGATTCGTCGCAGCCGATGTTTGTTATATATGAGTATCTCGGATAAACCGTAAGCAGATTGTTTTTTACAAGATGTGCGCCGAATCTTACTGACCACGAACTTCCGTTGCCTTTTGTCTGACGGTAGAGGCGGATGAATCTGTCGCTTCCGTTCGAGTTGAGGCGTCGGATAAGTTTGGAGGAATTATAGAAATCTTTGATGTTTTTGAGTTCCCAGTCTACGCCTTCCCAGCGGTCTTTCCAAGTTGCCCAGGTGCAACTGCATGAACGGTAGGCGGAGAAAACATCTTTTTTGTAATTATCAGGGAATTCTATCATCGGAGTATAGCCTGAAAGACATCCGATGTTTTTGTTGTTTTCATAACAATCAAGAGCGTTATTGATATATAAGAGAAAATGAGGTGAAACAACACAGTCATCTTCAACAACAATTACCTTGCCGTATTTATTGATGACATCGGTAACGCCTGCGATAACAGATGCCGCAAGACCTTTATTGACTGGACTTTCGGTAACTGTAACGGATTTGAAATCACCTGAGTCTTTTATTGCGTCAACTGCTGCACGGACTTCGTTAACTTTATCTTTGCCCGACTCGTTTTTTGCACCGTCGGAGAAAATGAAAAGTTCGGAGTCTTTTGCTTCTTTGCAGGCGGCAAGTGCATTATATACCTGAACAAAATGATCGGCACGGTTATATACAAATATTATAATCGGTGCGTAACTCATGTTATTTTCCTTCTTTCAGAATATCTGTATATGCATCAATAAGCATCTGAGCATTTCTTTCGGCATCGTGGGTTATGAGAGCCTTTTTCTTTCCTGCTTCTGAAAGCGCAAGCGCAAGTTCGTCGTTATCGAAAATACGCTTTAAATTCCAGGCGAGAAGCTTGGGGTCATCGTTTCTGTAGAAAAGAGCTTCTTTTCCGTCATCCGCCATATCCGAAACACCGCCGACATATGCGGCAACACAGGGAGTGCCTACCATCATGGCTTCGCCGAGAGTGTTGGGACTGTTTTCTATGGTTGAGCATAAAACATATGCGTTTACCTTTGAAAGCTTTTCTGCAACCTGATGTGCCTTGAGAGGGCCTGTAAATTCAATGTGGTCCTGCACACCGAGGTCGTATATAAGTTTTTTGAGGTATGAAGCATACCCTTTTTTGAGGAAAGAACGCTTATCATTTTCTGTATAGGGTTTATATCCTGCGACATATACCTTTACATCGGGATATTCTTTTATAAGATATGGGAGTGCCATGACAACAAAGTGTACACCCTTAAGAGCGCTGTATCCGTTGCCGACATAAATCGAATGTCTTTCGGCTTTTTCAATGATCCATTTTTTTTCATAGAAAGGAGTACGGAGAATGCGGCTGCAGGGATAATATTTTGCTGTGGGATTTATTGCATAGGAATGCGCTCTGTCCCATGTTGTTCTGCCAAGAATATACTCGGCGTTTTCTATTATTTCCTTTTCGGATTTCATGCGGGGTTTATACCACATTGTTTTGCGAAGATGCATAATCCATGCCGAGAAAATCTCGGTCAGCGATTTTGAAAACATCATATCATCAATCTGAAGCTGACCGCATTGATAAACATACTGTCCGTTGAGAATGCCTTGCAAAGATACAACTGCGGGAATACTTTGTTTTTTTGCTGTTAACTGCATCGCTCTTGCGTGGAGAAATTCAGTGCCTTCGATGTTTACTATATCGGGTCTGAAATCCGAAACAATCTTATCGCATTTGGCCTCAAGTTCTTCAAGGGATGTTGAAGAATTATAGTAAAGACTGAAATATGTTACACCGTCAATTGTTTCGCAAAAGCTGAGGTTTTCCTCGCATTTGCAGACAATACCGAGTTCGATATTGATGTTTTTGCTGAGTTGTTCAGCCATGGATTCGACCCAGCCTCCAAGCACCTCGGATGTTTTACCGAGTTTCACCGAAACTGCGGAAGGTATTAAATTTACTGTCCATAAAACTTTCATGTTCTTTCAGCACCGGTCCATTTTATAATATCTTCAAACAAAAGCGAGGAAACAATCATAACCATTAATGTGAATGAGTAACTGAATGAGTCAAGTGAGGAAACAAACATAAGTGTAACAAGAGTTGCGTTTGCTGCCGATATGATAAATTTATCATTATAGTGATGTTTGTAGTGGAAAGGAACATGATAAAACATCATTGCAAATGCATATCCGCCGAGCCAGCCGTATTTTGATGTGATATCCAGAAGAGCGGAATGTCCTCCGCCGCTTTCGCGCCAGAGAGAGCCGATGATAGGATATTTAAGCATATCCATAAGACTGTTTGAATAGGCATCAATTCGTACCTGAATGGAGTCACCCGTAACGCCCGATTCCGATGTTGAAACAAGGTCGTTTACCTTTTTTGCAACAGCCATACCGTCAAATGTTTCGAGTATCCATTCCCTGAACGGTGTGATATACAGGATTGCAGCCATGATTCCGACAAATGCGAGAATTGTAACAATAAATGCAGGGATAATATTTTTCCCTTTGTAGAAAAGCAGAAGAATAAGTCCTATAGCGCTTGCAAAAAGAGCTATGGAATAACCTGCAAGTTCAAGGAGTCTTACATAAAAATAAGCCCATGCTGCACCGATGACAAAAAACAGTTTATTATTTTTGAATGCTTTGATAATCCATGCGAATATAGCGGGGCAGATGCATACCTGGGGATAGATGAGGCTGTATCCGCCGATACCTTGTCTGAGAAATTGATATGTTGATTCATCATCTCGAACCAGAAGTCTTGCAATTGTATGGTCTTCGATAAGTATTTCTACCGTATTATAGTTCCACACAGTCAGAAGAATGAGTACAATCGGAACGATTCCCGAAAGTTCGTCCCACTTATCGTCATAGAAATATGTCATCATAAAGCATATGACAAGCATGATAAGCGCAATCTGTTTAATCAGTGCGGAAAAGTCATAC
The DNA here is from genome assembly GCA_045631105.1 of Acutalibacteraceae bacterium. Classification (GTDB taxonomy): domain Bacteria; phylum Bacillota; class Clostridia; order Oscillospirales; family Acutalibacteraceae; genus CAG-177. The sequence continues at coordinate 6,681 of JAZQTZ010000053.1, forward strand.
TTTTCAAAGTAGACAACCACCATAACCGATATCAGGAATATAATCGCACCGATTTGTTCCTTACCCAAGGTGAGCGGAGTTTCTCTGACAAACCAGATTCCTGCCCACAGAACTGCACAGGCAAGTGCAACCAGTCGGTAGATTGAGTCAACCTGTAAAGGAGGAGAAATTGTCCATATGATAAGATAAAGCACGGCTGTTTTCTGAATAAGACCGAGCGAAAATCCGTTTTTGAGCATATTTTCCTCCTTCCCTTTTTATTTCAGCCAAATTTCTGTCGGCTGAATAAATGATTCATAGTGAAATGTATTGTCAAGTGATTTTGACTGAAGTTTGTTTTCAATCTGATAAAGCATTGCTTCGGATATGCTTTCTGTTGTCATATACTTTAAGAGACTGCCTTTTCCGCTTTTTTTGATATATTCTCCGACATCGCTGACATCGGTTGTTATAATCGGCACACCGCAGGTAAAACTTTCCGCAAATTTAGTGGGGAAGCCTGCGTTGTTGCGTTTATCCGAACGGCGGATGAATATATAGCAGTCGCATCCGAGGACATATTTTATTGTTTCCGAATGAGAAAGCCTGCCCATGAATGTGATTTTGTTGCGGACATTTTTCGGAATAAAACAGTCAGGATAAATATTATTGAAATCATTTTCGGTTATACCGATAATGCGAAGATGAGTATTCTTTTTGTTGATGTTGCAGAAGGCTTCGACAACCTTATCGAGGCTTTCTTTTTTGCCGTCGGGTATACCTGCAAAGCAGAATTCAAAAACACCTTCATGCGATTCGGGAACATGATGCCAGATTTCATCATTGATATCCACAAGAGGGGGAAGAACAAGCAGATTTTTACTGTTTTTATATTTCTTCTCCATCATTCTGCTGATGGCAATCATGCCGTCGGCAACCTTGTGAGCAAAATTGCTTATGAGAATTTCATCAAACGCCTTGAAAATTCTCTTAGGCAATGAACCGTCGGTATCCTTTGTCCACTCGGTGCAGTCGTAGCAGACTTCAATGTTTCTCTTTGAAAAAACTTTTTTTGCTTTAAGAAGAGTGAACATCGGCACATTATAAAGAATTATTTTTCTGACATCGTTGTAATTCTTCATAACAGCTTCAATATGCTCAACGCTCAGCATATGATTCAGCCATTGCTTGGTTGATGTCGGGTGAGCGTGTTCAAACATATCTTCACAGCCCTCAACGGGTCTCAAACCATCGAATGAGCCTTCGGATGCACCGATAAAAACCGTTTTATATCCGAGCTTATCGAAAATCTTGCCGTTTGAAACGACTCTGTTTGCAGATGCACTTTTATCAGGCAAAGAAAATCCGCCGTAATAAATTATTGTACCTTTGCTCATAAATTTTCCTTATACCACTCAATAGCAGCTTCAATTCCTTTTTCAAAGCTCCAGTCGGGGTCATATCCGAGGAGTTCTTTTGCTTTTGAAATATCGGCGTTGCTGTGTTTGATATCGCCTGCACGGTCAGGTCCGAAATTAGGTTCAATATCAACACCGAGAGCCTTTGTAAGACCGTAATAGATATCAATGAGATATTCTCTGCCGCCGTAAGCAATATTGAACGCTTCACCTGCGGCTTCGTGAGGAGCAAGGCAAGCTTTGAGGTTTGCCTCGATAACATTTTCGATATATGTGAAGTCACGGCTCTGCTTTCCGTCACCGTTGATGGTGGGAGTTTCGCCGTTTATAAGCATTTTTATAAATTTGGGAATAACAGCGGCATATGCGCCGTCGGGAGTCTGACGTCTGCCGAAAACGTTGAAATAACGCATTCCGTAGGTGTCAAGACCGTAGTGCCTTGTGTACTGCTTTGCCCATTCTTCGTCGCACATTTTGGTGAGCGCATAGGGGGAGAGAAGATTGCCTTCTCTGCCTTCTTTTTTCGGAAGGTTGGGTTCATCGCCGTAAACGGATGACGATGATGCATAAACAAACTTCTTGACGTTGTTCTGTCTTGCGGCTTCAAGCATATTGAGAGTGCCGCTGATGTTGTTTGCACAGTAGAAAAGAGGCATTTCGATGCTTCTGGGAACACTTCCCCATGCAGCCTGATTGAGAACGTAGTCAACGCCTTCACAAGCCTTCATGCAGACATCAAGGTCTTTGATATCGCCCTTGATGAATTCATAGTTGGGGTTGTTTATGAAAAGGTCAACATTCTTCTGTGAGCCTGTTGACAAATCGTCAAGGCAGCGCACTCTGTAACCCATTTCAAGGATGGCTTCGCAGATGTTGGAACCTATGAAACCTGCACCGCCCGTAACGAGGAAAAGTGAATTTTCGGGGAAAATGAGATGTCTGTAACCCATTATCAAAGCCTCCAGTACTGATAGCCTGCTTCTGTGTAAGTTTTTCTGTTAAGAACACCCTTGACATCAACAAGAACCTTACCATTGTTTTCGCCGTTTGCAAACATTGCATCTATGTCGCTCATTGAGAAACTCATGAATTCTGTATGGCCGACGGCAATGATAACGGCATCCATATCTTTGACTGTATTGATATCAACGAATTCAATTCCGTAGTGCTGTTTACCCTCTTCAGCATCTGCAACGGGGTCTGCAACAACGGGAGTGATACCGTATTCGCCGAGTTCGTTCATGATGTCGATAACTCTTGTGTTTCTTGTGTCGGGGCAGTTTTCCTTGAATGTGAAGCCGAGGATTGCAACCTTTGCATCTTTTACATTCTTGCCTGCGGCAATAAGTTTTTTAACAACGTTCTCTGCAACGTACTTGCCCATATCGTCGTTGATTCTTCTGCCTGCAAGGATGACCTGACTGTGATAACCGAGCTGTTCTGCCTTGTATGTAAGATAATAGGGGTCAACACCGATGCAGTGTCCGCCGACAAGACCGGGGAAGAATTTGAGGAAGTTCCATTTTGTTCCTGCGGCTTCGAGAACAGCTTTTGTATCAATACCCATTTTGTTGAAAATGATTGAGAGTTCGTTCATGAAAGCGATGTTGATGTCTCTCTGGCTGTTTTCGATAACCTTTGCAGCTTCGGCAACCTTGATGCTCTCTGCACGGTGAACACCTGCTTCAACAACAAGCTCATAAACCTTTGCAACAACATCGAGAGTTTCGGCATCCATACCCGAAACGATTTTAACGATGGTTTCAAGTCTGTGCACCTTATCGCCGGGATTGATTCTTTCGGGAGAATATCCGATTTTGAAATCAACTCCGCATTTGAGACCCGATTCCTTTTCAAGAATGGGAACGCATACATCCTCTGTTACACCGGGATAAACAGTTGATTCAAAAACAACGATTGAACCCTTTGTGAGGTTTCTGCCGAGAATGCGGCTTGCACCCTCAACGGGAGTGAGGTCGGGAGTGTGGTCATCGTTAACGGGAGTGGGAACTGCAACGATGTGGAACTTTGCCTCACGGAGCTTTGCTTCGTCAGAAGTGAATTCAACGGTTGTGTTCTTTATTGCTTCGTCGCCTACTTCGAGAGTGGGGTCGATACCGCTTTTATAAAGCTCGATTTTCTTTGCGTTGAGGTCATAACCGATAACATCGACTTTCTTTGCAAATGCAACGGCAATGGGCATACCAACGTAGCCGAGACCGACGAGTGAGATTTTTTCTTCTTTAGCGAGAATTTTTTCATAAAGATTTGTGTACATAATTTTTACTCCCTTATTTGCACAGACTGTTTATTTTTTCGAGATATGCCCTGATAACAATATCTCTTGAGAAATTTGATTTTATATATTCTCTTCCTTTTTCGCCCATTGATTTTCTTTCTTCGTTTGGCAGAGAGAGGAATTTTCTGATTTGGTTACAGAGAGCATCAACATCTCCGCCGTGATAGATGAATCCTGTTTCGCCGTCAATGAATGTTTCCTGACAGCCCGGATTATCGGTTGAGATAATCGGCCTTCCGCTTGATGCACTTTCCAAAAGAACATTGCTCATGCCTTCGCCGTAGGTTGAAGGATGAATTGTTGCATGGGAAGCGGTGACAAACGGCTTTATGTCTTTCTGACTGCCTCTGTATTTTATTATGTCTTTTTCTTCAAGCTCCGAAAGCAGTTTTTCATAGTGAATTTCAGTCGGTTCAATGAAACCGAGCATATTGAATTCTGTTTCGGGATATTCGGCTTTTATTCTTTTTGCGGCTTCGATGTAATCATCAACGCCCTTGTCGTGAAGAATTCTGCCGATATAGTTGAAAACAACCTTTTGGCCGTTCTTTCCGTCACCGCCGTCGGGATAAGGCTGAAGGGGATATCTGTCGGTGTTGACACCCGAACCCGGAATGAGCTTATGTTCACCCTTGACCATGCCCGTTTCTTCTGCAAGCTTCATATTGGTTGAATTCTGGAACATAACGCAGGCAGAGCGTCGGAATGCAAACTTGAAGAGCGACATTATAAGCTTCTGCTTGAATCCGCCCTCATTGAGAACACTTCCGAATCCCGTAACATTGCTGATAACGGGTATTCTGAGAAGATATGCTGCCAGACCTGCATAAACATTCGGTTTTGCGGTGTATGTAAGAACAACCGAAGGCTTGTTTTTAAGAAAGAGTCTGAAATAATGGATAAAGAGCTTTGCATCCGCAACAATGTTTGTTCCTCGTCTGTCGATAACAGGGTCATCATAGCGGTATTCAAGATGCTTCATCAGTTCAAACTTTTCGCCGTCGGGGCATGAAATCAGCATTTCATAGCCTGCGTCGATTATTCCCTCGATAAGTTCTTTGCGGAAGCAATAAATATCGTCATCATTATTCGTAAGAAGTGCGATAAGATGCTTTGGTTTTTTCATTTTATTTCCTCATTTAAAAACCGCAAGTGCGGTAAGAATCATAACTTTTATATCGTCAATAAAGCTGAAACTTTTGATAGCGGCAAGGTTATACTTCATTTTATCGGGAAGGACAACCTCGAGATATGTTTTTTCAACGTCCTCTGCGGCATCGAGAAGTTCGTTTTCATCTTTGTAGTAAACGCTTGCTTCCGAGGTTATGCCTGCAGGCATAAGAAGAGTTGCCATCATTTCGGGAGTATATTTCTCAACATACTTGGGAACTTCGGGTCTTGTGCCGACGAATGTCATTGTACCTCTTAAAACGTCAATAAGCTGGCTGAATTCGTCGAGCTTATATTTACGGATAAATTTTCCTGTTTTTGTGATTCTTGAATCACCGCCGACGGTGAGAAGCGAACCTTTATCTGCATCCGTTACCATTGAACGGAATTTAAAAATGCGGAATTCTTCTCCGTATCGAGTGACTCTTGTCTGACGGTAGAAAACGGGACCTTTCGAGTCAAGTTTTATAGCGATTGCAAGAATGATAAACAGGGGAGAAAGAAGTGTTAAAAGAGTGAATGACACAACGATATCAAAGATACGCTTGAGTACAAGCTGAAACTTCTTTTTGCTGAGCAAATCATAGTATTCTTTCACTTCGGGTTTCTGCATTTCTTTGGGAAGGTCTTCCCATTTTCGCAGTATCATAGCTCTCTCTCCCTTAAATAATTCAGATATACTTTTTAACAACCTCTGAAAAGTTTTCGCAGACGGTTTTTATGTCGTCATCCGAAAGTTTTGTGTGCAGAGGAAGGGTTATTTCGTTTTTGAAATAGTTATATGAATTGGGAAAATCCGCAATGTTCCAGCCGAGATTTTTATATGCCGTCATCATCGGAAGGGGCTTATAGTGGACATTGCAGGCAATTCCTCTTTCTGCCATTTCGGTAATGATTGCGTTTCTTGTTTCTTCGGTGATACCGGGAATTCTTGTTATATAAAGATGTCCGGATGAAGAATGGTTTTCACCGTAATGGTTAAGATAAGCAATTCCGAGAGAATCGCACATTTCGTTATATTTGCCGATGATTTCTTTTCTTCTTTGCATGAGTGACGGGTATCTTTCAAGCTGCCTGAGTCCGATTGCGGCGGTTATATCCGTCATGTTGCATTTATACCACGGACCGACAATGTCATATTCCCATGCGCCCGCTTTTGTTTTTGCAAGTGCATCTTTGGACTGACCGTGAAGACTGTAAAGCATATACTGTTTATAAAGTTCTTCGTTGTCAATTCCGTCAATTGTTTTCCAGGTTGCCGCACCGCCTTCTGCAGTGGTGAGATTCTTTACGGCGTGGAATGAGAATGATGTGAAATCGGCAATCTGTCCTGCGTTTTTGCCGTTTTTTGTTGCGCCGAGGGCATGAGCGCAGTCTGCACAAACAGCAACTCTGCCCATAGCTTTCTGAATATCATTTGAAGGCTTGAAAAGATGTTTTTTATTTTCGACTGCGGCGTATATTCTCCCGTAGTCACAGACGATGCCTGCAAGGTCAACGGGAATGATTGCCTTCGTTTTTTCATTTATAGCCGCTTCCATGAGGTCATAGTCCATCTCGAACGAATCGGGTTTGCTGTCGGTGAATATAACCTTTGCGCCGACATGAATTGCCGCTGATGCGGAGGCGGTGTATGTATAGGCAGGAACAATAACCTCATCGCCTTCGCCGATGCCGAGCACACGCAGATTCAGTTCAAGTGCGGCAGTTGCCGAGTTGAGGCAGGCAACCTTTGCCGTACCGCAGTATTCTGCAAGTCTGCGTTCGAATTCCTTTGTTCGTGGACCTGTTGTTATCCAGCCTGAACGGAGTGCTTCACAAACTTCATTAATTTCCGCCTCGGTTATGTCGGGAGGACTGAAAGGTATGTTTGCCATAAATTAACCTCTTTTCGGTGAATAGGTAGGAACAATCTTTTCAACGATTTCAACCATGCTGTCGTCATTGTTGTAAGCGGCAGTCATGAGTCCATCAAGCTGTTTCTGGAACAAATCTGTATCAAACTGAATGGGATTTCCGATGTGGATAAGCTTGTTGGGAGTTGTCTGCAAACCTTCTTCTTCCATAAGCTTTTCTTCGTAAAGTTTTTCGCCGGGTCGGAGTCCCGTATATTCAATCTTGATATCGACATCGGGTTTGAGTCCCGAAAGTTTTATGAGATTTCGTGCAAGAGTATCAATTTTAACGGGTGAACCCATGTCGAGAACAAAAATTTCGCCGCCCTTGGCATCTGCACCTGCAAGAAGCACGAGCGATACCGCTTCGGGAATTGTCATGAAATAGCGGATGATTTCGGGATGGGTAACGGTAACGGGGCCGCCTTTTTCAATCTGACGCTTGAAAAGGGGAACAACCGAGCCGTTGGAGCCGAGAACATTGCCGAATCTTACGGCAACAAATTCTGTTCTTATGTTTTCGGGAACACCGCTGTATGTAACAGAGCTGTCCTCGAAATGAGTAAACATTCTGTGAATTTCATTCTGTTTGTTTTCTCTGATTTTTCTGTCGAATGACTGAACAACCATTTCGCAAAGGCGCTTGCTTGCGCCCATGATATTTGTGGGGTTAACAGCCTTGTCCGTGCTGATAAGAACGAATCTTGAGCAGTTATTGACCATTGCGGCATAGGCTGTTTTATATGTACCGATAACATTGTTCTTTATCGCCTCGCAGGGACTGTCTTCCATAAGAGGAACATGTTTGTGAGCCGCTGCGTGATAAACAATATCGGGTCTGAATTTCTTGAAAACATAGTCAAGTCTTCTTGAGTCACGGACCGAACCGATAAGAACTTCAAGTTTCATTTTCGGATACTTGTCTTTGAGTTCCTGCTGAATTGCGTAAGCGTTATTCTCATAAATGTCAAAAATGATGAGTCTTTCGGGTTCGTGAGCCGCAACCTGACGGCAGAGTTCGCTGCCGATTGAGCCGCCGCCACCCGTGACGAGAATGGTCTTGCCTTTTATGAGGTCATAAACCTCTTTCATATCTGTGCTTATGGGGTCTCTTCCGAGCAAATCCTCAACAGAAACATCTTTCAAAGCTCCTGTGGTAATTCCGCTGTTAACAAACTGATAAAAATCGGGAAGAGTCTTGGTTTCACAGCCTGTTTCTTTACAGATGTTAACGATATCACGGATTGTTTCTTTTGATGCGCTCGGCATCGCAATATAGATTCTGTCAATATTGAATTTTTCAACAGAATGAAGAATATCGTCACGTCCGCCGACGATTCTTACGCCGTCAAAATATCTGTTCTGCTTATCGGGATTGTCATCAATTATGCAGACAACCTTGTCTTTGTTTGTTCTTGTTTTCTGAATGTTTTCGAGAAGCATTCTGCCTGCATCGCCTGCACCGATAATCATAACCTTGTGATAGGTATGGGTTCCTGTGTCTGTTCCAAAAAACTGGGGAACGGAAGTGAAGATTCTGTAAGAGAATCTTGCGGCAAGGAGTAAGAGAAGCTGCAAAACCGAACCGATAAGATAATATGATATGGGCATTCTCTGCAAGAAAACAGTGATAAGAATAATATGCACAACAGAAACAGCAATGCTTCCTATTGCCGCCCTCATAAGTTCTCTTATGCTCACATATTCCCATACGCTGTGATACATACGCATTGCATAGAAAACAACAAGGCTGATTATGATATATACGGGAAGAAAATTTACATAGGGGTCAAGATATTTTTCGGGTATTTCCGAAAACACACCGTCAAATCTTATCCATAAGGCGAAGAAATATGAGATGCTTATCGCCATAATATCATAAGCCATAAGGAACAAAGCTTTTATGTGCCAGGTTTCAATATGAAATTTTCTTTTACCGGAGGTTGACTTCGATAATTTCAAATCAATCAAATCCTTTTTATTCTTTTGTTTCTTTTTCTTTTGATTTTCTGTGACTTTTCTTTTTCTTGTGTTTATGATGGTGACCTTCGCCGTAACCGCCATAGCCACCGTAGCCGTACTTGCCGTAACCGTAGCCGTATTTGCCGTAGCCATATCCGTAACCGTAACCGTAGCCGTAATAGCCGTAGCCTGAGAAACCTTGAACCGTGCCGTTGAGAACGCATCCGAGGATATGAATATCTGTTGACATAAGGCCGTCAAGGGTATTCTTAACTCGTGAAATTCTGACTGCATCCTGATATGTTACGAAAATTGCGGCATCCGCATACTGTGCAATAAACAATGCGTCGGAAATGAGTCCGCAGGGAGGGGTATCAACGAGGATATAATCGTATGAATCCCTGAAGTTTTTAAACATCTGCTTTATGTTGCCTGAACTGAAATATCCGCTCTGTTCTTCTTCTGCTGGAGTGGGAATAAGAAGATGAAGTTTGTATTTTTCAAGATAAGCAATTTTATAAAGGTCCGTAACGGTTTCATATTCGATGTTTTCAAGGTCGACACCGAGAAGGGGGGCGATGCTCGGATGTCGGATATCGCCGTCAACAAGAAGAATCTTCTTGCTGTGGTCGGCAAGAGCAATTGCAAGGTTTGTTGCGGTTGTAGTTTTGCCTTCACCGGGAACAGAGCTTGTTACCATGATGATTTTTTCGTTTTCGTTAAGCGAAGAAACGAAGATGTTTCTCAGCACACGGAATGATTCGGGGAAACCGCTTCCAATGTCGGGGTTTGTAAACAAAAGCGACTTATCACCGGGCATGGCTCGTTTCTTGAATGTAACCTGAGGAATAACCGCAAGGGAATCAAGATTGAGCTGGTTTTTGATATCGGTTTTTGTTTTGACTGTTTTTCTCTGAATGATATAAATGAATATAAACAGAAGTCCGAAGAACACACCGACTATCGCACCTTTGACGGCTTCGTTGAAGTAGTTGATTCTGTTTGATGGGGAAGTTGCAACCATGGGCTGCTTAAGAATTTCAAAAGTTATATGACCGACAACATATTTTGCAACAGAGGGGTAATTTTCAAGAGCTGAAACAAGAACATCATAGGTTGCCTGAGGATCTCTGCCTCTTGCGGTGAGAGTGAACATGTTAGTGCCGGGAACTGCCGATGCGCTGACCTTTGCGGGCAAGGCGGGAACACCGAGGTCTTCACAGACCGCTTCCTGAAGCAGATTACAATTCAGTATATAGGGGAATGTTGATGAAAGCAGTGATGCGGTGGTTGAGTCATAATAGAATGAATAAACCGAAACGCCGGTGATTGCACCTACTGCGTTCTGGGTGTTGACTGTAAGCGTTACGTTTGACTGATATTCGGGAACATAGTTGATTCTCTGAGACAATGCGCTGTAACCGCCGAATAATACTGCAGCGGCAACACATACCCACCAGAATCTCTGCAACGCTTTGATGATATCATTCAGATAAACCGTAACGAAAACATCTTTTATGCTTTCGGTTGACTGTTTGTTTTGTGTGGTCTGATTCATTTCAAATCTTTCTTTCAATATATTTTTTGAATCTTACTGTTCGGTTGTTTCTTCAATGTCGTCTTCATCCGCATCGTCGGGATTTACGGGAACATTCTGAACAGTATTTTCGTTTTCTTCGGGGATAGGTTCAATATCATATTTCGGTGCGGGATATTTGCCGTAGTGACCGTAATGTGAATGCTTGCCGTATCTGTATCCGCCGTAACGGTTGCTTTCGTCGTCACCTGTGATACTGAACGGAAGAATATTCATGTGGACATCATTGAGAATGCAACCTGCAAGGTTCGAACTGATTTTACTGATTGTTGAAATTGCGTCGTTGATAACGTTTGCGTGAACAGTATCCGTTCTTACAATCAGAATCGTTTTGTCAACCATGTTAATAATATCGGTAACTGCTGAATCAAGAGAAAGCGGTGCGGTATCAATAATAATGAAATCGTACCATGCTTTGAGCTTTTCAATCAGTTCCGTTATGCTTCCGTCTTCAATATAATTGCGGTATTCGGGGTCTGCTTTTGTGTTAAGTGCAAGAGAAAGAGATGTTTTCTTGAACGTTCTGAAAGCAAAATCTTCAAAAGAAACTTTGTTGCAGAGCAAGTCGGAAACTTCTCCGTTTTCAACTTCTTCTTCGCTGAATATTTTGTATACAGCAGGTTTCTTGAAGTCGAGGTCCAGAAGAATAACTTTATTGCCTCTGTCTGCAAGAGAAACGGCAATGTTTGCCGCACAGGTGGATTTGCCTTCATTTTCAGCAACGCTTGTTATTGCAAAAACTCTTTCGTCGGAACGGTTTTTCTTATGTTCGAGTTTTGCGGCGATTTTATGGAAATTTTCAGTGAATCGAAGGCTTATGTATGCATTACTGTGAATGAGAAGACCCTTTTTCTTTTTCTGTCTCATATCCTGAAGAGTCATTCTCTTGTCTTCGTGAGCAATTGTACCGATAAGCTTTGATTCTATCTTTTCGTCAAAATCGCTTTCTTTTTTAACGGTGTTTCTCATGAGTGACATGGCGATAACAAAAGCGAGAGCAAGTGTCGCACATGCCATGATGACCATATTACGGTTTGATGTTGAAATGTGGTTAGACGGTCCGAGTGGAACAGTCGGAGCGCTGATTACCGTAACGCCGGCATTCTTGAAAATCTTGTTTGAAACCTTATGGTGAGATTTCAGAACAGCGTTGAGAAGTTTATATGCTTTTTCGGGATGGTTTGATGTAACCTTGAGTTCGATGAAGTTTGTCTGGTCAAGAACTTTTGCGGAAACAGTACCGTCAAACTTGTCAAGTTCAAGGTAAGCGGCGGCATATTCTTTGATTGTGGGTTCCGTGAAAACATTAACAAGAACATTTGCCTTTTCGGTTGAGATTGTGTAAGTTGAGTATGAAGCGGTAACGGCACCGCTGTTGAGAACGGTAAGGGTTGCCGTTGAAGTGTACATCGGTTTGTATGAAGCATGGGTTACAAGGAAAAAGCCCATTGAACCGATAAGTGCACAGAGAATAACAACCCAGATGTTTTTGATGATATCCATCACCAAACTGTGCAATTCAATTGTGATTTTATTTTTCTTCATAGCTTGTTATTCTCCAACAATAACGGTCAGTATGCTGTGGCCTCTGAGACCGAGACTGTCCGTGACATAATAGTGAACATGATATGTACCGGGTTCGTTGAAATTGACATTTGATTCAACTGTTACCTGATTTTTGAGACTTACCTCTTCAAGATCGAGAGCATCAACAATATAGGAGTTGAAATCAACGGTTTTGCCTTTCTTTGTATAAACAAGGTATTCCTTGAGTTCGATAACAGGAACTGAAAGCGGACGGTCTTCAACGATAAGCGGAAGAGTTATGGTTGATGTGTCACCCTTGCTGTTTGAAACAAAAACATTGAGTGAAAATGCGCCTGCGATTGAAGTTGCGTAGTCATCGGATGTGACGATGATATTGCTTTTTATATTTCCTTCAATGCTGTCTTTAGCAAGAATTAATTCTCTTATGTCGATATGTTCATAAAGTGAGAAGCAAAGATTGCCGACAACCTGAAATTTCGGTGACTCATAGCCTTTGAACTTTATTGTTCTTGTTGCTTTGGCAACATTGTTGTTGCTGTCACACACAGCATAGGTAACCTTGCTGACACCTTTTGATGTGAATCTTGAAATTGATTCGATGATGATTTTGTCGGTTAGGTCACCGTCTTTTTCATCGTGAGCCGTAACACCTTTGAGCAGTTCTTCATCTTTGGCTTTCAGGCTTACTTCTATCATTTCTTCCTCAACGGTAATTTGAGGTAATGTTTTGTCAACAGCAAGCTTTTCGCTGATAAACATGGCTAAAGAAGCTATTGATACGATTATAAATGCAATTAAAACGACAATTCTAAACGGTTTCATTCAGTTCACCTTGTAATTATTTGATTTTTTCGTTTTTGAGAACTTTTCCCGGGTTGATGCTCAAAAGCAAATCTGCATATTGTTCGGAATGCAGTTCGCAGATAATTTCATGAGCGTCTGCGAGATAAGGCGTTCGCATGTACGGACTGTGAGCATCGCTTGCAACAAAATCCGCAACTTCACGTCTGATAAGAGCCTGTGAAACATCATAAGCATTTGCGCCGAATTTGTTTTTCAGACTTCCTTTGTTTACCTGCAAAAGACATCCCATTTTTTTGAGTATCAACGGTGCAGAGCCGTTTTCAAAAACAAAAGCATATCTTTCGGGGTGGGCAATAATCGGAGTCAGACCTTCCGCAACAAGAATCTGCAGTTTTTGATAAACCGATTCGGAGCGTTCTCTGAAACCGAATTCAACAAGCGGATAATCCGAACCGCAAAGAGTGAGAAGTCTTTTCCTTTTTATTGGTTCAATGATATCGTCTGTTGCGAATATTTCATGACCCGGATATATTTCAATGGGAATTCTTTGTTCTTTGATTTTTGATTTGAGTTCCTTGAAAGTGTCAACATATGACTTATCGAGATAATTCTGATATGAGTCGGGGATGTTGCTGTGGGGGGTGACAATCATCGCTTTTGTTCCGCCGCCTGCCGCAATGCGAGCCATGCGAAGAGCTTCTTCAAAGTTGTCCGCACCGTCGTCAAAACCGGGCAGAATATGGCAATGAATATCGACCATGACACACCTCCACCAATAAATAATTATACACACTATATATTACTATAAAAGAGCTTTTAATGTCAACATATTATTATATATTTTTATTATTTTCTTTATTATATGACAGAAAAATGCAAAAGAAAAATGCCTGTACGGAATCAACCGTACAGGCATTGGAATTATTTGGTTTTATGACCAGAAAATCTGAACTGCACCGAGTTCTGTTGAAGTGAATTTGCAATACATATCGAGAGGGATCTGAATCAGGCAGTCTTCGCCCATGCCGAATGTGTTGTTTGCATCTGCGCCGCCGATGATGCTCTGAATAAGATCCATATCCTGCTCGGTTGTGCTGCATGAACCTGCTGCTGCTCTGGATGCTACTCCTGCAAGCTTTATAGTGGGTTTAACGTAATTATTCATTGCAATCCCTCCTTATAAGCTGAATAACCAATCGAGAGAAACTGACTGAAATGCATTCTTGAAGAAAGCGATTATTCTGTTGAAGAATGATTTGAGCATTTCAATGATTGAGGAATACTTATTATTTGTGCCGTTGTCATCTGCAGGAGGTTCAACAAAGGGAATTTCGCCTGCAGGGTCGATGTTGGGATCATCTGCGGGAGCTTCTGCAAAAACTACAGGACCTGTTTTCTTTTCAAACGGATTGATTTCAACTGCCTGAGTTGAGAGGATCTGATCGAGTTCAGCAAGGCTTGCGTCGTTGAGGGGAACAAGCGATGCATTGGTAATCTTGATGTTATCAACTGCAAGAAGACCGCTGCCGTCATTTGTGATAGTTACGGTGTATGTGCCGTTAGATCCGCTTCCGAGATAATTCGTGATATCATAGTATGTTTCCGATGCACTATTGACCGTAAATGTTTTTCTGTTTGCAGCACCGCTTGCGCCGACGGTTGCTTCAGGTTTGCCGCTTGCCGAACGAAGGCTTATCATTGCTCTGCGGCTACTATTATCTGTTTTGAAACTGAATGCAATTGAGTTGCCGGGCTTGAGATATACTTCGTATTTCGGACCGCCGCTTGTGAGATAGTTGCCAAAGGTGATTTCACCTTCTGCACCGGGTTCGATGTAAGCTGTAAGTGAATCGCCGCCCATACCGTCTGCGGTGATGGTTTCGATAACGCTGTAGTATGATGCGTTCTTTTCGCTTGCAATGTATTCATCATTGTAGTCAACGGGGTTATAGATACGGAAACCGTCAATGTAGTTAACAAGCGAAGGAGTTGAGGTTGTTTCACCTGCCTGGGTATAGAGTGTTGCGCCTTCAACACCCAAACCGCCGTTGAGAACGGAGTTGTCATCCATCCAGATAAGTTCAACTTCCTGACCGATGAGTTCATCCATGCCAACCTGAGCGAAGAGTTCGTCTGTTGAGAAGATGTCTGCAACAGCTGTTGTTGCTTCAATATCTGTGCCTTCAACTTCATATGTATCTACGCTCTGAGTTTTGGCGAGACCGCCTGCGAATGAATAGTAAGCTGCGGTTGTTTCAACGGTGTAAGTGCCGTAAGCACCCTTGAACTGAACAACGGGAACCTGAGCGATTGTGCCGTAGGTTGAGTCGTTATAGAATGTGTCAACCATGAACACCTTAACAATCTTCATCGAACCGTCAGCCTGGTGCTGTCTGACGGTAACGGTCTGAATACCTGTGTTGGGACCGCAAGCAGAGATAAGGTCGAAGCCTGTGCCTGTGAATGTGAATGTCTGAGTATCGCTTCGGTTGTTTGCTGATGTAAGTGTTACGGACTTGTTAGTGCCGAGTGAGAATTTGTCTGTGCTGTTGTAGTAGGTTTCGTCGTTGCCGAATACGTCGCTGTTGGATGAGAGCGACTGGAATTTGTTGGTGTATGAACCGGTTGTTGTCCATTCGGCAAAGCTCTGTGTACCATCAAGAGTTTCTGTTTTGTTCTCTTCGTAATAAACGGTTGAAGCGGGAACGATGTTAAGACGGAACCAGTCATATGAACCGTCATCTCTCTTGATAAGAACGTAACCCTTTGAAAGTTTTTCGGTAAGACCTGCCTGGCTGTTAAGGGTATAAACCATATCCTGATTGCCGTTTACGAACTGAATACCCATGTTACCTGTGGAGAGGGTTGTTTTGTAGTTTGACTGCTTCTGAAGTGTTGAGTCAACGGAGCAGAGAGTACCGTTAACATCATTGTCATACATGGGAATGTCATAGTCGATGTAGTAGGTGTATTCAGGAATTGAGAAATGGTAAGTGGGGAATGACTTAACGGGCTGATTACTGCCTTTGTATGTTTCGTTTTCATAAAGGGCGGTATAAGTTGTGTCGTTGATTGAAGTGTTGAGAAGCTCTGCATCAGCATCGGCGATAACGCCTGAAATTGTAACAATCAGTTTTTCACCGTTGCCGAGATTTGAGTTGTATTCGGAAACGTTCTTTGCTGTGTAGTCAAATCCCGATACTTCAATGTTGTTTGTTGTTTTGTCGAATTTGGTTGAATAACCTG
>JAZQTZ010000054.1:0-27841 GCA_045631105.1 Acutalibacteraceae bacterium
ATCAAAAACTCTCTTCCCGACGCAAAAAAAGTCGGTATCCTGGCAACAAAAGGAACTCTTGTTTCGGGCGCATATCAGAATATGCTCGAGAAACACGGTCTTGATTTTGCTGTTCCTGATGAAACAGATACCGAAAAGCTCATGGAAATTATCTATGATCAGGTCAAAGCGGGAAAAAACGTTGATATTGAAGCGTTCTGGAGAATTATAAACAACCTGAAAAAGGCGGGTTGCGACTGTGTTGTTCTCGGCTGCACGGAATTATCGGTAATCTACCGTGATTACAGCATAGCCGACGAAACAATCGTTGATTCATTGCTTACTCTTGCCAAAAAAAGCATTGAGCTTTGCGGCAAAAAAATAAAATCCAAAAACTAAAACCTAAGGAGTGTAAATGCCATGAGATGTCCGTTTTGCGGTTGCGAAGAAAGTAAGGTTATTGACTCAAGACCCACCGATGAAGGCGAGCGTATACGCCGTCGCAGAGAATGCATAAGCTGTCAGAAGCGTTTCACAACATACGAAGTTATCGAAAGCGTTCCCGTTATCGTTGTTAAGAAAGATAAGTCAAGAGAAGTTTTCGACCGTAACAAGCTCTTTAACGGCATGCTCAGAGCATGCGAAAAGAGACCTGTTTCTCTTGAAAAAATCGAAACATCAGTTAATGAAATTGAAGCAACTCTTCAGAATTCACTTGACAGAGAGGTTACCTCCGTTCATATCGGCGAGCTTGCAATGGATAAGCTCAAGGACCTTGACGAGGTTGCTTATGTCCGTTTCGCATCGGTTTACAGACAGTTCAAGGATATCAACACATTCATGGATGAGCTTGCAAAGCTCCTCAGCGAAAAATAATGAACAGGTATCTTAAAATATTTCTGTCTCTTTTTTTGGTTTTGCTGTTCCTGCTCTGTTCTTGCTCTGGAAATGGCGGCGAAGAAAAAATCGTCACTCCTGATATGCTTAACATAACAAACACTGAAGAAACCTTTATCGGTTGCCGCGAAAGATTTCTCGATGTTATGAGCGCAATGAAATCAAAGGTCAGCATTCTTGAAGAAGGACACAATAAAACAATCCAAATAGAAAAACCGGCAGAATATTTTCTTGAAAGCAACTATATCCTTACCGCTTTCAGTCCATTTCCTCTCGGCACTTTTGATTTGTCCATTGTGGGAGGGTTTACAGCTGATATGGATGAGGAAAGTGCGCAGAAATATTATAAAAGACCGACTGACCATGCTGATATCAGCTTTATCTCCGACGGAAAATCGAATTTTCTTCTGAAATATATTTCGGAAGAAGAAACAGAAGAATATTCTGCAGAATTCGATAAAAAAACCGACAGCTTCCGCTATGTTTTTTTAAATGAAAAAGAAGGCACGGAAGAGATTGTTGAGTTTCTTGAATTCGTTAAAATCGATAAATATTCATATGCGGTTCAAAGCAGAACAACTCGCTGTTTTATTGAATTCAACGAAGAAAACAAAATTGTCCGTTTCTGCTGCGGAGAATTGAGAAAAGGCGAATTTACCGCCGAAGAAAGCATCTTCCCCGCCCCGTCGGAAGCATTGGATAAAAACTGGGTTTTGTCGGAAGGTAAATCTCAATATTCAAACATTCACACTTTCGAAGACGGCATTCTCACTCACGAGGATTGCAGCAGCGGACCGTGGAAATCCATAAAAATCAACGAAAAAGATTATGAGTCCGCATTTTTCCAGCATTAAATAACATAAAAGCTGCATTAAACAAACTGTTTGGTGCAGCTTTTTTCAGGAGAAATATATGACATCTTATTCATTAAGTCCGAAAGCCGAATTCATCTGCAACTATCTCAAAAATATCGGAATACGGTTTTCTTTGGCAACCCATGAAGCGGCGGAAACTCTTGAAAAATGCTCTGAAATTGAAAAGATAATTGACGGAAAAATTTGCAAGAATCTTTTTTTGCAGACAACAACAGGAAGTTCGCACTATCTTCTCATGATGGACAACCGAAAAAAATTTGTTACAAAAGATGTTTCAAAAACGCTTGCATCTTCAAGACTCTCTTTTGCAAGCGGCGATAAAATGGAGGATATGCTGGGCACTTCACCCGGTTCTCTCAGCATAACAAGCCTTATCTTCGATGAAGAAAAGAAAGTTTTGCTTGCAATTGACGAAGATATTCTCAAAGACGAATTCATTTGCTGTCACCCCTGCGACTGCAGAGCAACCCTGAAAATCAAAACGAATGATATTATGAATATTCTGATTCCGTCACTCGGCATAGCTCCGATAATAATCAAAATATAAAAAAAGAAGGTGTACCGGAGTACACCTTCTTTTTTAGTTATAGTTTCTTGCAATTTTAAGAGTTGTTGTTTTGGGGAATTCTTCATCCCTTATTTTAATTTTATTGATGTTTTTAAAGATGGGCATGTTTCGGTTAAACTCATCAACATCACCTTTAAGACTGTTTCGTGCTTCGGGATAATCCTCTTCGTTCAGGAAGAACTCCGCAACAATTTTCTTATCCTCTTCATAAACAAGAACTTCTTTAACATACTCGATTCTTGAAAGCTTATCTTCAAGTTCTTCGGGTGATACATTCTTGCCGTTTGAAAGACAGATAAGATTCTTTTTTCTTCCCACCATGAAAAGGAAACCGTCTTTGTCAATTCTGCCGTGGTCACCTGTTTTAAACCATTCGCCTTCAAAAGCTTCAGCTGTTGCCTCGGGGTCATTGTAATATCCCAATGTAACATTTGCGCCTCTGACAAAGATTTCGCCAACACCCTCTTCATCGGGATTATTAATCTTTATCTCACAGCAATCAAGAGGAACGCCGACGCTGCCGAACTTACATTTTCCCGGTCTGTTACAAGTTATGGCAGGAGAACATTCCGTCATTCCGTAACCGTTATAAATTTCAATGCCGAAATCATGCATACCCTTTTCATATTTGGGGTCGAGGTTTGCGCCGCCGCAAACAATCATGTTGAGATTTCCGCCAAGGTTATCGATGATTGTTTTGAAAATCTTGCGGCGTCTGTCGATACCGAATTTCATGAGAGTGTTGCTGATTTTAAGACCCTTTTTGAGAATCTCTTCTCTGCCAGTCTTTCGTGCAGTTTTCCAGATTCGGTCATAGATAGTTTCAACAACAAGAGGTACACCCGAGAAATTATAAGGCTGATACTTTTTGAGGTCGCCCTGAATATTTCCGATACCGTCGCAAAGATAACCCCATTCGCTGAGAATATATGATGAGAAAAGAGCGCTGACCCATGCATATGTATGGTTAAGAGGAAGGAAACCTATCGCATGGCGGCCCGTATGTGCACGGCATGCCGAAGAGCAGTTGCTTGCAATATTTTTATGAGAAAGCATAACGCCCTTGCTCTTTGCGGTTGTTCCCGATGTATAAGCAATGCAAGCAAGATCGTCAGGCTTCACTTCAGCATCAAGGAATGCTGTTTTGCCGTTATCAAGCTCAGCCTTACCCTCGGAAAGGAAGAGTTCATAGTCCGAAGAAATATTGAAATACTGCATTTGGGGAACATCGCTGTCAACTTTAAACCCTTCAATCATATCGCAGAATTTGCCTGTATAAATAAGCGCATCGCAATCGCAACGGATAAGCTGATCTCTGAGATCCTCCGCATGAAGCTTGCAATCCATGGGAACGGTAATATTCCCGCCCACAAGCGTTGCATAATAAACTATCATCCATTCAAAACAGTTTTCACCGATAATTGCAATTTTCTTTTTTCCGTCGAGACCCTTTTTATAGAAATAAGTACCTATTGCACTGATTTCATCCCATGTCTGACGAAAACTTCTTTCGCATTCTTTTTTGTTTTTATCAAGGAAAACAAACTGTCTTTTATCTCCGCCTTTTTCAACGCCCTTAACTATTATCTCTTTAACGGTGTCAAAATCCGGAGAAGTCAGAACAGTTGATTTTCTGCTTTTTTTCATCAAAACAGCCTCCGTAGTATTATTTAAGCATTCTGACATCATGTCGCGGGATATTATATCACAATTATCTGCAAGTTTCAACAAAAAAGCTCTTGCATTTTCCCAGTCAATATTGTAGAATTAACTAGATGTTGTTTTATAAGGAGTTTTAAAAATGAGAATTTTCTTTGTATGTCTTATCGCGTGGTTTATCGCTCAGCTTATAAAAGTTATTATCAATCTTGTTAAATATTATAACGGCAAGAGAAAGGGTGTTGCCCGCAACAAGGTCACTCTTTCAACGCTTTTCAAACTCGGCGGAATGCCCAGTTCGCACACAGCAACCGTAATTTCGCTCTGCGGATGCATCGGCCTGCGCAACGGATTTGATTCCGATCTTTTTGCAGCTTGCGGTGTTTTTGCATTTATCGTTATGTTCGACGCTTTCAAAGTAAGACTTCCCATCAGCAGACTCACCGATGCTTTCAACCGTCTTCAGGGTAAGGTTTGCGGAGATGAAGCCAAGGATGTTAAAAAGGTTGAAGGTCACACCATCCCCGAAATCATCGGCGGTTTTATTGTCGGTCTTACCGTTTCTGTTATCATGGTTAAATTTTCGGGTCTGTTTTAAACATTCAATGCCGACGGTCTATCCGACGGCATTTTCTTTTAGGTGAAACTATGAAAATTTATTTAAGTAACATTTCGGAGATTTGCGATTGCGACATCGCCGAATGGTTCGATATGATGAGCGACGAAAGAAAAGAAACTGTCAGAAAGCTCAAAATTCCTCAAAAGCAAAAAGCAAAAATCGTTGCAGATAATCTTTGCCGAAATGCAATATCGGATTTCTGCGGAATTGCTAACGATAAAATCGAATTCGGCATATCAAAAAACGGCAAGCCTTATGCGAAATCGCTTGATATTCATTTTAATATAAGCCACAGCGGTGATATGGTTGTCTGTGCTGTTTCCGACAAAGAAATCGGCATCGACATCGAAAAAATACGAGAAATTAATCCGAGAGCATCGGAAAAATTTGCTTGCAAAAAAGAAATTGAATATATCAATTCTCATAAAAACGGATTTTTCGAAATATGGACTCTTAAAGAGGCTTATTTCAAATGCATCAGCACAGGTCTCGGCGCAGATATAAAAAATGTTTCTTTTACTATTAATGATAAAGAGATAATATGCTCCGAAACAAACTTTGAACTCCTTTTCCATGAAATTGCAGAGGGGTATATCTGCTCAACCTGTGAAAGAATCTAATCAGAAAGCGGTGAAACAATGAAAGAATTACATATGATATGCAACGCCCATCTTGATCCCGTCTGGCTCTGGCAAAGACCCGAGGGAATTGCAGAAGCAATCTCAACATTCCGCATTGCCGCAGACTTCTGCGAAGAATTTGACGGATTTGTTTTCAATCACAATGAATCGGTTCTTTATGAATGGGTTGAAGAAAACGAACCCGATCTTTTCGAAAGAATACAAAAGCTTGTAAAAGAAGGAAAATGGCGCATTATGGGCGGCTGGTATCTTCAGCCCGACTGCGTTATGCCCTGCGGCGAATCTTTTATCCGACAGATTGAAACGGGAACAAAATATTTCCTCGAAAAATTCGGCGTCAGACCTCTTACTGCAATCAATTTTGACCCCTTTGGCCACACAAGAGGTCTTGTTCAGATTCTTAAAAAATGCGGATATGAATCCTATGTTTTCATGCGCCCCTCATGGGTTGAAGCTGAACATGATTTCATCTGGAAAGGTTTTGACGGCAGCGAAATCATTGCTCATAAGATGAACTGCGGTTATAACTCGGGCAAAGGCAAAATCGGCGAAAAAATAAACCGCATTCTTGAAAGAGAATACGGTAACGGCATAAACATGATGTTCTGGGGCATCGGAAATCACGGCGGCGGACCGTCGAGAGAAGACCTTGAAACGATTGCAAAACACATGAATGAACACCCTGAAAACGGACTTGTTCATTCGTGGTGCGAAAATTATTTTGACAGAATCGACAAATCAAATCTTAAGGTATTTGACGAATCTCTCAACTATACTATGGTTGGATGTTACACCTCCATGAACCGTATAAAGCAAGCACACAGAAAGCTTGAAAACGATTTATCCGTATGTGAAAAAATGCTCGCATTAAGCGGAGTTTCATATGATGAAAATGAGCTTGAAAAAGCTGAAAAGGCATTACTTTTCTGTGAATTTCATGACATTCTCCCCGGCTCAAGCATAAAAGCTGCCGAGGATGACAGTCTGCGACTTTTCGCTTACGGCAGCGAAATTGCGGATAAATATAAAACCAAGGCATTTTTCAAGCTTTGCGAAGGTCAGAAAAAAGCAAAAGACGGCGAAATTCCCGTGCTTGTTTTCAATCCTCATCCCTATAAAATCACGCAGGATATAGAGGTTGAATTCCAGCTTCAGGACCAGAACTGGAACGAAAACGAGGTTACTCTTGTTACCGTGCGTGACCAAAACGGCAACTATCTCCCCTCTCAGAACGAAAAAGAAGCCTGCACATTCAGCCTTGACTGGAGAAAACGAGTCTGCTTCCGTGCAGAACTTGAACCTATGAGCATCAACCGTTTTGATTGCGAACTTCACGTTGAAAACTTCCCGAAAAGACAGATTATGCCCTGCGAAGAAACCGATGATTATTTCACGTTTGACAATGGCAGAATGCAGGTTCTTATCAACAAAAAGACGGGTCTTGTCGATAAATATAATGTTAACGGAAATGACATTCTCAGAAGTTCAAGCGCAAAAATAATCGCTTTTGCAGACAATGAAGATCCTTGGGGGATGACGGTTGAAGGATTCAATGAAAAAATCGGTGAATTCACGCTTCTCGGAAAAGAAAAGGCAAATGCTTTCAACGGTTATCCCGATGAAACACTTGAAAATGTGAGAGTTATCGAAAACGGCGCTGTACGTCTTAAAATTCAGGCAATTTTCGGATATTCGGACTCATTTGCGGTTGTCACCTATACCCTGCCGAAAAACGGAGATTATATTGACATAAAAATCAAAATGCTTTCCAACGACAGCAGCAGATTCTATAAACTTTCGTTCAACACAGATTTAGAATCTCCCGAATTCTTCGGTCAGACTGCATTCGGCAGAGAAAAATTGCGTGCCGACGGCAATGAAGCGGTTTATCAGAAATGGTGCGCCGTTTCGGACAAAGAAAAGAACTTTGCAATTCTCAACAAAGGAACCTACGGCGGAAGCGTTGACGGTAACATTCTCAATATTTCTCTTCTTCGCACACCCGTATATTCCGCTCATCCCATCGGTGACAGACCTCTTGCGGATTCCGACAGATGCCATGACAGAATCGACATTGGTGAGCGTGAGTTTGAATACAGACTCACCTCCGACATTTCAACTCTTGATATGGATGCGGATATTTATAACCAGCCCTGCATTGCACTTTCTTTCTTCCCTTCGGGCACAAAAGAAAAGAAAGAAACAAGAGTTGCAATCGATAATCAAAACATCCTGCTTTCGAGATACCGCAAAACCGAAAACGGCATAACAATCCGTCTTTTCAATTCTTCCGACAAATCCGAAGCGGCTGTTCTGGAGATTGAAAAAGAAAAATTTGAAATCAACTTCTCAATGTATGAAGTCAAGACACTTAAATATAAAGACGGAAAAATCACCGAAACAGATATGTTGCAATAATAAAAATGAGGTGCAGTTATCAGCTGCACCTCGTTTTATTTATAAAATACAATATCATACTCTGTTTATAATACGGTATCACAAACAGCATCGGTACGATTCCGATGCAAAGCAAAAACCAAGGCAGAAAACCGAGTTTGAAAAGCAGAATTTCAACAAGACTGTCCCGTGTTTTCCTGACGCTCTCCCCTATTGCATCAAAAGGAGAAAAATCCTTATAGCAAGCAAGATAAAAAGCGGATTTTGAATATCGCTGAATAAATACAGAATAAAAACCGAAGCCGACAGCGGCAAGAATTATTATTCCTGCGCCAACAACAACAAACGCTTTGAGACTCAATGAATTTTCGTTCAGATAAAAATAAAAAGCTGTTGCCGAAAAAACAGGCACGGCTTCAAAAACAAACAGCCAGAATAATTTCAGACATAAAACAAGAGGATAAAACAGCAATGATTTTCCGAATTCCGAAAGTCCCGTTCTGACTCTGATGTTTTTCATTCCTCTTGCAAGCATAAAATGTCTTGTTTCAAGTCGCAGTCTTGCAGGCGAAACAATCATCATCAAAAGAACAAAAGACACCGCCAAAAAAATAAACGAAAACTGTTTTATTCCGACAAACATATTAAAAATCGGATTACTCACCACGAAAACGAAAACGGCAAAAATTATCAGCGTTAACAGCGGAACCGTTTTCAAATACGCACCGTTCATGGTAAGTCTTGCAGAAAGCTTTATCCGTGAATACATTCAATCACCCAAAAAAATAATCGGAGAACAAACCGTTCCCCGATTATTTTTTATGTTTTTTTGTGAATTATGAGTTTTTTATGACAAACCGATAAATTCTCTGCAATCATCAAGGAATGAGAAAATTCTGTCTGTTACGGGAAGAACGAATTTTTCAAACTTGTTGTAGTATGAATCACCTTCTTCAAATTCGGGAGCCTTTGCGCCTTCCGCAAAATTGCCCATGGGAATCATGCGAAGATTGGGCTTATCGTTCTGAAGGAACTGTGTATACATAGGATTTGACCATACATCATAGTATTCATCAGTATACATAAACCAATAATACATTTCCATTATACCGTCATGTGCATTTGAATGGAGCATATCCTTGATGAACCATGTATGCTCGGGAAGAATGCAGGTTGATGCATCGATAACGCCGTCGGGTGAAAGATGGTTATGACCGCAGTCTGTGCAAGCCTGCTTATAGCCATCGCCGAGGGTTTCGCCGAGGAGAGCAACTGTTGCGCCTGCGGAAGCATATTTTGTGTCAACGGTTGCGTCGCTGTTGTTATCCATATTTTCAACAAGAGGAGTTCTCTGAATGTTGTAGCCTGCAACAATCATGATGCGCACACCGTCATCAATTGCATTGTTGAGAATTTCATCGGCTCTCTGCTGAATCTGATAATGATAATAGTCTGCTTTTTTGATAAGACCTGCCTGAGTTTCGGGGTCAAGATTTATCTTCTTTGCTTCTTCATATGCCGAATGAGGCACAAAAGCCCAAAGACCGAGAAGTGTTCCGAAAACGGGAGTCATGAGTTCGTCATAAACTCTTGTCTTGAGCTGGTCAACAACGAGCTCACCCGCAAAGAGAACAATATCAACAAGACCGCTGTAGAAAAGTCCGTTGAAAAGTCCCCAAAGAAGGGTATCTTCCGCTGTAAAGGGAGGATAACCGTCGGTTGCATAATCAAGAAGCTTTCTTGCGTCAAGCTTGAGTTTTCTTGTGAGCAAATCGCCTGCAACGTCTGTTCCGAGAAGAGGACAGCTCTGGAAAATGCAAGCATCAACATCGTCATGGCCGTATTCGTTGAAATATGAAAGGGTAACAACACCGCCCATTGATGATGCGCGGAAATTAACCATGTCATGACCTGTAAGCTTCTTTACGTGATTAACAAAATCATCAAGCTGACCTGCAACTTCAACGGGGTCAAGACGCCAGTCATAATGGAAATAATACTGATTTCCCTTGCCATGTTCGGTTTCTGTGGGAAGATCGATAATAACATCAACATTCTCCCTGGAATTGCCGTTACCGTCAAGAGCCATTGCGCCGAATGCATCGTTTACGGATTCGATAAGCGCATCACCGAGTGCAGTGAAATCTCTTGTGAATAATGCAGGAACGATTGAGGGAAGAACCTTTAACACAATTTTGATAATTGCATCGGTTGCAGGTCTGAAAAGAGTTCTTTCATTTTCAGCGCCGGGATTTTCATAGATATCCGTATTACCGAGAGGACCAACATAAATTGTGGGAAGCACTCCGCAGTTGCACTTATCGGTTGCGGCAGATGCTGCAGGTGCAAGAACGGAAAAAATAACTGTAAGAGAAAGAATAACTGCGATTAACTTTTTCACAAAATCAACCTTTCGTTTTGAATTCATCTTAAGTTTACCACAAATATATCAAATACACAACAAAAATTTCCGTTTATAACATATAAATATTATTTTTATTATAAACAGTTGCAAATATATACAAATATATGTTACAATATCGCAAAGCTAAATATTAGGGAATGATAAAAATGAACGAAACCCAGAACAAACAGGCAGGTCTTTCAATAAACAAAAAAACCATTGTTCTTATCTGCATACTCCTTGCAGGTATAATGACATTGGCAGGTGTGCTCACTCAGGTTTTGCCCCGAGGCGTTTACGAAACAAACCCTGACGGAACAATAATCAACGGCACATATACCCAAATCGAGGATAAGCTCCCGATATGGAAAATCATTCTCGCTCCGATTCTTGTTTTCGGAACGGATACGGCGCTCACGGGTGCAGGAATAATCCTGATGATAACCCTCATCGGCGGAACTTTTCTTATTCTCGATAAATGCAATATTCTGAAATACATAATGGCGATAATCATCGAAAAATTCGGTGCAAAAAAATATCTGCTTCTGAATGTTATGATTTTTGCCTGTATGTTTTTAAGCTCAACGGCAGGCATCCTTGAAGAATCCGTAACTCTTGTTCCCATTTCTGTTGCAATTGCATTGGCGCTCGGCTGGGATTCATTTGTCGGTCTCGGAATGA
The DNA here is from genome assembly GCA_045631105.1 of Acutalibacteraceae bacterium. Taxonomy (GTDB): domain Bacteria; phylum Bacillota; class Clostridia; order Oscillospirales; family Acutalibacteraceae; genus CAG-177. The sequence continues at coordinate 10,721 of JAZQTZ010000054.1, forward strand.
GCCTTATCGCTGTTGCTTTCGGTTTCACTGCCGCAACATTCAATCCCTTCAATGTTGTAACCGTCCAGAAAATGGCGGATATCCCTGTTTTTTCCGGCATAGGATACAGAATACTCGTTTTTATTGTTGTTTATGCCGTTCTTGCAGGATTCCTGACAGCTTATGCAAAAAAGATTGAAAAGAATCCGCAGAAATCTCTCTGCTACGAAACAGATATTGCTCTGCGCGAAAAATTCAGCCTCGGCGACAGCATGAGCATTCTCTATGACCCGCAGATAAAAAAAGCATCAAAAGCTTTCCTCTGCTGCCTTCTCGGTGTTATTGTCGGCATTATTCTTGATTTTGTTTTGGGCGCAGAGGGCATGATATCTCTTCCCTGCATGGCAATTCTTTTCACCGTCGGCGGCATTCTTGCAGGACATTTTTCAGGTCTGAGAGGCAAGAGTCTTCTCAAAAGCTTCGGTGAAGGAATAAAAACCGTTGCCCCCATCATTCCCATTATCGTTATCATTCTTTCAATAACTTATATCCTTGACCAAGGCAACATAATTCCCACCATCCTCAATTTTGTTTACAATCTCCTTCAAGGAGTTTCACCCTATGCGGCGATACTTATGCTCTTTGCATTTATCGTTATTCTTGAATTTTTTGTCGGCAGCGGAACTGCAAAGGCATTTCTTGTTATGCCCATCGTTCTTCCCCTTGCTGATATGGTCAATGTCAGCAGACAGGCGGTTACTCTTGCATTCTGCCTCGGCGACGGATTCACAAACTTACTCTATCCCACCAGCGGAATCATGATTGTTGCAATCGGTATCGTAAACATAACCTACGGCAAGTGGCTCAGATTTTCGTGGAAACTTTTTGCACTCGAAGGTATTGTTTCCGTTGCACTCATGCTTCTTTCAATCGCAATCAATTACGGATAAGGTGATAATATGAAACTGAAATTCAATTCCGACGGCAAATTCAAGCTTCTGCTTTTCGGGGATATTCATGAACACTATGACTACAAAACCAATCCCCGTTTCAAGGATATGCAGAAACTCATGAATGCCGCCCTCGATGAATACAAACCCGATTTATGCGTTTTTCTCGGCGATAACTGCAACACGGACAAAATCGCAGATGACCCCGATGCATTCAAAGAAATGGTTGCAGATCTCGTCAAACCGATAATAAGCAGAAATATCCCCATTGCCTGCGTTCTCGGAAACCACGAACATGACCACGGTCATGAAGATGAAATCGTTGAAATTTATAAAGAGGTCGGCATCCTTATCAGAAACGACTCTCCTTCGGAAATTACGGGCAACGCAAATTTCAAAGAACTTGTTTATTCATCAGACGGAGAAAAACCCGTTTTCTGCCTTTGGTTCATTGACTCAAACAATTGCTTTGAAGACAGAAGCCTTTCTCATTATGACTATGTTCATCCCGACCAGATAGAATGGTTTGAAAAAGAATGCGAAAAACTCAAAGAGATGAACGGCGGAAAACCGATGCCTTCATTTGTTTTTCAGCACACTCCCGTTCCCGAAGAATATGAGCTTCTCAGAAAGGCTCATTTCTGGGAACTCCCCTTTGCAACCAGAGGTTATAATTCAAAAAGAAAAACCTTCTATGTCGGCAAAAAAGGAACAAAAGGCTATGTCGGCGAAGGTCCTTGTTCACCCGAAGTCAACAGCGGTCAGTTCGCAAGCTGGAAAAAGGTCGGCGGAATTCTCGGAGCATTTTTCGGTCATGACCACCTCAACGATTTCTGGGGAACTTATGACGGAATCTTTATGGCACAACATAAAACCGCAGGCTTCCGCGCATATACAGACGGTTGCCGTTCATGCGTAAGATTTGTTACAATAGATGAAAAAAATCCTGAAAAATTCACTCAGGAGCTCAAACGTTTCAAGCAGTTCGGTCTTAAATGCGAATGTCTCGGCCCCATCATGAGAACTCTGACAGACAGGCAGAGCATAACGCTTCATGTTCTCGGCTATATTGCCGCAGCTCTGGCAGGTGTCGGTGCTCTTGCGTTCGCAATTATAAAACTTATTGAATATTTCGGAGGTTAATAAAAATGCAGAAAGAAGCTAAACTCAGCAAGTCACTCCTTCTCAACATTGTTCTTTTCGGATTCATGGGTCAGGTTGCATGGTCAGTTGAAAACAACTTCTTCAACCTTTTCCTTTTCAATGAAATCGGCGGCGACTCAACCGATATTTCAAACATGGTTGCAGCAAGTTCGATTGTTGCCGTTCTCACAACTCTTTTCATGGGCAGTCTCAGCGATAAGCTCAACAAAAGAAAGATTTTCATCTGTGCAGGCTACATCATCTGGGGTATCACAGTCATGTCGTTTGCCTTTATATCAAGAGAAAACATCGCAAAGATACTCGGCTCAACTCCCGTTGCCGCAACCGCCGCAACAGTTACTCTTGTTATCATCATGGACTGCATAATGACATTTATGGGTTCAACAAGTAACGATGCCGCATTCAACGCATGGATAACAGACATCACCTCTCCTTCAAACAGAGCCAAAACCGAATCTCTCCTTGCTCTTCTTCCCGTTATCGCAATGGTTGCCGTAACTGCCGCTTTCGGCGCTCTTTCTGTTAAATACGGCTATCCCGCATGCTTCATCGGTCTCGGACTTATTGTTACAATCTGCGGTATCATCGGTATTTTCTCAATCAAAGATTCAAGAAACGGCGTTAAATCAACAAACAGCTTTGTTGAATGCCTTACATACGGCTTCAAGCCCTCTGTTATAAAGAGCAACAAGAGCCTTTATATTTCACTTATCTGCATGGGTATTTTCTCGATTGCAAGCCAGGTATTCTTCCCCTATCTTTTCATTTATGTTGACCATTATATCGACATGAACACTCTTCAGCTTACAATTCCCAAAATCATTCTTGCGGTTGTTGTTATCGGCGGAGGTATTGCCGCTCTCGTTTCAATGATTATTCTCAGCGATAAGAAGGGCAAAGCTCCCTTCCTTTATCCCTCTGCATTATTCTTTGTAGTCGGTCTTATTCTTGTTTATTTTGCAGATAATAACATCATCTACTTTGCGCTTGCCGCTGTTATTGCTATGGTCGGCTACGGACTTCTCATGATTATGCTCAACGCAGCTATCCGCGACTTCACTCCCGAAGACAAGGCAGGTCAGCTCCAGGGCGTCAGAATGATTTTCTCGGTTATGCTTCCCATGCTTATCGGTCCGAGAGTTGCCGCTGAAATAACAGAAAGATTTTCATCATCGCATTATGTTGATGATTTCGGCGTTGCAACGCTTATCCCTGCACCCCATATTTATATCGGTGCGGCAATTATGGGCGCAACAATCTTTATTCCTCTTATCTTCCTTTACAGAGAATTCAAGAAAAACGCAAACAACTAAAAACATTTAAAAGAAGGTAATTTTCAGCCATGAATATTATAATTGTAGGCCTCGGAAAGCTTGGCGTCACCCTCACGAAACAGCTTGTTGCCGAAGGCCACAGCGTAACGGTTGTTGATACAAACAATGAGAAATTGACTTCCACGGTTGATACCTATGATGTTATGGGTGTGTGGGGCAACGGTATAACCTGCGAAACGCTTGAAACCGCAGGCGCCGCAAAAGCCAAGCTTATTATTGCCGCAACCGCATCTGATGAGGTCAATATCCTTTGCTGTCTTATCGCCAACCGAATGGGCACGGAAAATACTATCGCAAGAGTCCGCAACCCCGACTATGCGGCTCAGATGCAGTTTATGAGAAACGAACTCGGTCTGAGTATGCTTGTTAATCCCGAATACGAAACTGCAAACGAAATTTCAAGAATCATCCGTTTTCCCTCTGCTGCAAATCTCGATTCATTCGCAAGAGGCAAGATTGAAATTGCCCGTGTCAGAATTCATTCTGATAACATTTTATGCAATATGCCGATTTATGAAATCAGAAAGAAATGCAAGGCAAAAATTCTTATCTGCGCCGTGCAGAGAGATGATAACGTTTATATCCCCTCGGGTGATTTTGTTCTTCGCTGCGACGATGCAATCAGCATAACGGGAACAAGAGCCGAAATTTCGCATTTCATGAAACAGACAGGCGTTTATAAACAGAAAATCAAGAATGTTATGATTATCGGTGGCGGAAGAATTGCTTATTATCTTTCAAAGCTCCTCTCCGACACAGGCAGAAGCATCAAGCTCATTGAACAGAATGAAAAACGCTGTTATGAGCTTGCAGATACCCTTTCCGATGATGTAACGGTTATTCACGGTGACGGCACCGACCAGGATATCCTTGATGAACAGGGTCTTGACAGACAGGATGCTCTTGTTTCTCTTACGGGAATTGATGAAGAAAACATCATCGTTTCCATGTATGCGGAATCAAAAGGCATCAATAAGGTCATAACAAAGGTTAACCGTCATTCATATTCAATTCTCAACGATATCGGACTTGAAACGGTTGTTTCTCCTCAGATTGTTGCGGGAAATCTTGTTACCCGTTATGTCCGTGCTCTTCATAATTCCGCCGGCAACTCACAGATTCAGACTCTTTATAAATTGGTAGGCGGAAAGGTTGAAGCGGTTGAATTCATCGTTCCCGAAGATGCAGGCTATGAGAATATTCCGTTCAAAGATCTTAATCTTCTTCCCAATCTTCTTATCGGATGCATCATCCGCAACGGAAAAATCATCTTCCCCGGCGGCGGTGATGTTATGAAAGCGGGCGACAGCGTTATCGTTGTCACCACAGGCAGAATAATCGAGGACCTTCACGATATCTTCGTGTGATTGACGGAGGAATGTTATGAATTACAGAATGGTATTCTATACTGTCGGCAGAATTCTGCTTGTTGAAGCAGCTCTGCTCACATTCCCCGCAATCGGTGCTGTTTTATATAACGAAAACACCCTTATCTCTTTTGCGCTGACAATTGCGGCGCTGACGATTGTCGGCTTGCCTGCAATCAGAAAAAAGCCTGAAAATACTGCAATTTATGCAAAAGACGGCTATGTTATTGTTGCGCTGACATGGATTCTTATGTCGCTTTTCGGTGCGATGCCGTTTTATTTCAGCGGATATATCCCGAATTTTATCGATGCTTTCTTTGAAACAGTTTCAGGTTTCACAACAACAGGTTCAACGATTTTAAGAAACGTTGAAGTTCTGCCGAAAAGCCTTCTTTTCTGGAGAAGCTTTACTCATTGGATAGGCGGCATGGGCATTCTTGTTTTTGTTATTGCAATCCTTCCGAAAACGGAAAGCTCATCCATGCATGTTATGAGAGCCGAGGTTCCCGGTCCGACGGTCGGCAAGCTTGTTTCAAAACTGAGAGCCTCCGCAAGAATTCTCTACGGAATATACTGCGTTATGACTCTCATTCAGGTTATTCTCCTTTTTGCAGGAGGAATGCCTCTTTTTGACAGCCTTGTCAACTCGTTCGCAACAGCAGGAACAGGCGGTTTTGCCGTTCTCAACAACAGCATTGAAGGCTACAACAGCATATATTCCGAAATGGTAATTACTGTTTTCATGCTTCTGTTCGGCGTGAACTTCAATATATACTATATGTTCATTGTTAAACACGGCAAACAGGCTATCAAAAACGAAGAACTCCGCTATTATTTCGGAATTATTCTCGGCTCAATTATTTTAATTGCGGTATGCCTTGCAAACACAAAATATTCAATCGGCGATTCAATAAGATATGCTGTCTTCCAGGTTGCTTCGATAATAACAACAACAGGATTCACAACCGTCAATTTTGACACATGGCCGATTTTCACTAAAATCATTCTTATTTTCCTTATGTTTATCGGCGCGTGTGCAGGTTCGACAGGCGGCGGAATAAAGGTTTCCCGTCTTATGATCCTTATAAAAAGCGGTCTGCGTGATATAAAGAAAGCAATAAATCCCAGAAGTATCGAAACCGTTAAGGTTGATAAACACACAGTTGAAGAACCTGTTGTTAAAAGCGTTTCTGTGTTTTTTGCAACTTATATGATTCTTATCGCAATTTCTACACTTATCGTTTCGATCGACGGACGTGATCTTGTTACGACCTTCACATCGGTATTGGCTTGCATAAGCAACATCGGTCCCGGTCTCGGTGCAGTCGGTCCTTACGGCAATTTTGCGGATTTCTCGGTTATGAGCAAACTCGTTCTGAGCTTTGATATGCTTGCAGGCAGACTCGAGCTCATTCCCATGCTTATGCTCTTCTCCCCTTACGCATGGGCAAGAAAATATTCATAATAAATACACAAAAAATCCCTTCTGAATTGAAGGGATTTCTTCGTTTTTGAGTATTGTTAAACCACATCAAAAAAGATATAATTAACAAAAATAAACTTTGAGGTTATTATGGATTTTATAACATCATTTTTTGAAGGTAAAGATTTAAAATTTATCATTTCGCAAACAATCGGTCTTATCGCTGCTGCGCTTCTGCTTTTATCATTTCAGCAGCGCACACACAAAAGAATTGTTCTTATGCAGTTTTGTTCGGGCTTTCTTTTTGCGCTCCAGTATTTTCTTCTCGGAGCATATGAAGGAATGGTCGGAAATATCGTCGGCTTCACAAGAAGCATTGCATACTGCTTCAGAGGCAAATCAAAGTTTGTTGACAGCATATTCTGCCCGATAATCTTTTCGGTTCTTGCAGGTCTTGGCGGTCTTCTGACATATGCAAGTCCCGCATCGCTCCTCCCGATGATTGCGATGATGATTTCTTCCTTCGTTATGTGGAGTCCCAAAACTCAGCAGTTAAGAGCATTGACCGTTCCCACCTCACTTATGTGGTTGGTTTATAATGTCATCTGCAACTCCTGGTCAGGCACCGTCACCGAAATATGCAACCTGATTTCGATTGCAATCGGACTTTTCAGATTCAGAGAAAAAAAGAACAGCAAATAATTTTTCAAACACCTTTATCAAAGCGATAAAGGTGTTTTTTATATGGATTTGGTTGTTTCCTTATCAAAAAAATATGCATCATCGGGATCGATAAAAAGCTTCACGCTGTCTCCCGCGCTGATTTTTCTTTCGGTTTTAATCCGTGCGATATGGCGTTTGCCGGATAATTCAAAATAGATATTGGTTTCGTTTCCCATCATTTCGGCTATTTCAGCAACAACGGTCAATGAGCATTTCAGCGACGCCTCACCCTCAGAAAGAATATGCTCGGGTCTTATACCAAGAATAATATCTTTGTCTTCATATTTTTTTAGCAGTTTTTCTTTCTTTTTGGGTACATCAAAAGAATATCCCGAAAAAAACACCCGTAGCTTCCCTTTTTCGGAAACGATTTTTGCATCAATAAAATTCATCTGCGGAGAACCTATAAACCCTGCAACAAACATATCTGCCGGTTCGTTATAAAGCTTCTTCGGAGTATCGAATTGCCGTATCACACCTTTATCCATAACAACAATTCTGTCCGCCATGGTCATGGCTTCGGTCTGGTCATGGGTAACATAAACAAAGGTGGTTTGCAGTTTTTTATGAAGCATTGTAATCTGCGCTCTCATTTCCGTGCGGAGCTTTGCATCGAGATTAGAAAGAGGCTCATCAAGAAGAAAAACCTCGGGATTTCTCACCATCGCTCTTCCCAAAGCAACTCTCTGCCTCTGACCGCCTGAAAGCGCACGGGGTTTTCTGTCAAGATATGGCTCAATATCAAGGATTTTTGCCGCCCACATAACCTTTTCATCAATTTCTTTTTTAGAAAGTTTTTTCAGTTTCAGAGCAAATGCCATATTTTTATAAACCGACATATGAGGATAAAGCGCATAGCTTTGAAAAACCATTGCAATATCTCTGTCCTTCGGCGGAATGTTATTTACCAGTTTCTCATTTATATAAAGCTCCCCCGAGCTTATATCCTCAAGACCCGCTATCATGCGCAGGGTTGTTGATTTTCCGCATCCCGACGGACCAACAAGCACAACAAACTCCTTATCCGCAATTTCAAGAGAAAGGTCGGGAATAACGGTCACTTTGCCGTTATCAAAGGATTTTGCAACATTACTGAATCTTATTGTTGCCATAGATTTTATCCTTTCACCGCGCCTGCCACTACGCCTCGAATAATATATTTCTGGCAGAAAAGATATAAAATAATAATAGGCAAAATTGCCAGAACAAGCATTGCCATAAGCGCTCCCATATCCTTGTTGCCGTAGCCGCCTGTCAGAGCCATCTGCACGGCAACGGGCAAGGTTTTATTTTTTCCCGAACCGAGAAGAAGATACGGAAGAAGATAGTCGTTCCATATCCACATGGCGTTAAGGATTGCAACGGTTATTGCCGTCGGTTTCAGAATGGGAAATATAATCATAAAGAACATTCTTATCGGTCCGCATCCGTCAATTGTTGCCGCCTCTTCAATTTCTCTCGGTATGCTTTTTATGAATCCGCTGAACATAAAAACAGAAAGCCCTGCACCGAATCCGAGATAAACAAAAACAATTCCGACCGGATTATTCAGCTTAAGCTCAAATCCATAGTAGGTCACGGTATACATAACCATCTGAAACGGAACAACCATGCTGAAAATAAACAGATAATAAATAATCGATGTCAACTTGTTTTTAATTCTGACAATATACCACGCAGTCATCGAAGTGAGAATAACTATTCCCGCAACGGATGCGATTGTTATGAAGGCGGAATTTGCAAATGAACGCATAAAATCCGACTGTTTGAAGCCTTTTATGAAATTATCAAAACCAACAAAAGTTTCAGCGGTCGGAAAAGTAAAAGGTGAATCAGAAATATAAAAATTACTCTTCACCGAATTGATGAGAATAATGATAACGGGTGCAAGGAATATGACTGCAACAGCAAAAAGCAAAACATATATTGCGCCGCTGATGAAAGACCCTTTTGATTTCATCAATGTTCAACCTCCTTCTGCCGTGTTGCTCTGAGCTGAACAAACGCAATAAGCGCAACAATCAGAAAAAACACTACCGCTTTTGCCTGACCTACGCCGTGCCATTGTGCAAGTTTCAGTCCCGTATGGTCATAGAATGTTTTATATATATCAAGAGCAAGAAGCGATGTTTCGGGTGATTTTCCGTTCAAGGCAAGGTTCTGGTCAAAGAGTTTGAAAGAATTGGTAAGCGTTAAAAAGGTACAGATTGTCACCGACGGCATAACCATAGGTATTGTAACGTGAATAAGCGTCTGAAACGGCGATGCACCGTCAATAGCCGCCGCTTCCGTCAGGTTTTCGGGAATATTCTGTATTCCTGCGATATAAATAATCATCATATAACCTATAAGCTGCCAGTTCATAAGAACAACAAGTCCCCAGAAACCGTAATCGGGATTATAGGTTATATCAACGCCGAAATATCCGAGAACACCGTTTATGATAAGGCTCCAGATATGACCGAGAACTATTCCGCCGATAAGATTGGGCATGAAAAATACCGTTCTGAAAATGTTGGTGCCTTTAAGACCTTTTGTAAGAAGAAGCGCAATAGTGAACGCAATGATATTTACGGTCAAAACCGAAACAACGGTAAATTTAACTGTAAGCCATAATGAATTCAGAAAAGTGCTGTCGGTTGTGAATATCCTGATGTAGTTTGACAAACCGACCCATACGCTTTCATTTACAACCTTGAATTCCGTAAAAGAAAGATAAACGCCCATCGCAAAAGGCATTATAAATGACACTGTAAATGCAGCAAGAGTCGGCAGAAGAAAAACAGGAAAATATTTTTTCAGGGATTTCTGCATTTTATCAACTCCGAGATAAAATGGTCGGGATTTCCGACCCTCATATTAAGGTGAACGGGATAATCCGTCCGTGAAAATCACGGTTCGGATTGCTCCATTCACCTTAACTGCTGATAAAATTATACCCCGAATTCGTTCTTCCATTCCTCAACAGCAACTTTTTTAACTTCATCCCAGGTCATTGTTCCCTGCGCATATTTAAGAAGCGCCGCACCATATTTATCCTTATATTGCACACTCGGAAAAACAGTAAAATTCCAAGGAATATTTGATATTCTGTCCATATTCATCCAGCGAACAACCTCTCTTGCAAGAGGGTCGTCGGGAGATTCATCCTGCGAAAAAGTATCAAAAGGCGAAATGAAACCGAGTCTTTCCGTCACAAATTTCTTTCCTTTTTCTGAACTGAAAAGCCAATAAAGAAAATCGGCGGCTGCTTTTTGCTCTGCCTCGGATGATTTAGCATTAATACAGACAAAATTCTCTGTACCGATGCAAATACCCATGTTTTCTTCACCCGGAATTCCCGAATAAATCGGCATGAATTTTATATCCTCGGCTGAAACCGTATTTCCGGAAACTCCGAGAATCTGAGATGCACCCCAGTTACCGTTTTGCACCATAGCGCATTTACCAAGCGCAAATTCAGCCATTGATGAGGTTACGTCAAGAGTTCCGAGCTGTTTTTTATCGGTGGTTGAATTGTTGATATACAAATCAAAAATATTCCTGAAATTATCTGAATAGGTGAAATCGATGGTTTTATAATCCTCACCCGTAAAATCCGTTCCTTTGTCACGGAATTCTATGGAGAGAGGAATATTCATCAGATGTGTCTGCCAACGCCAATCCTCACCTGTTTTAAGCGAGGTAGCGGCAAAAACGCCCTGAATTCCAAGTTTTTCTTTGTTTTTCTGCATATCTTCAACAACAGCCTTGAGAGCATCAAAATTTGTTATCTCGTCGGCTGAATTATATTTTGTTGCTTTTTCAGGCAGAGCAAAATATTTGTCGAGAATTTTTTTGTTATAGATTATTCCGTAACCCTCAACAACATAGGGAATGCCGTAAACTTTTCCGTTTGAAGAAACTGCAAGCGATTTGTCATTGAGATGTTTATAAAGCTCGCTGTCTGATAAATCGGCACAATAGTCCGACCATGAAGTATAGCCTATCGGACCGTTAATCTGAAAAATTGTCGGCGCTTCGCTTGTTGCCATTCTTGCTGTCAGGGTTGACTCATAAGTGCCCGAGGCGGCAGTTTCAACGATGAGTCTTACGCCTTTTTCTTTTTCGTATTCTGCAGCAATTTCATCATAAACCTCTGCAACCTCGGGTTTGAAGTTAAGAAATCTTATTTCTTTCACGGTTTCATTATTATTTTCATTCCCGCCCGTCTGACTCACATCGTTATTACCGTTGCATGCGGTGAATACGCAAAGAAGAACAGCGATTGCCGAAATAACAGAAATAAATTTTTTAAACATATTTTTTCCTCCATTTTTAATTTGGCAACTATATTATTCACCGCTGAAAACATTATCATACAACAAAAAAATCCGCCCGATGCAAAAATGCACCGAGCGGATACTTTTAATAAATATAATTTGCGGGGTTATAGGTTTCACCGTTATAAATAACTTCGAAATGAAGATGCGGTCCCGTTGAGTTACCTGTTGAACCAACCTTACCTATTGTCTGACCCGCTTCGACACGTTCGCCGACAGAAACTGTTATCGAGCCCGAAACAAGATGGGCATATCTTGTTTTATATCCGTCGCCGTGGTTAATGAGAACCATGTTACCATAGCCCGAATTACTTCTCTGAACAACCTCTACCCTGCCGCTTCTTGAAGCAATAACGGGTGTTCCGAGTGCACCGCCGCCTGCCTTAACAAGGTCAATTCCCTTATGCCAACCTCTGCTTCGCCAACCATATGCCGAGCTTACATAATGGCAGCTCGGTGCAGGCCACAGGAATCCCTTCTTCGATGCCGAACCGATATAAACACCGTTATAAGATGTTTTCGTTCCGACAACAATAATTTCGTCTACAGGTTCTTTTACGGTTTCATAATCATAATCCGTATCATAAAGCTTGCCGTCAATATAGATTTGTGTTTTTGTTACTCTTTCGGTACCGTTAACGCCTTCCTGGGTAACCTGTCTGTAACCGCTGTATTTTGTCATATCGCGTCTTGTTACGGTATCAAACTCGATATCTCTGAGGCTTGTTGCGGTTATAACCTTCTTGATGCTCACAAGCTTCTCTGAATTTTCGGTCTTTCCGACCGCTATAACCTCACCGGGTTTAAGGTTTTCCCAATCAACACCGGGATTAAGAGATCTTATATATTCTTCAGAAACGTCATATGAACCTGCAATCGATGCGAGAGTATCATCAAAGGTAACTGTATGGGTCTTTTCTTTACCGCCTGTTCCTCTGATTTCTTCAGAAAGTCTGTTTGCGTCCCACATAACGCTGGGATCATCTCTGTAAAATCCCTGAATATAGTCTATATTCTGAGCGAAGCCGACAACATAGTTATTCGCCTGAGCTTCAACTTCGTAAGGCGCAAGATAATCATTGAAAACGGTTTTTGCATCCGCCTCGTTCTTAACGGCACAAATGAAATCGCCGTCAATATAAATTCCGCAGGCATGGGTAAGATTATCAACGGAATTTTCAATCATCTTGTCGGAAATCGCCTGAGCATCGTTAAGTTCATCGAGCGAAACAAGACTGAGTGAATACTGTGCATTAAGGTCAGGCGACGGAGATGCCGCAACGGTAACATCAACTTTTTCGGTATCATATGCACCCGAAGCAAGTCGCTCCTTCACAAGATCCTTGGCTTCAATATATACAGACTCATCGCTGATATAACCGATACTCTGTCCGTTATATATAACTTCAAGAGCAAAGGTTACTCCGTTCCAATAATTGATCGTCAGGAACAAAACAGCAAGCGCCGCAACGGGCATGAGATAGTTGAAAACCGATTTGATAAGATCATCGTGACGTCGGAATGCTTTCTTGAAATAATATTTCAGAACCGACGGAATTGATTTCGGTTTTTTAAATGTTTGCTTTATGGTTTTGCCTGCATTTCTGATTTCTCTTCTGAAATGCACCAATTCTTTAAGATTTGACCTGATTTTGTTGCTGATTTTCTTTTTAGTATGTGCTGTTGCGTCCGAAAATGAACGGTACATGCGGACAAACGGCAATTTGATTATTCCGAAAAGGAACCCGACTACCGTTACGACAACAGAACAGATGCTGTTTCCGAACTCATAAAACAACGAATAAAAAGCGCTTCCTTCAGATAAGTCATATTCAGAAACCGGCTTGGTCTCCTTTTTTCTCTTCTTTTTCTCTGCAGATGGCTTGTCTTTCTTTTGTTCAACAAACTGCGGCGCTTTGCCTTCGGGATTTATTATTCGGTCAATATTTTCAAGTTCTTCGCGAACAACCTCTTTCTCATCTATTTCGGGAAGAATATGCTGACTTATAGAGGTTCGTTTAACCGGCTTTTTCTCAGGCTCATTTTTATTCTGAGCATCCTCAAGCTGAAGAGCATATCTTCTTTCGATATCTTCTTTTATCGCCTGCATTTCAAATTCACGGCGCTTTTCATCTCTTTGCCTGAGCTTTTCTTCTCTTATGCGGAACTCTTCTTCAGCTGTTCTGACAGGTTTCTTTTTCGGTTGTTTGCTGTACATACTGCCGATATCATAGAAACCGTCGGTTACATTATCATGCGAAACGGGGCGACCGTTACCGCTTTTATTCTCTTTTTTGATATCTTCACTCATAAACAGCCGCTCCTTTCCATCATATTTATTCATGCTACATTATAATATAAAACGCACCGCATTACAAGTCTAAAAAAGAAAAATAATGTCGGTGCATTCCGAATTTACATTCAATTAATATTTCTGAGATATCTTTCCAGAGCATCAGTCCAATGCGGAAGACGCTCAAAACCGTTATTATCAAGGCTTGTTTTTGAGAGTCTTGAATTGGCAGGTCTTACGGCAACGGATTTATATTCACTGCTTGCAACGGGAATTATCTTTGTTTCTGCGCCTGAAAGATCCATTATTTTTGTGGCAAATTCCGCCCAACTGCAAAATCCTTCGTTGGTTGCATGATAGATTCCGTATTTATCGCTGACTATCATATCGCAGAGCAGTTTTGAAAGGTCCTTGGTATAAGTAGGCGAACCAACCTGGTCGTTGACAACCGTTATCTCATCTCTTTCGCCCGAAAGACGAAGCATTGTTTTAACAAAATTCTTTCCGTTTTCGCCGAAAACCCATGAAATGCGGACAACGAAATATTTTTCGCAGTTTTCAATGACTGCTTTTTCGCCCTCAAGCTTCGAAACGCCGTAATAGTTACAAGGCATGGTCGGACAGTCGGTTTCAAAAGGGGTATCCCCTTCTCCGCTGAAAACATAATCCGTGCTGATATAAAGCATTTTTATATCACACTTTGCACATGAACGGGCAATATTCAGCGTTCCCTGCGCATTGACCTTATGGCAGGTTTCCTTATCTGTTTCGGCTATATCAACATTGGTAAACGCACCGCAATGAATAACCGCATCTGCTCCGCTTTGAGAAATAAAGCTCTCTACAGCTTGCGAATCGGTTATATCAAGCTCGGGAAGATCTGTGCCGACGGCTTCAATTCCGTTTTTCTCGAGTTCGGCAACAACATCTGTTCCAAGCTGACCTTTTGAGCCCGTAACAATAATTTTCATTTCTGCGCCCCCCTTTGTTTCTGATATTTTATCATATTTTAAAACGTTTAACAATATTTTTTTAATTTTATCTTTTGCAAATCCAAAATATGTGGTATTATATAAAAAGAGGTGAAATTCATGTCGTTTAAAAATCTTGTTGATTTACATACTCATACCGATAATTCCTTTGACGGTCATCACTCAACGATGTATCTTTGCGAAACCGCATGCATGAGAGGTCTCAGAGCAATCGCTTTCACCGACCACCTTGAAATGGACGGTTTTTATAAGGGCCATTTTGACCGCACAGCCATTCAGTCATATTTCGAGATTGCAAAGGCTCGTTCGGCATTCAGCGGAAAACTCATGGTATGCGTCGGTGCAGAACTCGGTCAGGCAATATATAACAAACCTGTTTCCGAAAAACTCGTTGAAATGATGAACTACGATTTCATTATCGGCTCAATCCACAATCTGCCCGAAATGCAGGATTTTTACTACATGGATTTCAATGACGAAAGCATCGACTACATGGATCTGCTCCGTCAATATTTTGAATGCGAATTAAAGCTTGCCGAATGGGCAAAATTCGACACTCTCGCTCATCTCACCTATCCTTTGCGCTATATAGTCGGCAAATACGGTAAGACTGTTGATATGTCAAAGTTTTCGGAAATAATTGACGAAATTCTGCTTACACTTATCAAAAACAAAACAGCCCTTGAAATCAACACAGCAGGTCTTCGCCAACCGATAGGGGTTACCTCGCCTGACGAAAGCATCGTCCGAAGATATAAAGAGCTTGGCGGAAAACTCATAACGGTGGGCTCTGATGCTCATTATGCCGAGCATCTCGGCGCAGGAATCGAGCAAGGATATGAGCTTGCTCTTAAATGCGGATTCGACAAGGTTGCGGTTTATCAGGGAAGAACACCCACGCTTATTCCCATAGAATAAGGAGGATTTATATGAAAATAACTGTTAATGCTCCTGCAAAAATCAATCTTTTTCTTGATATCATCGGTAAACTTGATAACGGATATCACAGCCTTTTCATGGTTATGCAGACCGTCGGAGTCTACGATACTGTAACAGTTGAAAAAAGCGAAGAAAACGGAATTTTCCTCACTTGTTCGGAAGAAAAACTTCCTTGTGACGAAAAAAATATCGCATATAAAGCGGCGGCGGCATTCTGCAAAAAACACGGAATTGAGCCGAATGTTAAAATTCACATAGAAAAAAGAATTCCCTTTGCCGCAGGTCTTGCAGGCGGAAGCGCAGATGCGGCGGCGGTTATGGTTGCCCTCGATAAGCTCTATGAAACAACCTTAAGCGAATATGAGCTTTGCAAAACGGGACTTTTGGTCGGAAGCGACGTTCCTTTCTGCATCAAAGGCGGAACCTGCCTTTCGCAGAATACGGGCGGCATTCTTTCACCTCTTGAACCTCTGAAAGATTGCTTCATCGTTCTCGCAAAACCCGAATCGGGAGTTTCAACCGCAGAAGCTTATGCGGCGGCTGATAACACTTATCTTTACAGACCCGACAGCATGAGAATGCTTGACGCCTGCGAAAAAGGCGATTTTGAAGGCATATGCAAATATGCAGGCAACGTTTTTGAGCAGGTTATCGAGGTTGCGGAACGAGTTGAATTCAAGGAGATTATGAGAAAACACGGCTGTTCTCTCTGTCAGATGAGCGGCAGCGGACCGACGGTTTTTGCTCTCTTTGAAAACAAAGAAAACGCAGAAAAATGTGCGGAGGAACTCAAAAAAATCTGCCCGAACGTATTTATGACAACGCCTGTAAATCACGGTGCTGTAACAATATAAACAAACCCCCATGATCTAAAAAATCATGGGGGTTAATTTTATAATTCAAATCTCTTGTAAAGCCAATTCGAAACAAGTTCAAACCAACCTTTGAGGTGTACGTTATACTCTTCCTCTGCCTTTGAATAAACGGTATGGTCGGCAAGAGAGAAACCGTGATATCCTTTTTCATAGATATGCATTTCAAAGGGGATATTTGCCTTTTCGAGTGCCACGGCATAAGCAAGGGAATTCACAATCGGCACGCAGGTGTCTTCACGGGATGCAACGATGATGGTTGCAGGTGTTTTGTCGTCAACCTCTTTATCAAGTGAAGGCACGGGGAAAGCAAGAATTTTGCTTATAGATTCAAGAATGCATGGATAAATCAGAATGCTTGCGTTGGGTCGGATATCGCCCATTGTTGAAACAGCGGCGCAAAGATGTCCGCCTGCAGAAAATCCGATTGCAGCGATTCTGTTTTTATCAATGTTCCATTCTTCAGCGTTATCGTGGATAAGCTTCATCGCTTCGTTTGCATCGGCAAAAGGCATTGAAAAATCATATCCCTTATCTCTTCCAACGGTATAACGGAGAATGAATGCGGCATATCCCTTTGCCATAAATGAAAACGCTATAGGCTCTGCTTCACGGTCGGAACACATAAAGTATCCGCCGCCCGGAATAACAAGAACACCCGCTTTAATTTTGTTATGACCCATTTCCTCTGATGCATCAGGGAGATATACGGTTAATGTTGCAAGCTCATTGGTAAGCTTTATTTCAAAATTTTTCATTTTTT
>JAZQTZ010000055.1:0-29123 GCA_045631105.1 Acutalibacteraceae bacterium
AGCCCTACCGCCTACAACTGAATAACCGCCGCTTCGCCGGCAACCAGAAAGCAGTAAATCTATTCAACAGATTTGCTGCTTTTTTTCGTTCCTGTTTGGCATTTTTGAAAATCCCCAGTATGAAAAAACAAAAGGGAAAATAGCCGCCGCAGTTGGCAAAATCCCTTACTTATCCGTAGAGGGTATCAAAGAAAAAAATACTGCCATTGTCCGCCTATTCCGGCTTGCGTGGTGTTGTAGGGAATAGAGGGGAAATTCTAAAAATCTCCGTCCATTTTGCTTTGCGTGGTGTTGTAGGTAGTGAAAGGAAAATTTTCAAGATAAGCCGGAATAGCGGGTAGCAAAGCCCTTTTGAAACGTTTTGTTAGCGGAAAGGACGGGAGCCGGGGAACGCCGGAGTTTTTCAGAGCAAGATTCTACCGAGGTGCCAAAATTCGCTCTCCGCTTATTTTTGCCCCTGCGGGAATCTTGTTGGGGAGTGCCTTCCCCAAACCCTGCTATGCGCCCTGTCGGGCGAGAAAGGAGGTCACAGACCATGCGAAAGAAATACAATACGCCCCACCGCCGTCATGTGGTAAAGACCCGCATGACCGATGAAGAATACGCCGACTTCACCGGGCGGCTGGCGGCTTATGAAATCAGCCAGTCCGAGTTTATCCGGCAAGCCATACGGAAAGCGACCATACGCCCCATTGTCACCGTTTCCCCGGTCAATGACGGGCTGCTTGCCGCCCTCTCCAAGCTCACGGCAGAGTACGGGAAAATCGGCGGCAACTTAAACCAGATTGCCCGGAGCCTGAACGAATACGGAAGCCCCTACCGGGGGCTGGAAAAGGAAGTGCGGGGAGCCGCCGCCGACCTTGCCGCCTTGAAGTTTGAAGTCTTGCAGAAAGTAGGTGAAGCCGTTGGCGATACTCAAACATATCAGCTCTAAAAATGCCAACTACGGGGACGCTGAAAAATACCTCACATTCGAGCATGACGAGTTTACCATGAAGCCCACCCTTGACGCAGACGGGCGGCTCATACCGAGGGTAGACTACCGCATATCCTCTCTGAATTGTGGCGGGGAGGATTTTGCCGTTGCCTGTATGCGCTCCAATCTCCGCTACGGCAAGAACCAGAAACGGGAGGACGTAAAGAGCCACCACTACATCATCAGCTTTGACCCACGGGACGGCCCGGACAACGGCTTGACCGTTGATCGGGCGCAGGAGCTGGGCGAGAAGTTCTGCGCCGAGCATTTCCCCGGACACCAGGCCCTTGTCTGCACCCACCCGGACGGACACAGCCACACCGAAAATATCCATGTGCATATCGTCATTAACAGTCTGCGGATTGCGGAGGTTCCCATGCTGCCCCACATGGACAGGCCAGCGGACAGGAAAGCAGGCTGCAAGCACCGCTGTACGGACGCAGCTATGAACTATCTGAAAGCCGAAGTCATGGAGATGTGCCACAGCGAGGGGCTTTACCAGATAGACCTTTTGAACGGCAGCAAAGAACGCATTACCGAGCGTGAGTATTGGGCGCAGAAGAAAGGACAGGCTGCCCTTGACAGAGCCAACGCCCCTATTGCTGCGGACGGTATCGCGCCCCGGCAGACCAAGTTTGAAACGGATAAGGCGAAGCTGCGCCGGACTATCCGGGAAGCCCTTGCCGCTGCTTCCGGCTTTGATGAGTTTGCCGCCCTGCTTCTCCGGCATGGTGTGACCGTCAAGGAGAGCCGGGGGCGGCTAAGTTACCTCACGCCGGACAGGACGAAGCCAATTACCGCCCGGAAGCTGGGGGACGATTTTGACCGGGCTGCTGTCCTCTCCGTTTTGGAGCAGAACGCCGCCAGAGCCGCCGAAAAACCCGCAGCCATAGCGGAATACCCCGGCAGTATCAAAGACCGCTTACGGACGAAAAAAGAAGCGAAAAACGCCCCGAACAATGACGCTGTACAGCGCATGGTAGACATAGCCGCCAAGCGAGCCGAGGGGAAAGGACGGGGCTATGAGAAGTGGGCGACCATGCACAACCTCAAACAGATGTCGGCTACCCTCATGCTCTACCAGCAGTATGGCTTTTCTTCCCCGGACGAGCTGGACGCTGCCATTTCCGCAGCCAACACCGCCACGCAGGAGAGCCTTGCCGGACTGAAAGGGCTGGAAGCCGCTATCCGGGAGAAAAAGGAATTGCAGCGCAACCTTTTGGGCTATATCGGCACGAAGCCCGCCCGTGACGGTCTGAAAGCGCAGAAATCGGAGAAAGCCCGGAGAGCCTACCGGGAACAGCACGAAAGCGATTTTATCATAGCGGACACAGCCGCCCGTTATTTCCGGGAGCATGGAATAACCAAGCTGCCAGCCAGCAAAGCCCTGCAAAGGGAGATTGAGCAGCTTACCGTCCAGAAGAACGCCGGATATAACGACTACCGGGAGAAACGCCAGCGGGCGCAGGAGCTTCAGACAGTCAGACGCAATATCGACCAGATTTTAAGGGGCGCACCGAGCCAGCAGAAAAAGCGTGAACAGGAGCGTTAAAGACCGCCCCGAAATGATACCGAAACCCTACAAAAATACAGGTATGATATGAACCCTTACCGCAATACTCCCCGACTTCCAAACGGGGCTTACAGGGCAGAAAAAGCCCGAAAATGATACCGAGAACATACAGAAAATGCCCCCTATCCCGCTACACCGATAGGAACGGCAGAAAGGAGCTTACCATTGCCGAGAATGAGCAAGAAGCGGCGGCTGGAATGGTCTTTCTTCCTCAACCACCGCAACCGTATCACTTACAACGACCTATGCCGGGGCTGCACCCGTGACTGCAAACAGAGCTTCCGGGCGGTTATCATACTATGCCCTCGCTATTATTCCAAACGCTGGAAAAAGGAGGACGCAGCCTATGGCAGATAACCGCAAATATTACTACCTCAAGCTGAAAGAGAGCTATTTTGACGATGATGCAATCGTTCTGCTGGAAAGTATGCAGGACGGCGTTATCTATTCCAACATTCTCTTGAAGCTGTACTTGAAATCGCTGAAAAACGGCGGGAAATTGCAGCTTGACGAGAATATCCCCTACACCGCCCAGATGATTGCGACCATTACCCGCCAGCAGGTAGGTACCGTAGAGAGAGCTTTGAAAATCTTTATGAAGCTGGGGCTTGTGGAGCCTTTGCCAAGCGGCGCACTCTACATGAGCAACATTGAGCTTTTAATCGGCCAGTCCTCTACCGAGGGGGAGCGCAAGCGCAGGGCGCGGCTGGCTTTGCAGGAACAAAAAGCCCTGCCGCAGACAGGGGCGGACAAATGTCCACCATATCGAGCGGACATTTGTCCACCAGAGATAGAGATAGAGAAAGAGATAGATATAGAAATAGAAAAAGAGAGAGAGTTAGAAACGGGACACCCCGCCCCCGCCGCCTATGGCAGATACCACAATGTCATTCTTTCCGATACGGAGCTTGACGGGCTGAAAACAGAGCTTCCCGGCAAGTGGGAGTATTACATTGACCGCCTATCCTGCCATATCGCTTCCAGCGGGAGGAAATACAAGAGCCATGCAGCCACGATTTTCAAGTGGGCGCAGGAGGACGCAGCCAAGAAAGCCCCGAAAAAGGGCATACCCGATTATACCTGTAAGGAGGGCGAGAGCTTATGACGAATGGATTTGATGAAATGATTTTGAATATGACCGACACCACGCCGGAGCCGGAGGACTACACCGGCGAGGACGGGCTTTTATACTGCGGGAAGTGCCACAAGCCCAAAGAGGGCTATTTCCCCAAAGAAACCGCCGCATGGCTGGGGCGTGACCGCCACCCGGCAGAATGTGACTGCCAGCGGGCAGAGCGTGAGGAACGGGAAGCCGCAGAGAAACAGCGCAGTCACCTTGAAACTGTCGAGCGGTTGAAGCGGCGGGGCTTTACAGACCCGGCTATGCAGGGCTGGACGTTTGAGAACGACAACGGCAAGTGCCCGCAAATGGAACACGCCCATTTCTATGTGGAGAACTGGGAAACCATGAAAGAGCGCAACATTGGCTATCTGCTATGGGGCGGCGTTGGCACAGGCAAGAGCTATTTTGCGGGCTGTATCGCAAATGCCCTTATGGAGCGTGAAATCCCCGTGTGCATGACAAACTTTGCATTGATATTGGGTGACCTTGCCGCCAGCTTTGAGGGCAGGAATGAATATATCTCCCGACTTTGCAGCTTCCCGCTGCTTATCCTTGACGATTTTGGAATGGAACGGGGAACGGAATACGGCTTAGAGCAGGTCTACAACGTGATTGACAGCCGTTACCGCAGCGGCAGGCCGCTGATCGTCACGACTAATCTCACGCTGGAGGACTTGCAGCACCCGGAGGACACCGCCCACGCCCGCATTTATGACCGTCTGATTGAAATGTGTTCTCCTGTCCGCTTTACCGGGAGCAACTTCCGAAAAGCCACGGCGCAGGAGAAAATGGGACAACTGAAAAAGCTGATGAACAGAAAGGAGAGCCGCCTATGACCAACACCCCAAAGAATGACCGCAGCACCCGCCGCCCGGATTGCGTGACGGAAATCCGCATAGGTAATTCTGTCCTTGTCGTTTCCGGCTATTTCAAGCAGGACACCACCGCCACCGCCGCCGATAAAATGCTGAAAGTGCTGGAAGCGGAAGCTGCTACACAAAAATCGGCAATTTGACGGGACGTAAAGAAGCAGAAAGGACTGTACAGCCAGCCCCGGCGTGTGGTATGATAGTCATACGGAATAGTGGGGCTGGCTGTCGGAAATGGAGGACACTATGTTAAGACAGACCACCCGAAACCTTATTACCGCCCTTTATCCGAGATTATCCCACGAGGACGAGCTGCAAGGTGAGAGCAATTCTATTTCAAACCAGAAGCGTATTCTTGAAACCTATGCGAAGCAGAACGGCTTTTCCAATCTGCAATGGTACACAGATGACGGTTATTCTGGGGCGAACTTCCAAAGACCCGGTTTTCAAGCCATGCTTGCGGACATTGAAGCCGGAAAAGTCGGCACCGTTATCGTCAAGGATATGTCACGGTTAGGGCGAAACTATCTGCAAGTGGGAATGTATACGGAAATGATTTTCCCACAGAAAGGCGTCCGCTTTATCGCTATCAATGACGGAGTGGACAGCGCACAGGGCGACAATGATTTTGCCCCTCTGCGGAACATTTTTAACGAATGGCTGGTGAGAGATACGAGCAAGAAAATCAAAGCAGTAAAACGGTCTAAGGGTATGAGCGGGAAGCCCGTCACGAGCAAACCCGTATACGGCTACTTTATGGACGAGGACGAAAATTTTATCATTGACGGGGAAGCCGCCCCTGTTGTGCGGCAGATTTACAGCTTGTGCCTTGCCGGGAACGGGCCGACCAAGATAGCCCGTATGCTCACAGAGCAGGAGATCCCCACGCCGGGAACGCTGGAATACCGTCGGACGGGAAGCACCCGCCGCTACCACCCCGGCTATGAGTGCAAGTGGGCGACCAATACCGTGGTACATATCCTTGAAAACAGGGAGTACACGGGCTGTCTGGTAAACTTCAAGACGGAGAAGCCGTCCTACAAGACCAAGCACAGCGTAGAGAACCCCATTGAGAAACAGGCGATTTTCGAGAACCACCATGAGCCTATCATTGACACCCAGATGTGGGAGCGTGTGCAGGAGTTACGCAAGCAGCGCAAACGCCCGAACCGCTATGATGAAGTGGGCTTATTCTCCGGCATACTCTTTTGTGCCGACTGCGGCAGCGTCCTTTACCAGCAGCGTTACCAGAACGCCACCCGCAAGCAGGATTGTTATATCTGCGGGAGCTACAAGAAGCGTACCCGTGACTGTACGGCGCACTTTATCCGCACCGACCTGTTGACCGCCGGAGTGACCGACAATCTGCGGAAAGTCACCAGCTATGCAGCGAAGCACGAAGCCCGGTTTATGAAGCTGCTGATCGAGCAGAACGAGGACGGGGGCAAGCGCAGGAACGCCGCAAGGAAAAAGGAGCTGGAAGCCGCCGAGAAGCGTATCAGCGAGTTATCCGCTATCTTCAAGCGGCTGTATGAGGACAGCGTGACCGGGCGCATTTCAGACGAGCGTTTCACGGAGCTGTCGGCAGACTATGAAGCCGAGCAGAAAGAACTGAAAGAGAGAGCCGCCGCTATCCGGGCAGAGCTTTCCAAAGCGCAGGAAGCCACGGTAAACGCAGAAAAGTTTATGAATGTTGTCCGCAAGTACACCAGCTTTGAAGAACTTACCCCTACCCTTTTGCGTGAGTTTGTGGAGAAAATCGTTGTGCATGAGTGCAGCTATGACGAGAACGGCACACGCAGACAGGACATTGATATTTATTACTCTTTCGTTGGCAAGGTAGACCTGCCCGAATGACCGCCCGACCTATCCGGCGCAATGCGCAAACGCCGGATAGGAACGGCAAAATTTTTTACACTTCTACTACTTCTTTATCACACATCAGCAAATAGCTACGGGATATTTTTACAAGGCAGCAACCAAAGGTTCAAGTTGTGCGATGGTCAATCTGGGTAATATTCATGAGTCAAAGAAAGAATATGAGGCCGCTTGGTATTGGTATCTGCAAGCGGCAAAACTCGGAGATGCAAAAGATATTTTCAACTGTGCAAATATGCTTCATTGGGGCTGGGGCGTTGAAAAAGATTACAACGCCGCATACACTATTTTCAAAAAATTATACGATACCGACTATGATCCGGCTACTTGTTTTTATCTTGGATATTACGCAGAGAACGGATTGATTTCTTCTGTTGATTATAACAGTGCACTTAAGTACTACAAGGAAGGTGCTTTCTTTGATGATATGTATTGTTGTGCCAATCTCGGAAGAATGTACGATTTGGGTATTGGTTGCAACAAAAACAGTGCCAAAGCTTTTGCTTTGTACGATCGTGCCGCAAAACTTGGTGATGCACTCGGATATACAAACATGGCGTGGATGTATGAAATAGGAGAATTTATACCCAAGAATATAGATAAGACTAAAGAGTATTATCAGAAAGCTGCTAATATGGGTGAAGAAAATGTAATTGAAGCTGTAAATAGATTAAAAGATAATGTATAAAAAACAATCAAGGAGATGCCTATGACAAACAAAGAAAAAATCATGTTGCTGAATGCAAATAAACCTGACGGTTGCAGTCTTGAGATACATTATCTGAATCTTCTTGAACAAATCGGTGGGTTGAAACGTCAGTGTTATGACTATATGATAACCGAGCCTATAAATGTTGATGAAGAATTGAAGCGTGTTGAAACAGCGGATTTTGATTTGTGTGGTGCACTACTGACACTGCTTCTTCGCGAAGATCACTTTGCACAGTACGGTTGTTTTGAACGCAGATACAAAAAGGTGATGTTCAGAAAATCGTTGACAGAATGATTTATGTTCTTGAATACAGAGAATCTGAAATCAGAAGGAGGCTTCAAGGCAGAGCCGCAGAATATCTGATGTTTATGGATGATTGAAATATCGTCAAGAATATAATATTTGTTTAAGAAACACGCAAAAATAATAAAATCCGGAAGACTCTCTTCTATAGAGATTTCTTTCCGGATTTTTATTTTTGTAAATTATGTCATTCCTCTAACTGTCATAATTAAATCAAATATTGATGACGACAGGAGTTGATACAAAAGAAAAAAATTAAAACATCACAATGGAGAGGAGGTGAAAACAATATTTATTGAGGAACTTTTCTATGACAACATTTCTGTTCAGGGAATAAGTCTTTCGGGGAACAAAGAATATGTAAAGCAAATCGCAAATCTTTGCGAGATCGAAAAATATCTGAAAGAATGTCTAAAAGGAAAATATTTGAAAGCGTTTTTAAAATTCAACGAAACTTGGAACTTTATCAATTCTGAGACGAACAAAATGTATTTTATTGAGGGATTCAAAATGGGTTCGCAATGTACTTATGAGTCATTCTTCAATGATAACAAATCAAACTGATTATAAGGAGAAAAAATTATGACTTTATTGGAAAGATGGGCTGAAAAAGAATACGACAGCAATCTGGTGATGCGGGAGTTGAGACTGCTTACAGATACCGCAAAAAACTGGCACTCGTTTTTTTGCGAGCGCGAGAATGGTGAGAAAATCCGTTATTGCGTTCCATATAAAGAAGATTATGCTTACGGCAGAAAAACCGGAATTTGTTATTCGGAAGAGTTTGCAGTTGATGCCATTAAATTTATTCTTGGTCAATACGGATTCCTTTTGATACCTTGGTTTAAACAGAAGTTCAATGATAGTGTCGATTTGTATGTAAAAACAGATAAACCGGTAGCATTTATAATTGACGAAAACAATGCTGAAAGAGAAGTTTTCGATGCCATGTTTGTATTTGAGAAATGCCAAAACAAAGCGGGTTTTTGTGTTTCGCACGTAGTACCGATTTTAGACAGACAGGAGGCACAAGATGACTAAACTCAAAAAATGGCAGAAAGACAATACTCCGATTCCCAAAATTATTGTTGAGTTAAAAAATATGGTCTTAGATAAATACTGGGACACCTATTTTTTGATTGGCGACAATGGGGAACACCAAATTTATACGAGTACTCTGGACTATATGTACAAAACCGTACATTTGAGTCGGTGCGGGTATGCCTCGACGATATATTCAGAAGACCTTGCGCTCCAATTAATCCGTGATGCACTGTCAGAAAACATTGAACACATAGCAAGGTGGATCAAATCAGATGAAAGCTCAATGCAGATGATGATATTCGGATCCTCAGGCATAGGCTCGATTTTATATTACAAAGATCGTGACCGGTGTTTAGATGAAAATGCATCATATGCAGTGATGTGCATGAGAAAAAATGATATCCCATGCAAAAATGCCAGTGGATTTTTTGTCGAATTCCTATATCCTGTTGATATTGGTACGTAATAGCGAATGAAAAAATGTGCGATAATTACGCTCGTTTTTATAATGGTTTTAACCGGCGGATGCAAAATCGAAAAAACTTTTCAAGATGTGTTTATAACCAAAGAAAGCGTTGTGCTGATACCAAACACATTGTTAGATATTCCTGGAATTAAAGAATCAATAGTTGAATCCGTTGTTGAACTGACGACTGTTATATTCTCTATGTATTCTGACACACCGACAAGAGAGCCGATAGTTCAGACGACAGAAAATCCGGATTCTGAAATAGTTCAGCTTGTTAACAATATTCGAACAAAAAACAAATTGATACCATTAGAAATATCTTCGGATTTATGTGTCCTTGCTGAAATCCGTGCAAAAGAGGCTTCGGAACTGTGGAGCCACACAAGACCTGACGGAACAAAGGTTGATTCACTTGCCGAAGAATGCGGTGTAACGAATTGGTCGGTGATTGGCGAAAACCTGGCAAAACACACGATGGGATGTGCTTCCAATGTTGTTGTTGATGCCTGGGTTAATTCTCAATCTCATTATGATAATCTTATAAATTCCAAGTTCCGAAAGTGTGGAATCGGAGAGTACAGAAGCAATAACCTTGTATATGTATCATTAATATTTAGCGATTAAAACAAACATTTAACTAACACTCCATGTGTTGTTTTCCTTTTTTCTTTTGTTTTTGTGAGAATCCCCGTTGTACAATCAACGGGGGTTCAACTTTAAGGCATATTAATCATCTTCAAATTCTTTTACCATATCAAAGAAGTTTTCGTCGATAAGATGTTTTGCTTCTGCGGGAGAAATAAGGATTAAATCAGGATCGCAAATTTCATCTTCAGATGTTTTGATTTTTGAAACTTTGGACGACGCTTTTGTTGTACTTGTTTTAAATTTGGTTTTTGGTTTAATGGTACAACCTTTTAGGCCCCCGAGATCGAACACGATTTGTTCGGGTACTCCGAATTCTTTGACGAAATCATAACTTACATTCAAATCGGTGTACTTGTTTATTTCATCAATTGCAGGATCAACAACATGGGCAAGGAATTCTGATTTAGTTGTGTAATTATCGTCACCGATTGTTTTATAAGCATTTTTAAGATATACCTTATATTTCCCAACGCCTTTCATAGATGACAGCAATTCATATAATCTAAAACTGTATTTTGATTTTAGGTTTTTGATGTTGTCGTAATAGATTTTTGTGAAATTTCCTTTCAATCCCAAAAGATATGGCATTAAGGATTCGTGCAAGCACAAATGAATATCATCTCCATCGATATCACTTTTAGGATCTAACCATGTAATTTCATCGTCACCGACCTTATATTTTACTCCGCGAAGCATTGAAATGGCGTATTCCAGGGCATCTTGCTGTGCACCTCCCCAAGATTTTATCTCATAATACTCTTTGAAATCGCCAATAGAACAGATAAATTCTTCAAATTCTTCCGTATCAGGACGGATTAATGAGACTAACAAATGTTTTATTCGATATGCCATAATCGGTATTGCCAGTCCATCGCAAAGTTCGGTTTTTTCAATGTTTTTGATAAGTGCGTTTGATAACGCAGCAGGATAACGGTTCATATATAATGACCACCTTTCAAAATGATTTGTTAATCAGGTTATGACAGACACATCCTGAAAAGTTGCTCAAAAAATGATTTCCGTAGTAAAAAAATAAATTTTGTTGTAAATTAATCTAAACCAAAGCTCAAATATGTTGTGTTTCAATGTTTTTATAACGGCCTAACTATATGTAACAATGTAATTAGACTACAGAAGAGTAGTTATATAGTTATGTCATTATATAGTTAGATAGTTTCATTGTTTTTTATTTAAGCAGTTATATATTTAGTTAGTTGATATACTGAAAGATTTATATTATAATCATTAATAACGAGGAGTGATAACAATGAGAATGATAGTAATGTCTGACTCTCACAATGAAAAGCAATTGTTAAAACAGATAATAGAATCGCATCGTAACGAGGCTGCTTTGTTTGTGTTTCTTGGTGACGGCATTGAAGAACTCGAGGATATAACAATGTTTGACTCAAGGATAAAAACAAAAACTGTCAAGGGTAATTGCGATTACAGTTCTAACGCTGATGACTATGAAGTTTTCGAGTTCTCGGGCAAAAAGGTTTTTGCAACGCACGGACATCTGTATGATGTTAAAGATGGTTTGGTCAAATTGAAACAAACTGCAATTGCAAAAGGTGCAGATATATGTCTGTACGGCCACACACATATTCAAAATCACGAAACAGACGGAAACATTGTTTATGTTAATCCGGGAGCGGTTTCCGGAACGGGTAAATACTGCATAATTGACATTGTAGACGGTGAAATAATTGTCACAAAATAAACTTTTTCGAAAAGATTCAAAAAAGTTGCAAAAAACACTTGACAAATCGAAAACAACATGATATATTAATAAATCCACCCCACAAGCAACAATTAAATACTGATTGATAGGTATGTCCGTGAATGCGCTGTTTTTGCAGCTACCCTTATATTTGCAAATTTATAAGGTTACGCATTTAATGAGGTGTTTTTTTAGAAAAACCAATGGATGCCAACACATATGAGATCACACTAACCGGAGCGCTTGCTCCCAACAGTTGATACCGTATGTGTTGGCATCTTTTTCTTTTTTGTGCTTTTGTGGGGTGGATGTACCTTGACAATTGAATGACCGACCACAATGAACTGCTCATGCCGAGTGTGCCGAGACTCCGAAAGGATAGCCGCCGTATGTGATGATAGTTGTGGGTATGCTCGGCAGAAAAAAGCAAAGGAGTTGATTAAAAAATTCATCTTTTTAAAACGGTTATGTCATAACTGTTTTAGGAGGTGATAACTATGAATAATAAAATAAAAAAAATAGAAATCCTTGATAAACGGGATGTGGACAAATTCTTTGAGGAACACGATATTGAAAGATTCATGTGTTCCGGAGATAAATGCAATGAAACCGATAACATACTGCGCATAGCAGTTTACGCGAATTATGATATGTTTTATGAGTTTGCGGAACAGCTGAGTGATTCAGATTACGGTTTCAGAATTTACAGTATGACAAAAAACAAAAATAATAAAATTGTATTGTCAGAATTGTTCTGACAATAGAAAGGATATTTGTGTGATTAAAATTATAAATTCCAAAAAATATGATATCAAAACTGCCAGAAAGCTTGCTTCGTATGATAATGGCTTACCCGGTAACGATTTTAATTATTGTGCCGAATATTTGTATAAAAAGAAGACCGGCGAATTTTTCCTGTATGGCTTTGGCGGAGCAGCAACGAAATATTCAGAATGTGTTGGTGAAAGGTCCTGGGCGAGCGGAGAAGATATAATTCCTCTTACAGTTGAGGAAGCAAAAGAGTGGGTGTTAAGGAATAAATCCGGTGATTGCTACATCGAAATTTTCGGTGATGCAGAAGAATAACGTTGATTGTGCTGTCAGCTAATCTGTCATAATTAAAACAAATATAGACAAAAGGAGATAAGCTGAACAAAACGATAAAACGGGAGAGCCGCAGTGAAGAGCGTGCATAGTACACGCAAAAGGTTATGCTTCGATTAGATCTATGTAACTATTTTTAACGATTTTTTATGCATAAATCGAAGCATAACCACTTTGCGCGGCGTAATGGACTGTATTAACAGTCAGGCACTGTCGTTACCGAGAATGTGTCGACTCGGTAAGGCCCTTAGCTCAGGTGCGGATTTATTCGCAGGAAAATGTAGCCAAGGCACAAATTACCATAAAAACAAGGGGAAGTATTCTATGATATTGTATGCTCAGAATTTAAAAGAACTCGAAGGAATCGTCATTGTCATGAATAAACTCGGTGAAAGATTCCGTGTTTATCGTGCAGGATACACTGCTTTAGAAAAAATCACTTATAACGATGGTAATACAGATGAATTCGAGTTGTTGAAAAACGGACATCTTGTAGTTTCTTCATGCAATGATAATGATATGAGCTCAAAAGTTTTTGATGCAGTGGCAAAAGAATGCGTATTAAAAAACAGTGAGATTGAAGTTGACAGAGAATGTGGAACCATCTGTCTTTATGCTGGATCAGGAAGAGCTTCAAAAACTTTCTATAATTTTTGGTGCGGTTCGGAACTGCCAAATAATTATGTTGATTCCCTGACGAATAATACATTTTCTTATATTTAATGATAATGCATATGTTAAACCATTAATAAAAATACAAAATAAAAAGTAAAGGATAATACTAATATGAATAATAATTTTTTTGTTTGTGATAAGCATAAATTAAAGGCTCTTCTTGACAGAGAGAACAAAAGACACAAAGCGACCCCCAGAGTATATTTTATTGGCTACACTTTGGAAACTGTATATTGGGGTTTTTGTGGTGACGGCGAAGATTATTGTGATTGCAATCTTGAACATGATTTTTCAGATGTGTGGCGTTGCTGTGTTGTGTATTCCGACTATAGCAAAGAAGAAATTCAAGAAAAGTTTTTTGATTATTTGGTTATGGAATCTTACAAATCAAAAAACTACGAAGAAATAGTGATAGGCGGTGACGAGTATTATATAGACAAGTATTTTAACGACGATGAGTTGCACAGCATATACGGCCTCCGATGGGGAGGAGAATTGTCCGAGGAGGATATAGAATGTCTAAAAAGCCTCGTCGCCTGACGGTGACACAGCAGATAATGCAAGAGGTCGAAAAAAATCTTAAAAGCAAAAACTACCCAAACGATAAAACATATAAAACTTATCTGCATTATGCTAAACGCTATGTCCAATACTGCAGAGAAGTCTACAATTGCAGAACATATAAAGAATGCAGTAACCTTGAATTCGCTCAGGGTTACTGCGATTCCCTAAAAGAAAATTATACTCCCAGCAGTATACATTTATTTATGGTTTCTGTAACCAGTGCCTTCAACCTGCCTCTTCGCCAAATCGACAAACCAATTCGTTACACAGCTGAATATACCCGGGGACGAAAAGAGAAATTTACACCCCAGGCCGCAGAAGATCTGAATGACCCTCGTTGGAGTTATCTTGTCGAGTTTCAGAAACGAGCAGGCATCAGACGTGCCGAATTGGCACGCTTGTGCGGGCGGAATTTTATAAAAGATGAGAGCGGTGTGTGGTGCATAGAATGCGAAAAATCGAAAGGAGCGAAATATCAATTAAATCGCCTTAACTCAGACGAAGATATTGAATTTGTAAGAAAATATTTTCAGGCGGTTGGTCCGGATGAGAAAATATTTCCTCCGGAATTGTTTAAAAACCGGCTTAATCTTCACAAATTAAGGGCTGATTGTGCTCGTGAATTTTATTTTCAGAATCTGAAAAAATTACAAGAAGATCCATCATATGCTAAACAGATGGAAACTGAGATCCGCGCAAGATGGGACAAATATAATATTGATAAAAAAACGGGAAAACCGAAGAAATTCAATCCAAAACTGATAGAGGGATTTTATGTACTCAGAGGTTCTCGAAACAGAACTCTCGCCATCAACAAGGGACTCCCGGGGAAATACAACAAACTCTGTCTTCTCTACTGCTCAATAATGAAATTGAGTCACTGGCGGCTCGGTGTAGCATTACATTCCTATATACTGCACTAATCCTTCACAATTGAAATTATCGTATAAACGGATATGTCATAATTAAATTAAATTAAATCAATGTGACATACGGGGTAAAAAACAGATATCACCAAAAATTGAATCTGCATAATTAAAACCGATAAATAATGGAAAAATCTTAATATATCCCAGAAAAAATTTAAACCAAGAAAGGAGAAATTGTTATTAAAATTGATGTGCGAAATTCGTCAAAAACCGTTATGGTATGGCTTTCAAAAGAGGAAGCCGAAAACAAAGATTTTAATCTGAGCCTTGAAGAGAAAATTGAGGATTGGAAAAACCAAGGGTTAATGCCCGTGATTTTTGAATCCGGTAAAAGCGATTTGAAAACCGGCATGGAACTTTTAATGAAACGGAATTTGATGAAATTGGCAACCAACGATGCATTTACTGTGGCGTAGGTTTGTTGCGATGCGATAACCGCATCGTACATAAAATTTCGTACAACACAAATGGAGAGAAAATTTTTAAAACTACAGAAAAAAATAAGTAACAAATTTAAATTATAATAAAACAAGAAAGGAAGCATACATTATGGCTAATAAAATCAGAATCGCAGGTTACTGCAGAACATCCGGTAATAACAAAAATCTTTCAATTGAACGCCAGAAAATAGCTATCAAAGACTATGTCAAAACTACATTCCATGAATATGAACTTGATTTCTACGAAGATGCAAATCAGTCAGGGTCCTCGTTTAAAAACAGACCCGGATACCAGACAATGCGCATGAATCTTCTCGCAGGAGAATATGATATGCTT
Organism: Acutalibacteraceae bacterium; assembly: GCA_045631105.1. Classification (GTDB taxonomy): domain Bacteria; phylum Bacillota; class Clostridia; order Oscillospirales; family Acutalibacteraceae; genus CAG-177. Next base: position 15,368 of record JAZQTZ010000055.1, read on the forward strand.
ATTTTCGAAGACCCTTCTAAATTTTCCCGTAGTATATTCACTTCTATTTATGAACTTACCGGATTGAAAAATTCGGGTATTAAAATCATATCAATTGCTCACGATGTTAAATATAAAAACGATGACGAAGAATTTGCCGAAAACTAATTAAGAAAGGAAGATTATATGTCTGAAAAACTTAAAATTGCAGGTTATTGCAGAATCTCTGTTGACGTTGAGGTTGACAGAGACAATACTTCTATTGAAAATCAGAAATCCACAATAAAAAACTTTGTAAAAATGAATTTCCCTGATGCTGAACTGACGATGTACGAAGACCGTGATAAGAGCGGTTATACTTTCGAGCAGAGACCCGGATATCAGGCAATGCGTCCGAAACTTCTCACAGGAGAATATGATATATTGATCGTCAAAGATTTGTCCCGTTTCTCCAGAAGAAACGGACACGGTCTTGTTGAAATGGAAATTTTGAACGCAGCAGGTCTGAGAGTAATTTCAATCAATGATAATATCGATTACCCTAAAAACGATGACTGGATGCGAATTCAAATGATGTTTTTGTTCAATGAAACTCCGGTAACGACAACATCAAAAAAGGTTAAACATGTTATCGAGAATAAGCAAAAAGAAGGCCGTTGGATATGTGCATTGCCTTACGGATATGTATTTACAGACAGTAAGGCAATGGAGTTTGAAATCGAACCCACTGAGGCTGAAGTTGTACGCGAAATATACTCTCTCTATATCCAAGGCTGGGGTTATAAGAAAATTGCAAACTATCTCTCGTTGAAAAACATTCCCACTCCTCGAATGAGTCAGAAAGCAAGAAAAGAATCACAGGGAAAACCTTGCAAAATCAGAGCTAACGATATGTGGAGCATTGCTACTGTACAAAGCATTCTGGTGAATGATTTTTATATCGGAACATTGCGCCAAGGCAAATCCACTCGTAAAGGGATTAATGGAAAAGATGTAAAAAAGGATGAATCCTTACAGCATATTTTCAAAAACCATCATGAACCGATTATCCAATATCATGAATTTCAGGCGGCGCAGAATGCGTTGAAAAAAAGAACAAAAGACCATTACCGCGGAATAAAAAAATACGATAACGTTTATTCGGGAATGTTGGTCTGCGGCGACTGCGGAAGTCCCATGTTTTCACTTAGCAGGAAATCAAATGATGCATATCACTGCGGAGAATATCATAAAAGAGGTCTTAAAGCCTGTACAAGCCATTATATAAAAGTTGATATGCTTGACGAAATTGTAAGAAATTATCTTGTTTCTGTTCGTGAAACTTCTGCCGAAATGATCGAGCAGATTCAGAGGGAACTTCAGGAAACAAAACCCAAAGCTGAGCCTGCAGAAGATCCTATAATAAATATTACAAAAAATCTTAATGAGGAGAGAGAAAACCGTAAAGCAATCGAATCGCAAAAAATAAAAGAAATAATGAGAAATCCTGATGATGAAGAAAAAATAAGGGTGCTTTACGATGAACTCGCAAGCGATTGCGAGAAGAAAATTAATGGTTATTTAAATCAGATTGCAATGATTGAAAACCAGAGGGAAAACGCACAAAAAGTTAAAAAAGTGGCTACTGCTGCAATCAATATTTTTGGTGAAATTCTTAAGAAAAAACAATTTGACAAAGATGATCTGGATCTTATAATTGACAAGATATATGTCTATAAAGATAAGATCAGTGTCAAATTAAAAGCAGATATTGAAACAATTCTCACTTGCGGCATTCCTTCAACTATGGAGGATGCCGCAAATTTTAATTCAGGCACTGTAGATATCGCATCAACTGAAATAGTCCAAGTGAGCAGGAATCACTCGGACAAGGTTTACAGTGTCAATGTTATCAGTGACGGAGACCCGTTGGAGATTTACACGGATTCTGACGGTGAGGTTATATTCAAAAAATATTCGCCTATCGGCGAGCTTTCGTCGATGACGGCGCAGTATGCTGACGTGCTCGCCCGTGGCACGGGTCTTGCGGTGCTCATCACCGACCGCGACACGGTTATTGCCTGCGCAGGCATTGCAAAAAAGGAAGTGCTTGACCGTAGGGTCAGCCACGGGCTTGAAAATCTGATGGAGCGCCGTGAGAATTACGTTTGCTGCGCCGACAGCGAGCGAATCCGACCCATTGAAGGGCTCGACAAAGAAGCTGCCGTTGTGTTTCCCATTATCGGCGGCGGCGACATTTCAGGCTCTCTCGTGATGCTGCTCAACGAAAACGGCTCTTGCCCCACGCAGACCGAAACAAAACTTGCGCAGATTGCGGCTTCATTCCTCGGCAAACAGATGGAAGAATAGCAAAGAACCCGATTCGGATTGAATCGGGTTCTTTCTTTACCATGTTTTGCAGATTATTGCCAGCGTGCATGCGGCGGCAAAAATCAGAATTCCGACTGATGCGCCCAAAACTGCTGTTGCCAAAAAACTTACCATTTTTATCCCCCTGAAAAAATGTCTTACATTATATCAGTGGCAAAAAAATCAGAAATTGTTGCAAAAAAATCAAAAAAATAAAAGCCGACCCGATTTTTGCATCGGATCGGCACTTTTTATCAGGGAAGCTGAATTCTTGTGAGCGAAATAACCTGACCGTTTTCAACAACGATTGATGTGTTGTCGGGATTGAAATCATAATCGATTTCGGGATCTTCGGTGAAGAACTGCTCGAGAGTGAGCACAACGGGATTTTCAGCCGACTTGTAATAATCTGTGTAAACAAATTCGGGAGAAATCGGAAGTGTCACCTGACTTACCGCATAGTAATCCTTGAGTGCAGATGCGGTGTCAACGTAATAAACGCCGCTGTCGGTGGGAACAAAGCAAATGCCGTCTTCATTTTCGGAGCGGTTGATGACGATGCCGTACTCTTCTTCTTCAACTGAATTAACGGTCACAACTTCATTTTTTGCAATGATTGTGTCGCCCTTTTTGAGAGTTGCAATGTCAACCATGTCATAGGTGTCATACTCATGAAGAACGAACTGAACTTTAACGTCGTTAACGTTTGTGCCCGAAAGGCTGTCGCTGTTGAACGAAACGTGGAAAGTTGCGTTATCGGGATTTTCGGCATCAAACGCAATGGGAAGGGGAGCAACGTCGGCAAGAGAGGGGTCGAGCCTTTCTGCTGCTTCAAAAGTAATTTCTTCCTCGGGTTTGCCCTGTATAGACTGAACGGGAGGAGCGGTCTGCACCACAAAATCTGTGGTGGCTTCGGTTGTTTCGTCGGGAGTTTCGGAGGTCTGATTGCCTGCACAGCCCGCCGCTGCAAGGATTGCAATGATAAGCGCAAGCGCAATTAAAATTTTCTTTTTCATAATAAACCTTCCTTATTTTCTGATTCGGATATTTATATAATTATCATACAACTTGCAGAGCCTTCCGTCAAGGTCTGCTTTGTTTTTTGTTCTTGACAACGCCGACAAATGTGATTATAATTAGGGGCAATTGAATATGAATTGATAAGATACGGTTTGAAAAGTTGTACGCTGAGTAAATCAAAAGGGAAATCAGGTTCGAATCCTGAACAACCGCCATTACTGTATTTAAAGCAGAGTCAATGCTTTTATAAGTCAGAACACCTGCCGTGTCTTTTTCTTGGTTAAACACAACTTTGGTGAGAAGAGTGCAACCGACAGACTGCTACCTGCAGCTTGCGGTTTCACTGTTGCCGTTGGCTGTGTTTAGCGGTTTGTCTGTTGTACTCTTTTAACTTTCGGGTTAAAAGGGTATTTTTTTATGTTCAGAATCAGTGGCCACTGTTTTGATAAAAATTTTTTAAAAGGAGTTTTTCAGAATGAAAAAATCAATTTCGCTCGTGCTGACCTTCATCTTGCTTGCTTTGTGCATGAGCACAGCCGCTTTTGCGCAGGAAAGCGCAACCGTTTACGTTTCAATTGCCGACAAAGGAACTCTTGTTGCCGCACAGGAAAAGGTTACCGTTACCGACATTGACGGCGACGGCGCACTCACTGTGAACGATGCACTTTTTGCCGCTCACAATGCCGTTTATCCCGGCGGCGCTTCGGCAGGCTACGGCTACTACACTCACAAGGACTACGGTCTTTCAATCAGCAAGCTCTGGGGTGACTCAAGCGGCAACTTCGGTTATTATCTCAACAACAGCTCATGCTGGAGCCTTGCCGACACCGTTTCAAGCGGAGATTATCTCAATGCTTTTGTTTATTCCGATAGCAAATATTATTCTGATAAATACTGTTTCTTCAACGTTCAGACCGTTTCTGCAAGCGCAAAATCGGACATAAGCCTCACTCTCAGCGGTGCGGGATACGATGCAAACTGGAACCCCGTCACTCTTCCTGTTGCGGGCGCTGAAATTCTTGTTGACGGCAATGCAACAGGCGTTTTGACCGATTCAAACGGCAATGCAACAATTCAGATTTCTTCTGCGGGAACCCACGTTATCAGCGCTGTTTCTTCTTCGCAGATTCTCGTTCCTCCCGTCTGCAAGGCTGAAGTGAGCAGCGGAATTTTTGATTCAATCATTGCCGCCATAACCTCGTTCTTCACCATGCTTATTAATTTCTTTCGCTCTCTCCTCGGTTAACGGATGAAAAAGATTAAAAAAATCGGAGTTTTCATTCTTGCTCTGCTCATTGCGGCGGCAGGGTTTGTTCCTGCTGCCGCCAACAGCACGGATGCAGAGCGGCTGTCAGACGGAATAATTGCTTGCAACCTGCAAAAAACCTCTTCTGCAGACATTCAGAGCTGGATTGACTCAGCGCTGACCGAAGATGCGGGCTGCGGCTCGGAATGGTATGTTATTGCGCTGGCAAACTGCAAAAGCTATGATTTTTCAGCCTACAAAAAAGCTCTTGAAAATTATCTTTTGCAAAACGAGGTCGGCTCTGCATCTTCACGGCTGAAATTTACGCTGACCTTCATTGCAATCGGCGACAATGCCAATCCTTATATTGCAAAAACGGTTGACGGCGCAATCGGCAATCAAGGAATAATGAGCCTTGTTTTCGGTCTGCATATTCTCAACAACGGATATAAAAGCAAGCTTCATTCCGCAGACAGAGTTATCGGCGAGCTTCTCAGCCTTCAGCTTCCCGACGGAGGCTGGGCGCTTTCGGGAGAATACGGCGACGTTGATGTGACCGCAATGACAATTCAAGCTCTGGCATCTCATTACAAAACAAACCCCGAGGTGAAATCAGCCGTTGAAAAATCGCTCGTGTTTCTCTCTGACCGTCAGTTGGAAAGCGGAGGTTATTCAAGCTACGGCATTTCAAATTCAGAGAGCGTTTCGCAGGTTATCATTGCTCTTTCTTCGCTCGGCATTGACGGATTGAGTGACAGCCGATTCATCAGAAACGGCAACACTCTTTTTGACGGCATCAATCAATTCCGACTTGATGACGGCAGCTTTTGCCACAAAGCAAACGGCAATTCGGATTCAACCGCAACGGCTCAGGCTTTTTGCGCCGCAACGGCTTACCTCAACATGAAAAACGGCAAAACTCCGTTTTACGTTTTCGCCGAAAGCAAAGAAACAGAAACAACAGCAGCAACCACAAGCGAAGCACCTTCAACCCTGCCACCGACAACCTCTGCCGTCTCCGAAACCTCCGCCGTTTCTTCTCAAACCGAAACACAGGCCGCAGAAAACATTCAGAAAGCAGAGAATGAAATCCGCCTGCCGATTCTCCTTATTCCGGCCGTCACCGCAATAATCTGCCTTGCATTTGCGATAAAAAAACGCAGTTTTGTTCCGCTCGTCGTTCTTGCGCTGGCTGTTACGCTTTTGCTGACCGGTTATCCGCAAATCTTCAGGAGCAACAGTTTTCTCGGCACTGTCAGCATAAGCATCAGCTGCGATGCTGTTAAAAACGAAGGCAAGAGCCACATTCCTGCAAACGGAATTATTCTTGACAAAACCGAGATTGAAATCCGAAACGGCGACACGGTTTATGACGTTTTTTCCGAGGTATGCAAGAAAAACGGCATTCTCTTTTCGCCGAGAGGAGCAGGCGAGCTTGTTTATATTGAAGGAATCGCAAATATTTATGAATATGATTTCGGTGACGAATCGGGTTGGCTGTATTTTGTCAACGGTGAATGCCCGTCTGTCGGTTGCGGAAGCTATGCGCTCTCCGACGGCGACTGCATTGAATGGATTTATACACTCAGCCTTTCACCCGAGCTTGACATCGGTTAACAAAAATTATATAATCATTTTACGGTTTGAAAGGCTTTTGCCGAGTAGATTAAAAGGGAAATCGGGTCTGAATCCCGAGCAACCTCCATTACCGTGTTTATGCATTGCATATCAGTCGGAATACCTGCCGTGATTTGGTTTAATATCTTTGGATGGAAGAGTAAAAGCCGGCTTTAACCCCTGTTTTGCAGGGGCAGAATTGCTGTGTCTTTTTGTTTTTTCGCTCTTTCAGCCGTTTGGTTGAAGGAGCTTTTTTATTTATCGGAGAAAAAATGATTGATAACAGAAAAAAAGAATGGGCAGTCGCACAGCTTCGGTCAAAAAGCAACGAGCTTGGCAGGCTCCCGAAAAAAGATGATTTTGACGTGGCAACCCTTTCACGCATCAAAGCCTTTCTCGGGCCATGGCCGAGAGCATTGGAGGCGGCGGGTCTGAAAGAAGCAAAGAAAAAACAACGGTGATGAAATGAAACAAGATGCTTTTTCAAAACTTCATCCTGCGGTGAATCTGCTGTTTTTCATCGGAGCAATCGCTTTCGGTGTTCTTCTGCAGCACCCCGTTTATCTGCTTGCGGGCATTTTTGCAAGCGGGGCGTATTACTTGTTTCTCAACGGCAGAAAAGGGATAAAAAACATCTTGCTGATGATACCGCTTTTTGTGTTTGTCACGCTTTTTAACCCTATTGTGAACACCCGTGGAGTGACGGTTCTTTTCACTTATCTTGACCGACCCTACACTCTTGAAGCATTGATTTACGGCATTGCGGTTGCGGCAACTTTTGTGCTGATGCTTCTTTGGTTTGGATGCTACGGAAAGGTGCTCACGGGCGACAAATTCACCTGCCTTTTCGCAAATCTGTCGCCGTCACTTTCTCTTTTGCTGGTCATGGTTTTACGCATGATTCCGAATCTTCTGAAAAAAGCAAAGCAGATTATCGGAGTGCGCAATTCAATCGGCAAAGGAACGGAAAAGGCGTCTTTCAAAGATAAGCTCAATTCGGGAATGACGGTTATCGGAGTTCTCACCTCATGGGCGCTTGAAGGCAGCATCACAACGAGCGATTCAATGCGTTCGAGAGGCTACGGCACGGCAAAACGGACAAGCTTCATGATTTACCGAATGACAAAAACTGATTGTGTTTTGACGGCGGTTATGCTTGTTTTGCTCGGCATCGTTATCTTTTTTGCCGCAAACGGCGGAATGATTGCCGAGTTTTTACCTGAAAGAAATATCACACCGATTAAAGGTTTTAACATAATCGGATTCATCGCATATCTCGGCTATCTTCTGATACCGACAATTCTCAACGTCAAGGAGGTTACAGAGTGGAAAATTTCAGAATCGAAAATTTAAGCTTTTCGTATCCGACAGCCGAAAAGCTCTCCCTTGATAACGTGTCCTTGAAAATAGAAAAAGGCGAATATATCGTTCTCTGCGGAAAATCGGGAAGCGGGAAAACAACTCTTCTCCGTCATCTCAAAACCGTTCTCACGCCCCACGGCAAAAGAACGGGTGAAATCTATTTTAACGATGTTGCATTGAAAGATGTTGACAACCGTCAGCAGTCATCAAAAATCGGCTACGTTATGCAGAATCCCGATGACCAGATTGTTACTGATAACGTATGGCACGAACTCGCATTTGGTCTTGAAAGTCTCGGATGCGAACAAAAGGTTATGCGTTCCCGTGTTGCAGAAATGGCTTGCTATTTCGGCATTCAGGATTGGTTTCACAGAGACGTTGCCTTGCTTTCGGGCGGTCAGAAACAACTTCTCAACCTCGCTTCGATCATGGCAATGCAACCCGAAGTTCTCATTCTTGATGAGCCGACAAGTCAGCTTGACCCCATTGCCGCCTCGGATTTCCTCAATACCGTTCGCAAAATCAACACCGAACTCGGCACAACAGTCATCATAACCGAGCACCGATTGGAAGATATCTTCCCCTATGCCGACAGAGCGATTGTGATGGACAGCGGCAGAATCATTGCCGACGATACACCGAGAAATATCGGCAAACTGCTGTTTGAACAGAATAATCCGATGTTCACCGCAATGCCCACTCCCGTTCGTGTTTTCTATAACGCAAACGGCAACGGCGACTGCCCTCTGACGGTCAGAGAAGGCAGGTCATGGCTCAGCAGAGAATTTTCATCTGCTCCCGAAATCGAAGAAATTCCTTGCGAAAATATTGATGAAGAAATTGAAAATCCTGCTTTGTCGCTCAAGGAATTATGGTTCAGATATGAAAAAGATACCCCCGATATTTTAAGAGGTGTCAGCCTTGAAGTGCCGCTGGGAGCAATATCCGCAATCGTTGGCGGTAACGGTGCAGGAAAATCCACAACGCTCAAAGCAATCTGCGGAATCTGCAAACCGTATCGTGGAAAAATCAAGATTTTCGGAAAATCCGTCAGCAAATTCAAATCGGGTGAGCTTTTCAGAAACTGCATTTCAATGCTTCCGCAAGACCCCAAAAGTCTGTTTGTAAAAAATAAAGTTTCTGATGAGCTTTCGGAAATGACGAAGGATAAGAACAAGTTAAACGATGTTGCAGAAATCTGTCAGATTACAGAGCTTATGAATAATCATCCCTATGATTTATCGGGCGGCGAACAGCAAAGAGTTGCTCTTGCAAAAGTTCTTCTCACCGAGCCGAAAATTCTTCTTTTGGATGAGCCGACAAAAGGAATGGACAGCTTTTTCAAGGAAACTTTTGCATCAATTCTCAATAAATTGAAAGAGCAGGGAATAACGATTCTCATGGTTTCTCACGACGTTGAATTCTGCGCAAAATATGCCGACAGAGTGAGCATGTTCTTCGACGGTCAGGTGCTTACAACCGACACACCGCAGAAATTTTTCGGTGGCAACAGTTTCTACACAACCGCCGCAAACCGCATGAGCAAGCACGTTTTCACAAATGCGGTCACGGCTGAAAACGTTGTTGAGCTTTACCGCAGAAACAAGGGAGGCTCACAATGAAGAAATCAAACGTTGCAATGCTGATTGTGTTCCTTGCTCTGATTCCGCTGACCCTTTTTCTTGGCGATAAGCTCACGGGCAAGGGATATTACATAACGGGCGTGCTCATCATTGCCGAGCTTTCCGTTCCGTTTTTCATGATGTTTGAAAAACGAAAACCGCAGGCAAGAGAGCTTGTTGTTCTTGCGGTGATGATTGCTCTTGCGGTTATCGGCAGAGTTGCAATTCCGATTCCTCACTTCAAGGCGGCATTTGCGATAATTATGCTCACGGGCATTGCATTCGGACCTGAAGCAGGCTTTATCGTTGGTGCAATCACAGCATTTGCGAGCAATTTCTTTTATGGACAAGGTGCATATATGCCGTGGCAGATGATGGCTTACGGCGCAGGCGGAATGCTCGCAGGATTTGTGTTTATCAAAAACAAAATCCCGAAAAAGCCGTGGATTATGGCAATCGTAGGATTCTTTGCAGTTGTGCTTTGGATTGGACCTCTGCTCGATTCAGCTCACGTTTTCATTATGATGCCCGAAATCAGTTTGACAACCGTTTCAGCATCGCTTGCATCGGGATTCCCCGTAAATGTAAGTCAGGGTATCTGCACCGCACTTATGATGTTCGTTTTCGGCAGACCGCTTCTTGAAAAGCTCGAGCGTGTGAAAGTCAAATACGGAATGCTTGAGTAAACAAAAAATAAAACCGTTTGAAAACTGAAGTTTCAAACGGTTTTTTGATTTATATTTTGGACAAAAGCACCACGCATTCGATATGATTTGTGTGAGGGAACATATCGACGGGGCAGATTTTTCTGACCTTGTAGCCTTTTTTGACGAGCATATCGAGGTCACGGGCGAGGGTTTCGGGGTTGCATGAGATATAAACAACCTTTTTGGGGTCGGCAACTGCGAGCGAATCGATGAATTTTCGGCTGCTGCCCGAGCGGGGCGGATCCATGAAAACAACGTCGAATTTCTCGCCTGCGAGCGCAAGCTCCTGCATAAAATCGCCTGCATCGGCGCAATAAAATCTCGCATTTTCCGCATTGTTGCGCTTTGCGTTTGAAACTGCATCTCTGACCGCATCGGGGTTGAGCTCAACGCCGATAACGTTGCCTGCTGTTTTTGCGGCAACAAGACCGATTGTGCCGATTCCGCAATAAGCATCGAGCACGGTTGTTGATTTGTCAAGCTGAGCGAGCTCCATTGCCTTGCCGTAAAGCTTTTCGGTCTGCACGGGGTTTATCTGATAAAACGACTTGGGCGAAATTCTGAAAACCCTGCCGCAGAGGGTGTCTTCGATATATCCGCTGCCGTGGAGCACTTCTTCTTTATCGCCGAGCACAAGATTTGTGTTTTTTGGGTTTATGTTGAGCACAACGGTTGTTATTTCGGGGTGCTTTTTGAGAAGCTCTGCGGTGAATTTCTTTTTCATGGGGAAAAATCCGCTTGAGCCGACGAGCACAACCATCACTTCACCGCTTGTGAAGCCTCTTTTGACGAGCACGTGGCGGAGAAAACCCGTGCCCTTGTCTTCATCATACGTCCAGATTTTGAATTTCGGGAGCATGTTGCGGATATCAACGATGATTTCATCGGCAATTTTGTCTTCGGTCATGCACGAATCAACGGAAACAATTCTGTGACTGCCCGACTGATAAACGCCTGAAATAATTTTGCCGCTTTTTGTTCTGCCGAATGCCGCCTGCACCTTGTTGCGGTAGTTATAAGGATTCTCCATGCCGATGATTTTATCGACTCTGCCGAATCTTTTGAGCAGGATTTCGCATCTTGCCTGCTTCCAGCGGAGCTGACGGTCATAAGTCATGTTCTGAAGCTGACAGCCGCCGCATTTTTTGGCAAGCGGGCAGGCATCGGGATTTGTTTTAAGGTTGGATTTGTTAGACATTTTTATCCTCAATTCGAGTCGGATTTTTTAGCGGGCATTCTGCCGAGGAAAACGTATGAAGTGATTGAAATAACAATCATCAGCACCGTCACGGCAAGAGGAGAATTGACGCCGTAGAAGGGAGCGCAGATAAGCTCAAAAAGAACGTCGAACATCTCTGAAACGCCGAGAGCACGGGTCATCATGGTCACAATGCTGATTGCGAGACCGACAGCGGAATAAACGTTGACAATTCTTATCCAGAGAGCTTCGCCGAGCTTAAATGCAACCGCAACCGAAGCGATAACGAGCACCGCAAAGCCTGCGGCAGAAAGAATTTCAACCGCATTCGGAAGCTTTTCAAGAATTTCGGGCACGAGCTTTACGATGCGCCAGATATAAGGTGCGCCGAGAAGAAGACCGCAAACAACGTAAAAAGTGAGCTTAATATTTTTCTTGTTATCCATTTTCAACAGCCTTTCTTAATGCTTTTGCAAGCTGGTCGGGGCATGAAGTGCTCTTAAAGCCGCATCTGATACCCTCAAGCCTTGCGATAACGTCTTTGGCATCCATGCCCTCAACGATTGAGCCGATGCCCTTGAGGTTGCCGTTGCAGCCGCCCTCAAAGCGAACGTTTTTCACCTTGCCGCCCTCAAGCTCAAATTCGATTGAGCGTGCGCAGGTGCCGCTTGTTTTGTATTTATAATTCATGCTAATCACTCCTTAAAAGGTTATTTTATTATTTTACATCATAATAATGAATTTTTCAACAGCAAATCGGAAAATGTAGGGGCGGCGAATTGCCGTGTGTAATGCAACGGCGGGAACAAGCCCCCGCCATGTAATGAAGAATGAAAAGTGAATAATGAATAATTAAGGAAAGGCTTCGCCTATGACCGATTTATATAAACGGGTGTGGGCAACGCCCACCCTCAATTCTTCATTTTTCATTATTAATTATTCATTTCAGAATCGCCATTGTAAAACGCAGTATTGATTAGAATTGAACATTGTGTTATAATGGCAAAAAACTTCAAGGAGTGAATATATGGCTGAAAAATCGCTTCAGAGAATTCAGAAATGGGATATTCTCAAATTTTTTCTGATATTTCTCGTTGTTGTGGGTCACATTGCCGACCTTCACGTTAAAGAATCTGGCGCAATGAAGGCACTTTTCATGGCGATTTACACTTTTCATATGCCTCTTTTCATCTTCGTTTCGGGTTTGTTTGCAAAAAGAACAATCAACGAAAAGCGAAAAGACCGAATTGCAGGCTATCTCGTGCTTTACATCGTTATCAAATTTATTCTCTGGATTTATTCCGCCCTGCACTACGGCAACGTTAAATTCAGCGTTTTAAGCGAAGGCGGTCTGCCTTGGTTTATGTTTGTGCTCTTCGCATATTCGTTAATCACAATCGCAATCAAAGATTTTTCGCCGAAATATATTCTTCCGCTGAGCATTCTCCTCGCCTGTCTTTCGGGCTATGACAAAGAAATCGGAACGTTTTTATCGGTTGCAAGAATCATCGCTTTCTACCCTTATTTCTACCTCGGCTATCTTCTTGACATCAAGAAAATTGAGGAGCACTGCAAAAAGCGTGAGGCAAGAATTGCGGCAGGGGTTATAATTGCGGCGCTGATAGTATTCGCTGTTTTCTTTGGCGAAAGATTTTATTGGCTCAGACCTCTTCTCACGGGCGTCAACCCGTTTTCAACGCTCGGCACCTGCGCAAAATTCGGCTTCTTCTTCAGGCTCGGCAACTACGCTGTTTCGGCTCTGATAAGCTATGCGGTAATCGTTCTCACTCCCGAAAAAACAAAGTTCGGAATTGCCGCAAAATTCGGTCAGCGCACTCTTCCGATTTATGCTCTCCACTATATTTTCATCTATATTCTCTACTACAGCTTCGACATCCGCAGTCTGCTTGCAAGCATTGCACCTTCGTTTGACGAATGGCTCGCCGTTTTGCTTGCCGTGCCGATTACATTCATTTCAGGCATTGAAATTTTCAACAGATTCTTCAACAAAATATCAGTTTTGCCGCTGAAAAAATAAGAAAAGGGTGCAGTAAGGGCGACCTTTCATAAGGAATTTAAGCCTTAAAACAGGATATTTTGGCATATAACTGCGTTAAAAATGCTCGAAATCCGTCAAGGATTTCTGCGCTTTTTGCCTTGTTCTATATCCAAACTATCCATGTTTAAGGTGCGAAGCAGTTTTTATTAGGTTATTTTTCGTTCAGACGAACCGACAAAAATCCCGTAATACTTTGTGTATTACGTAATTTTTTCATGAAGTATTAACGGAAAAGAATCAATAAAAACCTTAACTTCCTTATGAAATGTCGCCCAAATCCGATGCTCTTTTTTATTTTTGCAAACAAAAAAACCGCCCTGCATATGCAGAGCGGTTTCGTCATTTTTAAAATTATTCGCAGTCGTCGCAATCGTCGCAATCGCAATCAACTTCAAACTCGAGAAGCTCGTTGCAATTGGGGCAGCAGATACTGCCTTCTTCAAGAATGTCTCTGTCAACGCAGATAACCTCGCCGCAGCTGGGGCATTCAACGTCGTAGTATTCTTCTTCGTCATCGCCGCAGCAACCGCAATCGCAGTCGTCATCATCGCAGCAATCGCAATCATCGAGTTCTTCGTAAACGAAGCTTTCAAGCTC